>JBLHXJ010000201.1:0-5358 GCA_047629535.1 Arenicella sp. | reverse complement strand
ATATTTAACCGTAAAGGCGGTGTGGGTAAGTCTACAATTACTTGCAACTTAGCCGCCGTCGCTGCCAGCAAGGGCAAAAAAGTATTGGTTGTTGACCTTGACCCTCAAGCCAACACAACTAGTTACTTAGGCCATAGTGGCAAGGACAATGTGGTCGGCATTGCCGAGTTCATGGAGTCGACCATCTCGCGCAACTATCGAGAATTCACTTCTGAAGACTACATCCGAAAAACAACCTTTGATAACCTCTGGTTGATCTCCGCAAGCCATTCATTGGTCGATCTAGAAGCCAAACTTGAAGCCAAACACAAAATTTACAAGCTACGCGATTTTCTCAATAATTTGCATCAAGAGTTTGACGAAATCTATATTGATACGCCGCCTGCACTCAATTTCTTCACGCTATCAGCGCTGATTTCGGCGGATAGATGCATCTTGCCCTATGACTGCGATGTATTCGCTCGTGATGCGATGATCGATCTGATGGAAGATCTTGAGGAGATAATTGAAGATCATAACCCCGAGCTTGAAATAGAAGGCGTGGTAGTAAATCAGTTCCAAGCGCGCGCAAAGCTACCACAGCAAGCGGTTGACGAGCTTGTCGAAGCTAACTTCAAGATGCTTAAGCCGTTTATTTCGTCATCGATTAAAGTTAAAGAATCACATGCATCGCATACACCCTTGGCGTTCTTAGATCCAAAACATAAAGTTACACTAGAATTTATCGAGCTATATGAAAATATTAACCGTAAAAAGAAAGTGAACAAATAGAATGTAGCCGGCTTTGCCTTAGGTCAACGCCCAGTCAAACCTATCAATAAAAACAACATAAGGCCGCCATAGGCCTAAATACATCGCCCGCAGTTCGAACTCGGTAAAGGGTTAATAAGGGCGAGAAAAATCTTGGGGAAATTACTATGTCAAAAGCTCTTGAGCGAAAAATGGCCGAGGCCGAAACCTACAATGAGTGGCAGTCAGCGGCTATCGCCTACGATGAACGTAACGGCTTACAACGCTGGAAGCAGAATGAAAAGAGCCGGCGCTATGACCATGCTGCTATACGCCGCCGATTAGACGCCTTAAAGTCAATGCGTACGACCGGCGACAACCACGCGATTCTGTTCACCCTGAATGAAGGTATTCATGGCAATCTTGGGGGCATGGGTAGCTCTTCGCTTTACAATAAAGCCAAGTTCGGCACCAAGCAAATGGTGGTCGACTATGTTGACGAGGTTTCTTCGGCCTTAGAATATTTAGCCAAGCCAAAATTAAAAGGCGTTAGCATACGCGAGAAAATCGATTTCTTTAATCGCGCACATCTCTGCTTTGGCCAATCGGCATTAATGTTTAGTGGCTCAGGAACCTATTTATTTTTCCACGTTGGCGTGCTCAAAGCGCTGTGGGAACAAGACCTGATACCCGACGTCATTTCAGGGTCCAGCGGCGGCGCCTTGATCGCGGCCGTTGCCGGTAGTCGCAAAGCAGAACAATTAGGCGAAATATTCGAACCCGAATTTTTAGAGTTTGAAAACGAGATGAAGAATATTATTCGCAATCTCGCCCCTGGTAAAAGACGAAACCTTCGCAAAAACGATTTGATGAAAATCATCGAGCAACTAATTCCTGACGTGACCTTTGAAGAGGCTTATCAGGTATCGGGCCTAAAAATCAATATTTCGGTTGCGCCGTTTGAGCGCCACCAAAAATCGCGACTGCTTAATGCCATCACCTCACCCAACGTAATGTTACGTGAAGCGGTATTAGCCAGTTGCTGCATACCTGGCGTTTTTCCGCCTGTATCGTTGGCAGCGAGAAATGTGAAAGGCGACCGCGTGCCTTATTTGCCGCAACGTAAATGGGTTGATGGGTCGATGAGCGACGACTTGCCGATGAAGCGTTTGTCTCGCCTGTATGGCGTCAATCACTTTATTGTTAGCCAAACAAACCCATTAGTTTTACCGTTTTTAAAGGCTGAGAAAAGTAATAGTGGCTTGGTATCAACGGTTAGCAATACCGCCCTCAAAACAATGAAAGATTGGGCCTTGGCGGCATCGCATTTAATGCAGCGTCCGTTTAATCAAGACTCATACGCAAGCAAACTAATCAATGGTTATATCTCATTGGTATCTCAGACTTACACTGGTGACATAAACATATTACCTCCTAGCCGTTTTTTGAGTCCGACTCAAGCCTTGGCTGCGCGTTCTTCAGAACAGGTAATGGAGTTGCTCGGTGAGGGCGAACGTGCGACTTGGCCAAAAATCGAACGGATTAGAATTCAAACACATATAAGCCGAACGCTTAATCGTTTAATTGACGAAATTGATCACTCGGTAGCCAGTGGTGGTCGCCGAGCGGCTCACCCTAAACGCAAAGTAGTGAAGTCTTTGAGCTTAGTGAAAACGCAAGTAGCAAGTAATCTAGAAACTAAAGTAGAAACTAAGAAAACAGCGACTGACGCTTAGCAATATAGACAATTTAGACTATCTGCCGGTCTAGTACGCAAATCAGGCCTGACCGTGAATCAAGCCTATTAAAGTCGTTTACCAAGAGATAAGATTAAGACTTATCTCTTGGTAAATTAACCGCGACTCATTTTAGGTGCGCCCGTGTCAAACGAAAACCCAGAACAACCATTAGACCAGCAGACTGAGGTCTTTTCAGAATTACTCGAGTTAAACCCTCGGCTCAGCTTGGCCAACGGCGTATATCAGAATACTAATACGCAGATTCGCGACTCTAAACTTTCTAGCTATATACAAGGCGCGGTTAACGATTCTTACGATAACGCCAGCGATCTATCTTTATTTTCAATAGAGATCGAGAAGTTATTACTCACCGACGAGCTGCGTATCGCTCTGTCGCCGGCCCCTGTCAACTTCCTACTTAGCTTTAACCTAGAGAGCGTAGGCCGCGCCCTTGACCTCACCCAAGATTTTGGCGGCGTAAGCCACTTTCTAGCGGATAAAGTAAAGACTATCGACAGTCTCAAAATTGATCTCGGACAGGCTAAACTCGCGGCTAAACGATGCGCTGAGTTTAGCAACATCAATTATATCTCTGAAGATATAGGCTCGCTCTCCTTTGCTGAAAAAAGCTATGACCTGATCATCGTCGGTCAACTCGAAGACCTCGGCCTGACTAAGCAGGGTCAATCCGAGTTACTTCAAACACTTCACTTAGCTCTTAACAACACCGGCCAATTAGTAGTCAATGCGCGCAATCGAGATCGCTTAAATAAGTGGACATCACCTGGCTCAAACATTACAGCCTATCGCCAGCTATACGAAAATGAAGTGCTTAGCGACTTTACTGAAAGCGAGCTGGACAAGGCACTCAAAATTGCAGGATTTCTACACTGGGACGCGTACGCTAGTTTTTCGCAATCAAGATCCATAGCCAATCTACTATCTAAGCAATACCTATCAAAGAATCCGCATGCCTTGAATCATTTCAACCGCCTTGGCGGGATTGGCAACGCCAATATAAACGAGTATCTATTGTTCAAAAACTTACACCACGAGCGTGGCAACGTGTTTGATCTGGCCACACGCTTTGTGATGATTGCAAGTGCCTCTGCGATGAGGTCGCGACAACTTTGTGATAACGACTTCGCACATTTCTCCGGTGCCGGAAGACAGCCTCAATGGAGGACAACCACACAATGCATTGCCGGCTCAAATCAGGTTACCAAAACTCCAGTTCACCCTAACTACAGCGCTGACAGCTACGGCGATTCAAAGATCAAGCTGAGCCAAAGCATCGAAGTTCAAGAATTTCAAAGCGGTACTTTACTGCTGGATGAATGGCTATCGGCACTACTCTCTGACAACCCTGCGGGCAACCTAAATGAATTAGTAAGAGAATATTCAGAGTGGCTAACACAGTTCGAAAAAAAACAAGATTTCAGCTCTCGAGCCTACGACGTTTTGCCTTTCAACATTATTGTTGCTCAACAGACGGAGGACCGAAGCTTCCACATTATCGACCCTGAGTGGGTTGTCGACGCTAAGTTTGGGGCAGACTTCGTACTATTCAGAGCACTGTTTTGGTTTGCTTTTGAGAACAAACCGTTGTTGCAAGAACTCGCCAAACAAACCGGATTATCAACCATTAGCTTGTTTGTATTGCACTATATGGAAAGTATAAATAGTCACCAAGAGCTGACTAAATTGGTTGCCATGGAAGAACTAATTCAACGCCAAATTGGCGTTAGCTTTCGCAACAAATCCATCCAGTACGCACTGCTACAAACCTTTGATGGCGAGCCAGTTCCACAACGCTTGCAACCTGCCTGTCAGGTAAGCTGGAGTGATCACGCTGGCATTGTCGATGAGCATAATAGTGTCTTCATGTCGTGGAACGCCAGCAGTGAACAGCAGATCCTTTGTAACACTGCTCCGAGCATTGTTGTCGGTAAGAGCATTCTTCGCATCGACCCGATTGCCAGCATGGGTTTATTCAAGTTTTCATCGGTCAGATTATTGTCAAAAGATAGTTCTATTATTTGGCAATTAGAGTCAGCAATCGAGATTGCCAATGCCTCTGAAAACTTAAATATTTCAGTTTCAGAAGACAATAATAAAGAAGCCTATTTTATCGCACTAAACGAAGACCCCCATTTTCTATTCGACCTTACGGATGTGGTGAACCTAGAAGCCGCTGATCGCATAGAGGTGACTTTCGCGCTTCTGCACAATCAATACTATGACATGTCACTGGCAACGCTTAGCAAAGCAGTCAGTGAACAAAATGTCGCCCTATTCCGACAAGTAGGCGTACTTGATACTAAGCAAGCTGAGATAGAGTACCTGTCTGCCAAACTAAGCAATATCGATCAACATAGGCAATCCTTACAGCTGAGTATTCATGAGTCAAAAAAAGCCCACAAAGAACATACCAAAAACCTAATGCAAGCTCTTGACGCTCAAGCAGAACGGGTACGGCAACTGGAGGGGAATGTGATTATTCGTTCTATATTTCGCGCCAAAAGAGTTATCTCTCGTTTGTTTGCTAGGTAATCAGTAAAACAGCCATAGACCATGACCCTGCTGTTTGACAGTTAACAGAGTTACCGGCAGGGTCGAGAAAATCAGGCTATTAAAAAAGGGCGCTATGAGATAACTCATAGCGCCCTTTTTGTTACTGCCTTAGAAGCCTATTTCTTATTGCGAAGCTTCTTGCTGATCTCTTCAACTTTCTCAGCGGCTTCACGTAAGCGCTCTGGAATGTCCACGAATGAAGACAAACCGCCACCAAAGCGTGACTTAAGTTCTTCTACTCGGTCTTCCAAGGTGCCACGGCTTTTACTTACCACGTTATCAAGGCCACCTTGAATTGATTGACCTCGTTCTACCA
>JBLHXJ010000200.1:0-5365 GCA_047629535.1 Arenicella sp. | reverse complement strand
GTTTAATCATGAAGTAATTGAATACACTCGAAATATTTCATCAATGAGAACAGGCTGGGTTTTGCCCGCCTGGAACGACGAGAGTAGAGAAATATTAGAACACTTAAGGCCTGATTTTCTATTTTGTGACGTAGAAAGCCTGCCACGTAATGATGAGGATATCTGGCGCGGGAGATGGCAGTGGGCGATTTACAATCTCGATGACGTCAATTCTGCAATTGACATGGCCAACCGAGATATACAATTCCTTGAGACTAATCAAATTGGCACCTTAATGAGTAACGATATACTGGCAAATAGAGGCCAATGAGAGAATTTTATGTTTAAGCTATCGATTGTTTTAATGCTTCTTTCATTTGTCTTGATTGGCTGCGCGACCACTCAACAAAACGCGCAGATTAGCATAGCCACAAGTAATCACCTTTTACCGACATTCAATCAGCAACTCTTTGATCCATCAACGGTGATTAGTGAGGAGCGAATTTTTCACCTCAATGCAGAGCAGAAAGCGGACTTCTTTGAATTTTTAAACAATCCTAAATTTGTAGCGACGCCTCGTCATGTGCAAGTCGCAACCTACATGGGACTTATTCTCGATCAGTTTACCTTTTCGGATAAGACTCTTACTACTCGAGAGTCGTTGGCCAGCAAAAGTGGCAACTGTTTATCACTAACGGTTTTGACTACCGCATTTGCTGACTTAGCCGGCGTGGACGTAAGCTATCAGTTGCTTGATCAAAATCCAATTTACAGCATTGACCAGGGCATGTTAGTTACCTCAGATCACCTTCGTGCTGTGCTTCGATCTGAACCGACCGAGGGAGGCACTTTTTCGTCAGTTTCTCGGGTGCGTATCGATTATTATCAAACTGATGGGCTCAGTTACGTTGATAATGTAAGTACGAATTATCAACGGTCCTTGTTCTATAGCAACTTGGCGGTCGAGAAATTATCCAGTGATGATATAGATTCAGCGTTTTCATACGCTTCTCGAGCCTTAGATATCTACCAACAGAATGCATCGGCGCTAAACACCATGGGCATATTGCATCGTAAACGAGGTGATTTGGCAAAAGCTGAAGAAATTTACCTGCACGGAGCTAAGTATTTCGATAAAGGGCCTACCTTCATAGGTAATTATACCGCCTTATTGGATAGTCAATCTCGTCAGGTCGACCTGAGCCAGTTGGCTAGAAGCAAATCTTCTAAAGTCGTAGACCATCCTTGGCCATGGGTTAGAGCAGGTAAGAAATCATTCGATAATGGAGACTATGACAAAGCCGTTTCTTTCTACCAGCACGCGTTGCAATTGGCTCCTGACCTGCACCAAGTTTATCTACTAGCAGGTGATGCCAGCTATGCAAAAGGTAATGCCGCGCAATCTCGGCAGTATTTAGTTCAAGCTCTCCGCTTAGCTAATGACACCACCGATCGTAGCAGCTATAAGCGTAAGCTCGAGGCGTTTAATCGCTAAAGCTTTACTTCTATTAATACCTCAGCCGTCTCTAGACATCTTTAGCTTAGAGGTACAGCGGGTCAATTAAGGCATCGTTGAGTCTAGCCTCAGTTTAACGAATCTCGACTAGCGTGTTTAATCTCTCAAGCACCTTAGGTGATAACGCCTCAACGTATTCGGAAGTAATGTGTTGAGAGTCACGAAAGGTCACTAAGTCGCCGATCTGAGCGTAACAATTATCGGCACAAATTAAATCGTTAAAATCTAGGTACTCGACGTTGTCGTACCCTTGGGTAACTTGTCTGAGCCACTCGAGTGATTCAGGTTCTCGCCATTTACTTTTGCACGCGCTGCTGGTTTTCTGTGGAAAAAACCTATTCTGCCATGACTCTCTAGCCAAACAAAGTGGGCCATCAAAGCCTAAACCACCTGATTCGCCCAACAACACAATCTGTTTGCTTGATTTGGCTAATTCGCCAACAACCGAGTGACTGCCGGCTAGCCATTGTTGACGATTATAGGGATACGACGATGAGCCCCCAAGGATAACCACAGCCGGCTTGTTTTCAGAAATTAGTTTAATAACCGAGCTTCGCCAGTTGTCGCAAACGGTGTAAACAGACTTGATTCTCTTGTAGAAAAAAGGTTGGTCGACCATAGGGCACGATGATTTTGTAAGTATAGTGACGCGCCAATTCCTATTTTTATAGTACTCCCCAATTACCGAGAACCATTGCGTCGCAATACTGTCGCCGATGAGGTACATCTCTTGGTCAAACTCTTGGTTGTTGGGAGTTATCACGCAAGGCATTAATTCGGCAGACTTATACCAAGAATCGCACCCAGCTGCATAAACCGTAGCCGCAGCCATGAGGTTTCTTTTGGCTATTATCTGTTGTTGATCTGCATCACCTATGTGTTGCATGGTATATGATTTTGATGCAACCGCGCTGCCGAACATAGCGAGAGTTAGCAAACTAAATAGTCCTATAGCCCGCCAACGGCTGACTCGGTTTAGCCTATTTCGGAGAGGATTTTCGACCAAGTAGTAGGTTGTCGCTGATAACAAAACCACCAATAAAAAAGCGCTTATAGAATCGACAACTGAAATTGTTTGGTCGACTCTAGATTGAAAATATAGTACCGGCCAATGCCATAAATAGAAAGAGTAAGATAAGGCTCCTAGCCAGACTAAAGAGGCAGATGAAAGAATTTTAGCAACAATCGTAGAGCTATTATTTTTCCATTGAAAGGCAATTAGCATAGCCGTTCCGATGGTTGGCACAAGAGCCCGCCAGCTCGGATACGCCAGATCGTCGCTGAATAGATAGGCAGACCCAATTATAAGAGTTAGGCCTAAGCTAGCGACGATATTACGTAGGGTTTTACTTGCCTCACCTTGATGACTATCGACCAGTGTTTTCTTAAAGTGGTTTACGGCAATATAGGCTCCTATCGCAAATTGCCAAGCCCGAGCCGGCATCATGTAAAAAGCTCGGTTGTTATCTCCTGCCGCGGTTAACGCCATTGAGGTCAAAAAGGATATAATCCCAACCCATAAAATCAGTGCCGATACTTTTTCTATACGGTTTGTGTTGGCGCTTTTAGCGAAGTAGCCAAGTCCGAATAAAATTAAAAGCGGCCACGCTAGGTAGAATTGCTCTTCGACGCCTAAAGACCAAGTGTGGATGTATAAATACTCTGAAGCAGAAATGTCAAAATACCCGCCATCTAAATTAAGAAAATAGAAGTTGCTTAACCACACGATAGCGCTATTTAAGCCCGGGTAATTATAGAGTTGTTCAAACGGAGAGAGCAGCAATACTGCGATTAGATTGCTTATCAGTAGAACAAAGAATAGCGCAGGGATTAGGCGAATAAATCGCCGCGCATAAAATCGTGTTATCTTTATATCAGTCGAACCGGCATACTCGTTCAGCAGGCTGAGTGTAATTACGTAGCCAGATATCACAAAGAATACGTCAACGCCTATGAATCCTCCAGACAGCAATGTGAAACCGGAATGCGATGCGTAGACTAGCAGAACCGCGATGGCCCTAAGACCTTGAACGTCATTTCTAAGTGGGTGCTTCACTTTTATTAGACCTCTTGATTTATTATAATGAGTCGCTTTAACCGCTAGCTATCGCATTGTCGCACAATAAAAAAAGGCCTCTCCAATATTTCTAGAGAGACCTTTTTATAAAACAAACGCTGAGCAAAGATTACAAACTCATACGGCGAAAAAAAACGCAACTGTCATTATTAATGCGGCTTATATCTAAGTGTATTGCTTCTTTATCGCCAGCGCTTTTTTTCGCCGTCGACTTTTTCACAAGTTTAGCTGTAGCTCAAACTAACTTGGTAATAGGGGTGATCAGAAACACCTTTTTCTAACATCTCACCGGTTTCCACTTTGAAGCCTTTGGTAAGTATCCAGTCGATACGGTCGCGATTTTCTAAATCTAATCCCGCCGCAAACACGGCGTCGGTGATTTCGATATCCTTGAGTGCGTTAGCCAAGGCGGTTGTGGTCGCTAGGCTATTGAAGTCACCGAGTAAAATAGCACGAGGGTACTTAGCAAATTCTTGCAATACAAGCTCGAGTTGATCTTCACGCCCTCCACGAGTGTGTAAATGCGTATTGATGAAATGAAAGCTTTCGCCTTGCCAATGAACCTGCGCGATGGTCATATTACGAAAATTTTTACCTGATTGGTCGGGCAGCATCTTCACGCGCCAATCGCCTACTGGCAGCTTGCTTAAGATTGCATTACCGCGATGTTCGCGAAACCACCGTTCGCCTGTGGCGCTGAACAGCCAGCCAAATTTACCGACTTTTGCGAGGCGCTCTGTCTGACCTGAACTTAGGCCTGAGAAGCCATCAAAGCCAGCGGCATAGACCTCTTGAACGCCGACTAAATCGGCAGCGGCGATTACCCGAGCACTGGCTAGAAGGTCACGTTTGCCTTTTAGGTTCTTGCCTGTTTGGATATTGAAACTAGCTACCTTGAGAACCTTGGGTTCTGGCATTTGCTTTGCTTGAGAAAGTAAGCTTGTGCCCACTTTGTCTGATCCCGGTCTAGATTTTCTGGCAACAGCGATCAATCCTACAACTAGAATGATGAAAATAATCTTACTCATCTATGTTTCTCCATTTCTAAAATTTATGCGCTCTGACTGATTCTCAGCGACTACTTCGTAGCGACAAGATATGCGACGTAGGATAAACAGGCTTCACCTAATTCAGTTTTAGTGAATATGCCGTCGCCGCTTTCGCCATCTTCGTCGGTGCCCTCCCAATAGCAATCAGCGCTTTTAAAACCAGCTTCTAGCATAATGTCACGAAGTTCAGGCAAGCCCCAAAGTCGCCATTCATAGGTAAAGGCGTCGGTCATTTCTGTGCCGTCTGGGAAGCGAAAATGAATGTGTAAGCGTGCATCCCCGGTGATTGGGTTAATTGCGTCCTGATCCCAAACATAGGTGAAGCTTTTATCATCCATCTCGGTTTCTTCTTCGAGTTCCTGAATGCTCTCTGGCCCCCCGTGCAAGTCACAGACAAAAATGCCATCGGTCGCTAGGTCAGCGTAGACGCGCCTAAAATAATCGAGCATTTCTGAGCGTTGTTTAAATATCCAATATGAGAAATTTTGCGCACATCGAACATCGGGCGCACGGCGGCTAGGGTTGCGTGCGTCTTCCTCATATTGGCTAACGCGCTTGCCGGCTTTGCCCAGTGGTTTGAGGTTATGTTTTAAACCCCAAGCGAGTGGCTCTGGGTCAATATCATAAGACTCGGTGGTGAAGTCATTGCCCAAGTTAGCCCAAAAGCCTGACATCAAACAGGTGCCACAGAAATCTTCACGCAGACGCTTTGGACTCCTGCCATTGATCGAGTTATAAGTGTCG
>JBLHXJ010000199.1:0-5398 GCA_047629535.1 Arenicella sp. | reverse complement strand
GCAATTCGGTGACTACCTCGGCATCGGAGCTGGCGCTCATGGCAAGCTGACATTAGCAAACGGAGATGTGTCGCGAGCCTGGAAAATTAAGCACCCGAACACTTATATCAGCAGAGCTAACAAAGTCGGCGCCGCTGAAACCGTGGCGACTCAGCAACTGCCATTTGAATTCATGATGAACGCCTTGCGCTTAAATAACGGCTTTGAGATAGACACCTTCACCTCGCGTTGTAACCTAAGCCTAAAGACAATCCAACCTTTATTAGACAAGCACCAAGGCGAAGGTCTTATCGAGATCGAGCCAAATCGAATTCGCCCAACAACCTTCGGCCACAACATGGTCAACAACATGCTAGAAGATTATCTATCTCTCGGCGAGTAAGCACTGCATACCGAGTAATGGCTAGTTCGGCAAGCTAACCTTGCCGGCAACATTTTTATGCTCAATCACGCCCGACGAGTCGCTGCCAACGGTAAAGTCACCGCCCACTTGATAAACATTAATAGAGCCGCTGCTGTCGCGTCGAATCAATACATTGCCTTTAATTTCCTCGGCTTCAATGCTACCCGAGCTATCAACCTCGACCGTAAAGTCACCGCCAACCTCGTCAACCTCGATCGAACCCGAGCTATCGGTTACCGACACATTGCCGCCAATCCGTTCGATGCGTATCGAGCCAGAGGAGTCTTCAACCGTCACATTGCCGGCTACGTCTTCTATACTAAGCGCTCCCGACGAATCAACCATCACCAGCGAGGCGACACGTTCTACTCGCGCTCGACCGCTGCTGTCAGTGACGTCCAGTCTGGCGTTGGTCGGCACATACAAAGTTAAAGCAATCGATGCACCGTCGCTATCGGTGCCCCACAAGCGGCCCTTAGCAAACTCAGTTTGTATGTGGGTGACATCGCCCTCTAACTTGGAACTAACGTCCATATCAGCTAACTGCGACTCACGTTCAGCACACAGCTTCGCTTCAATCAAAACAGTTTGTCTATCAGCTTCACCGACAATTACCAGTTTGCCAGCGCCAGCCACAACGGTTAATAGTGCCGAATCAGTTAAGCTCAACTCGCGTTCAAGATCTCGTGAAAACTCACAATTATCACCCCATGCCAAAGCCGGTGACGAGATTAAAAGTGGCGACACAAGGGTCGCCGCTACGGCCAAACCTACTAATACATTTTTCATTTCTTACTCCGTTTGAGATTTCATTCTTAAAACCACTACTGTTTAGATGCAAGTTCTTCAATTTTGGATTACATAAAGGTCAATATTTTTTACTCAAGTTGCCTATCGATGACATTTAGTCAGCTCGAGCATGATAGCCTCGCACAATGTTATGGATTAAATCGTTACACATTATCGCCGTCATCTGCTGGATGGCCGGAATATTTTACCTGCCTCGGCTGTTCGTTTATCACGCGATGTCAGAAGACACAGTAAGCAAAGAGCGTTTTAAAGTAATGGAGCGCAAGCTCTATAATGCCATCATGACACCATCGATGGTGGCATCAATTATCTTTGGCGCTTGGCTCTGGCTCGGCTGGGGCTTTGCTGGCGGCTGGCTGCATGCCAAGCTTGCTTTAGTAATTGCCTTGATCGCCTACCATTTATGGTGCGGCTCAACCATCAGGAAGTTCGCCCGAGACGAGATTACGCATGGACATGTGTTTTACCGCTGGCTTAACGAAGCGCCAATATTTTTGCTGATCGGCATTGTGATTCTGGTGGTGGTTAAGCCCTTTTAAGCCCTTTAAGCGGCTTTAGCGCTTAGTAGTGGCTATGCACTAACTAAGCAGAGCCGGGTCAAATCGAGCGCGCCAGCCAAACGTTCTTAATTGCTGGCAAACGGTGGCGAGAAATTAACCGCCACTTGGTTCAATACGATTGTCGATTCTAAATTTTTAATGTTTGGAATATTAGCCAACTCACCCTTAATTAGTTTCTCATAATCGGCTAGATCTATCGCCACTACTTGTAGTAAATAGTCATAGCTGCCGGTTAAAACCGAACACTCTTGAACTCGCCGAATGGATTTTATCGCCGCTTCAAATTTGGCTGCATTGTCGGTGCTATTGATCGTGAGCTGAACGAATACCAGCGCCGAAATAGTCAGCCCGACCTTCTTCAAATCTAACTCCGCCGCGTAACCACGAATTACTCCCGATCTTTCAAGGCGCTTAACTCTGCGCAAGCACGGTGTGGGCGACAAGTTAACCCGCTCAGCCAACTCAGCGTTTGATATTCGAGCGTTCGCTTGTAGGTGACGTAGAATCGATTTATCTATCTGGTCCATGGTGTTAATCGGGCTAAATTGAATGCGTTAGTCGATGGTAAATGAAAAATAAGAAAGTTGACAGATTCGTTCTCGATAATGTTAATTATTAGCATAATCGGCTAATTAAGTCATAATTCATGCGCAATTATAGCTAAAGACGCTCACCGCTCATTGCTAAGCTTCCAGCTAAGAGACAACAATAAGAACTGACGAGCTTTTGCACCGCCCATGAACCGAAACATCAGCAGCATCTCAACAAGCACCAATACGCGCGCGAACACAAGAAGGCTCGACCAGTGGATTCGCACCGAGTTCAAACAACTCAATACTGAGCTTGAACAACAATACTCAGGTCTCGACTCTCCAGACCAGGTTTCAAAAATCGGACTACAGCTAAAGCAAGAACTGGCGACCCAGGGGGGCGACTTGATTTCGTCATTACTTAGAGAAGGCAACACCGACGAAGGCTTTGATTCTGGGTTCGACCTGCTCGGCAACGTTGGCTTTTTTATGGCCGCGTGCCGACGGCATGAAATTGATTCAGAAAAAACACCTCAATTTGATTCTCACCTACTGGACGCCTCCGCTCTTTCAATGCAACTTGGCGCATCACTCGGCGTGGTGCCTAGGTTCTCATCAGCCCATCTAGAAACCCATAACACCGCCATCAACGGCGACTATAAATCTTTTACCAGCCTAAAAGATGAACAACTATTTCTGCAATACAATACACGCGGTGTGTTTGCCTTCATTCGCGCCTCCGAAGCCCTGCTCCACACCTTGCCATTAGGCATATCACACCCTGTGACCTTTGACCTTTTAAACGTAGCCAAATCAGCATTGGAAGACGTGATAAGCAATAACCAGGAGCTATTCGATAAGCTCGACACCGATAAATTCTTCTACAATGTGCGGCCATATTACAAACCACACAAGGTAGGCAGGCATGAGTATAGAGGCGCAAACGCGGGCGATTTTGCTGGCATTAATGCGATCGATTTACTATTAGGCCTTTGCCGCGCTGACGACGCTTACTACTCACAATTATTGGTCGATAAATTCTTATTCATGCGCCCCGAAGATCAACTTACCCTTCGAGATTGCATGCGCCGCAGCAGCCTAATGGACGATTTCTTAGACAGCCTCGCCGCCGATCATCAAGGTCAATCGTGGTACCAGAAAAACCTAAATGTATTCATAGAAGTCTGCGAAGCGCACGGCCAAACGGCGTTACAGCACCACAATATGCTGATTAACAAATTTATCGAGAAGCCAGCCAAGAAGGCCGAACTGACTGATAAGGCTGACTTGACCGCCAGTGGACCACCCCTGCCAGTGTTGCTGCGTAGCCTAAAGAAGCTATGTGACTTTCGCTGTGCGGCGAAGGTTGACGGGCTTAATACTCGGTTTTATGACTTAGAGAAACTGCGCCATAGCGTGCGGCCGAAATAGCGTCCCGATAGACTAGAACTAGACCCAAACTATGCCAAACATCAACAGCAAGCTCGCCGACTACAGCAGCCAGTTTCATAAACCACAGGGCGGTTACTTTTTAACCCACTCTATCGGTTTAATGCCTCGCTCAACCTCGAATCAACTAGAGCAACACTACTTACAACCCTGGAAGTCAGCGGACCAAGATACATGGTCACATTGGTTAAATGAAATTCAAAACTTCAACCAAGCGTTGGCCACACTATTCAATTCTGATGCTGATCTATTTTGCCCGCAAAGCAATGTCTCCAGCGGCTTAGCAAAGGTGATCCAGTCGCTGCCCAAACGCGACGGCCGAACCGTGATTGTCGCTAGCGAAAGTGACTTCCCGTCAGCAGGCTTTGTTCTGCAACAAGCAGAGCGCTACGGCTTCACGCTAAAGCTTATTCCTAAAACAGCAGACCTACAGTCTGACGAGGTTTGGGAACAAGCACTGACTGCCGATGTACACAGCGTATTTCTCACACATGTTTTGTACAACAACAATGCAAAAACCCCGGTAGAGCGCATCTCTAAAATATGCAGACAGCGAGGTATCATCAGCATGATGGATGTTGCGCAGTCGGCCGGTATCGTTCCAATAGATCTTACAAAACTAGAGATAGATGTGGTCGTCGGCTCGTGCATAAAATGGTTATGCGGCGGGCCGGGCGCTGGATTTATGTGGATACGGCGCGAGCTAATTACCGAACTTAAACCAGCTGACGTAGGTTGGTTTTCTCACCGAAATCCATTTGAGTTTAAGATCGACAACTTTGAGTATCACCAAAGCGCTGCGCGTTTTTGGGGTGGCACGCCCTCGGTCACGGCCTATGTAATAGCGACCAACAGCATTAATTTGATCAACCAAATTGGCGTCGCAACAATTCAACAACACAATCGGCAACTAACTAAGATAGTCCGTACTTCGGTAGCCGAAGAATGCATAGCATCGCCGCTCAATGACGATCAGAAGGGTGGCACCATCGTATTAAAATTTAGTCGGCAAGACGTGATCGAAGAGAAAATGCGTGCCCAAGGAATGCATTTTGATAGTCGCCAATATGGCATACGATTGTCACCTCATATCTATAATAGTATGGAAGAAATTGAACAACTAACCGCATGTTTTTCTACGCCTTGATTCAGCTCTGAGCATTGCCTAAATGAATCTGTGATAAAATATTGAGATGATATTAAGCATCACAGACCCAGCGTTTCTATTCCCCGGAATTTCACTACTCTTCTTAGCCTATACCAATCGCTACTTAGCATTGGCCAGTATTGTGCGATCACTAAACCAGAGCTTTGATGACCAAGATACACAAAATAGAGTGCAGCAAATCGAGTCAATACACATACGTATCCTGCTGATTAAGTATATGCAAGCGTTTGGTGTGGTGGCATTTTTGTTCTGCATTTTTTCGATGCTCGCATTAATTTCGAGCCAACAGCATTACGGTGAAGTTCTGTTTATTGCCAGCCTGGCGTCGATGACTATTTCATTATTGCTGTCGCTGACAGAGGTACTGAAATCAGGCCAGTCTTTAAAGTTAGAGCTTGATAGAACGCATGTGCGTGAACGTAAGCAACGTAGGTAAGCTACCCAAACAATGAGATCCTTCGCTGCGCGGAGGAGGGGA
>JBLHXJ010000198.1:0-5414 GCA_047629535.1 Arenicella sp. | reverse complement strand
CAACCCTTCACAGAACGGCTTTGATGCCGCTAAAAGCATGCTGAGCCGCTTAGAAAAAATTAATCAAAGACTGATCGAGCAAGGTGTTGAGCCAATAGAGATTGGCATCGGGCTGCATACAGGCGAAGCGGTTATTGGTCACGTGGGGTCGGCGCGTCGTAACGAGTATACGGCGATCGGTGATACGGTAAATGTGGCGGCCCGTATTGAAGGGTTAACCAAGGCGCTTAAATGTACATTAGTCTGCAGCGAGGTCGTTTTTAATGACGTTGCTGATCGTGTTCAGCTCACGGAATTGGGGCATCACAAGCTAAAAGGCCATACTCCTGTTCCAGTTTATGGTTGGAGTCCAGAGCAGAACACTTAGAATTGTTTTAGAGCGCTTAACATCCTTGAGGGCGCTAGCTGATGTAAAAAGGGCCTAAGGTCTGATGATTCAGTCGATACAGCCGCGCGTTTTTGTCCTACAATGCGTCTAGGAATGTGCTGGGTGCCGCAGGGCGCGAAAGAGAGACAGTCCAAACGCGAATCAAAAAGAGACAACCATGGGGATTTATAGAATGAAGAATTATCAAATCACATCAATTAAAGGGCTTTTAACGCCTTCGGTGCTGGCCTTTGGCATGTTGTTTACACATGCTGTCTCAGCACAACTTACTAATGCTTCAGGGTCCCCTGCAGCCAACGCCATAATCGGCGACATTCAGGTCGGTTCGAGCAGCCCAGAAGCCGCAGTTGGAATAGCCATTGAAAACCTATGTCCTCAGCTTATAACTCGGCAAAGGGCGCAGCAGAACTCGGCGATCCAAGTTGACCTACTTCGACGTTGCGGTGACCTGATCAATGACAATACCCCCCAAGTCGCCGGCAGTTTGAGGCAAGTAGCGCCAGAAGAAATGGCCACCCAAGAAACCGATATTGTTGAGTTGTCATCAAATCAACTTAATAGCATCGGTTCAAGATTAGCAGGCTTAAGAAGCAGTGTTCAGACCTCTACTCAGCAAGCTTCGCTGGATAGCAGTAGCCCTGGCTTAGTGGCATTTAACTTAAATGGATACGGCAGTGGTGCTGGCGATGGCATTGCAAGTTCAGGCAGACTTGGCGTCTATATTAATGCCACGATCGGCACTGGTGATAAAGATGAAACGGCTCAGGAATCCGGATTTGACATCGATTCTACGGCGGTCACAGTTGGCGTCGATTACCGGCTCAACGGGGGCGCCTTTATTGGTGCCGCACTCGGTGTAAATACCTCTGAATCTGAGATGAGCAATAACGGCGGTGATGTTGAGTCAGACGGCGTAAGTTTGATGGTCTATGGTACTAAGAGTTTAAGCGATGCCTTATACATCGAGGGAACGCTTGGCTCTGGACAATACGATTACGACACAAGCCGAAATCTAGATTATGTTGCTCGAGGCAATGCGGTTGCGCAAACAGCCTCAGCGAGTACCGATGCGGATATGAGTTTTGCCAGTGTCGGCTTTGGTTTTAACCCGAGTTATGCGCAAGATAAAGGCGTACAAATTTCTTACACGGGGCGCCTAAATTACCTAGATGCTGATGTAGACGGATTTACCGAAGTTATGTCAAACCAGGGTGCCAACGGTTTCGGTATGAATTTAGAGATAGCGGGCCAGCAGATTGAATCACTTACTTCGGTACTAGCGGTTCAGGTATCAAAGGTATTTGGTACCTCATCAGGCGTTATTATCCCATTTGCTGAATTATCTTACATACATGAGTTCGAGGATGACGCTCGAACAATTCAAGCGCGATTTGCCAACGATCCGTTTAGCAATGGTTTTAACCAAGGTAATGGCGCGTTTCCATCGGGTGCCGATGCTAGTAACAACGGGCAGTCTGTTGCAACTATAATCTCAATAGTAACCGACGCTCCAGATACCGACTATTTTCGTTTTGCCTTAGGCACGTCGGGCGTATTAGCTAGAGGCAAAAGCTGGTTTGTATCAGCAGACAGCACCTTAGGCTTGCAAGGCACGTCTTATTATTCATTGACGGCAGGCTTAAGAGGCGAGTTCTAAAGCGGCTGAATTTTTTCAAGAATATGTGGCCAAACGGTAGCCCAGCAACAGCTGTGATCAAATCCTTGATAAACTATTGATCGCACGCTGGGCCTGCTGGATAAGTACTTTTCGAACAGCTTAGCGTCAACCACTTTGTCGTTTTCGGCAAACAAGTGAAGCACCTGAGTCGACGACGGTAGCGCGGGTAGTAACGCTGGGTTAAGCGATCGTTCTAGCGGCAGATAACCATGACTATCTGTCCATGCGTCGGTATCAATATTAGCGGCTAGAGTAACTACGGTGGATGCTCTGGTTGTTTCTTTTTCCAATGAATCGGCTATCAACAGCGCGATAACGCCGCCACCGCTGTGACCGAACAGAACCACTTCAGAGAACCCCAGTCGTTGCTGCAAGGTATTAATCGCCTCAACCATCGAGGCAACAACCTTGGTGGAATATCGCCCCATGGTCCAGTCATCGACATTACAATTTTGGTCTTCGGTTTTAAGATGGTAGCAGGGTCTACCGAGTAAAATGGCGGGCGAACTATCTAATCGCATTAGCTCTAACATAACCGCCTTTCTCGGGGTTGGATCTGTGGCAACCCATTTTCCATTAATCCAAGGCGTGCCGTCTCCTTCCAGGTAAATGTGCAGTGCTTGATGACTATTCATGTCATCGACGGCTCGATTTGAAAAATAAACGTGTCTAAAGAGCTCCGTTTCTACTTTTGATTGTACAAATGCAAAATCAGTTGCTAAGTTGTTATACTGATTTACTGGCGTAGTACAAGAACACAAGAGGCTGATTACAATGATAAAAATGATGCGCGTCTTTAGTAAAGATGTAATTACGTATAGGCGTAGGTTTGATGCGTCAAATCGAAAGATTAGCGACGGTTTTCGACAGTGGATGTTGGGAACGGGGGCTTTCATGATGGCAATTATAGTAGCTATAGCCCCACATAGCACAAGCGCACAGGAAATTTCGATTGAAAGTTTAATTGTCGTCGATTGCCTATTACCCGGTCAGGTACGCCAACTTGGTCCGAGGAATCGATATGTAACCCCTCGACGACCGACTAAAACCTCAGCTCAGGACTGCGCAATTCGAGGCGGAGAGTATGTGTCCTTTGACCGTTCCGATTATCAATCCGCATTAAATGTTTGGATGGCTGATGCGCAGACTGGCGACGCCAAAGCCCAAACCTATGTGGCTGAGATTTATGAACGAGGCCTAGGTACTGCGCCAAATTTTGCCGAGGCTGCTAAGTGGTATAGCTTGGCATCGAGCCAGGGTTATAAGCCAGCGCAGTTGAGTCTCGGGCGATTGTATGAACAAGGGCTTGGTGTTGAGAAAGACCTTTTATCGGCGCTGAACTTATACAGAAGCGCAAAAGGTTTGGAAAAAGATGAGCTTAGTTTTGTTACCGACATGCAAAGCGCAGCGAAGTCTGGTACTCCGGCAGAACTGGATTCATTACGCAAGCAGGTAAAGAAACTTGAAAAGAGTAATCAAGAACTACGTCGTAAGTTCACCGAAAGCACCGAGAAAGCACAAGGGTCGTCTGACCTATTGCAACGATTAGAACGAGACATCGCTAGCAAACAACGGCTACTTGACGCCGCTAGCCGTGCAGATGACCTCAAGCCCGTGGTAGCAAATTTGAATACTCAAATTGGCGATCTGCAACGACGACTGGCTAATCGAAACAATCAGCTGAAGGCCGAAACTGATGGCTTAAAACAACAAATAGTTACCGCTGAGTTAGCCGTCAAAGAAGCGCGTTCAAGTAACAGTTCTGACAAGCTAATCGCTCTTATGAAGGACCAGTTGGCCGAGCAAAACCAGCATATTAGCCAGGCACAGCAGCTGGCCGAAGCTCACTTAAGACAATCTGAAGCGACTATTGCAGGCTTATCAAGCCAGCTGAATCAAGCGAAAAACCAAAACGATTCGACCAGCGTAATTGATAGACTTGATGCAAAGATTGAACAGCAACAATCGCAATACGAGCAAGAGACCGAGAGATACCAAGCTACGATCGTGGCGTTTGAGGAGGAACTCGCTACGCAGCAACAGAAGTTTTTGTTAGCGCAACAGCAAGATGACTCTAAGGCCGTGATCGGCCTGCTTGAAGAGCAGATTGCTCGGCAACAAACCGACCTCGAGGCAACCTCTAATCAATATAGCTCAGTGCAAGCGACGCTGCTCGCAGAAATCAAGGTACGTGAACAGCAGGCTGAACTTCTTAAGGACCAAGCTGGTGCTAAGAAAGTGATGGCTAGTCTTAAGGGCCAGATTAAAAAGCAAACTAAATTGCTACAAGCCGAGTCTAAACGTAACAAAGAGCTGATTGAAAAAGTTGCTCTTCAAGCAAAAAAACTGTCTGAAAACGAAAACAAACGAAGTATCGCAAGCTCTGATGGACCGACCATCGTTCTGAAAGTTCCGCCGCTGATCGCCAGTCGTGGTTTGAACGAGGTAAAGGTACAGCCAGGCCAGCAAGTCTATTTAGCCGGCGGCGTGGTTGTCCCTTCAGGTGTTAAGTCGTTTACCGTAAATGGGAATTCCGCTGCTTTGGACGTTAATAATTTATTTATGGTTCAAGTCGATGTTGGTAATGAAGACGTGCCGATGGAACTCAGGATTATTGATAACCAAGATAGAGAAAGCATAAAAAGCTTGGTTCTAAAACCGGCCGCTTCCGAGCAAGTTGTGGCAGCACTAAGCAAAAAATTGCCGAAAATGAAGTGGGGAAAATATCATGCACTGGTGATTGGTAACAACGAATATACCGATCCGAAGTGGGCCAACTTGAGTAATGCGGTTAATGACGCCAAGACTGTGGCCTCTGTTTTGGAGAATAAATACGGTTTCGAAACGACTTTGTTGTTAAATGCTAAGCGCGTGGATATGCTTGAAGCAATAGAGTCTATGCGTAACAAATTGACTGAGGATGACAACCTGTTGATATATTACGCGGGGCACGGTCAGCGCGATGATGCAAATAACCGAGCCTACTGGGTGCCAGTTGACTCCTCTGCAGAAAGCTCTACCAATTGGATTCCGAGCTATCAGATTACCGACCATGTAAACGCGATGAACGCCCGTCATGTTCTGCTAGTGGTGGATTCTTGCTACGCGGGTTTGATGACACGCGCAGGTGGTGTCAATGCAATGTTGGTTGGTATGACCGCTGAGCAGAAACAACAAAAAATGAAAGACCGGCTTGGACGCAGAACTCGGATGTTAATTACCGCCGGCGATAATACCGAAGTGCTGGACGGCGGAACCCAAGGCGACCACTCAATATTCGCCGAAGCATTTATCGCCGCACTCGAAAATAACGAGGGCGTGCTTGATAGCGAAGGCGTGTTTAAAATT
>JBLHXJ010000197.1:0-5484 GCA_047629535.1 Arenicella sp. | reverse complement strand
TCTTAGAATTACAATAACAACAGGCAGGCTTGTTGCAAGCGCGACATACACCCGTACAAAATTCGAACCAAATAACATATACGCATGAATAAAAAAACTTCAATCGTTTTAATCGCCTGCTCATTAGCACTAAGCGCATGCATTAGGCCGTATCAGCCTAATGTTCAGCAAGGCAACATTATCAATAATAGCAATTTGAGTGAAATTCGCTACGGTATGAATAAGCAAGAAATTTTGTTTATCTTAGGCACACCAATGGTCATTGACCCATTTAATGAGCAGCGTTGGGACTACTTTTACTCAAGTCGAGATCAGCGCAAGAAGCAAACCACTCAGCGTTTGATTACAGCCGTGTTTGATGGCGACAAGTTGATCGAATTAAAAGGCGATGTAGACTTATCCAATGTCCAAAATCTAGAGCCAAGCACCGAAGACAAACAGCACGGTGGCACCGTTATAACTGAGCCAACTCAGAAAGAAAAAGGCCTATTCAACCGTCTTGGTTTGTTTAAAAAGAAAGACAAGATACGTAAAAAAAAGGACAAATAGAATTACCAGGGTTGCGGCCGTCTTAAACCGCAACCCGAGTTTTAAACTCAATTCTGTAATATCGGCACTAGAACTTAGCTAAGAATTTTTCGATACGCTTCGCATTTGCGCCAAGATCACTCATACCAATTCGTGATACTGAGCGCAAATCAACCGCTGTTTTGCCATTGCTCTCAGCGATCCGTACGACTAAGTCATCTTTAAACCCCCAAAGAGTCGTGGTCTCAGTTGCTTCGAGAATTCCGTTGCTTTGGTCGGAATTAACCAGCTCTAATCCCATCGACTCAAGCACCGATTTTGCCCTAGCATGCGCCTCACTGACACTCAAATCTGTAATTAACGTTTTCACCTTTGGGTAAGCTTCAGTTTGAACGCTAGCAAGATCGGCTACATTGTATTCAAGCGGATTAGTTTTCTCACCGCGCAACGCAACAACTTTATCAAACGCAGGAGGATTGACTACGTCAGTTGAAATATTATGGATCGCTGGCACTGACTTGGCGGTAAACATCTGCGTACCCAAGCCAATCAGAGGCAGTAGCGCTATCATTGCAATAGTGCGCGATGATTTAGCCATAATAGGGTCAGTTCGTTTGATAAAACTCATCACCATACCGACAATAAATACCGCTGCCGATAGATAAACAGTGTATGTCAGTATCTGAAAACTGGTGGGGAATGCAAAAGCACCCAGTCGAAAACCAACTACCGCAATTGGAAAGCCAAGAAGTGTAAAGGCAGCCAGAAGCTTTAATAATTTAATCATTTTTGTTCTCTTTGTGGTCTAAATCGTATTAATATTTTTTTTGCAGGCCAATGCTAATATCTAAGTAGTTAAGCGCTAAGACACAACCGTTTTAACTAACACTCTAGCCGTTTTTTTTGAGTGCCGCCAATCTCGATAACTTGGCTGACAATACTTCGTTTGCTACAAATTCCAAACCATCTAACAACTGGTCTGCAAGCTCGGGTTGATTGCACACCAACACCATATCGCAGCCGGCGTACATTGCGCGTTGCGCACTTTCAACAATCGAGCCTTGATCACCATTGGCATCTATCGCGCCTTGCATGGTCAAGTCATCGCTGAATACTACACCATCAAAACCAACTTCTTCACGTAATACCTGCTGTAGCCAATAGCTCGAATACGTGGGAATCTCAGCATCACATTGATCAAATAGCACATGCGCCGTCATCACGCCTTGAATTTCATCGACCAACGCTGTGTATGGCTTTAAATCATGCTCTCGAATTTCATCGATTGAACGGCCATCTTGAGGCAAACAATCATGCGAATCGCCACTTACACCTCCGTGACCAGGGAAGTGTTTCGCAATAGCAACCATTCCCGCGGCATGCATACCGTCGATATAAGCCCCTAACAATTCGGTAGCGGTATCGGGATTTGAATCAAAGCATCGATCGCCGATCACCTCGCTGTGCCGTGATGTAACGTCAAATACCGGCGCAAAACTAAAATCCACACCGACATCAATCAACTCGGAGGCCATTGTATAAGCCGATTTATAAGCGAACATCGGCGCAGCTTGTTTATCCTCTCGCCAATGGTCACCAAAGCTCTGCGCCGCTGGCAGGCGTGTGAATTGCTCTTGAAAGCGTTGAACCCGACCGCCCTCTTGGTCCACCGCAATCAATAATGACGGCGTTCTCAACGCTTTTATCTCAGCGATCATCTTCGAGACTTGTGCCTTATTCTGATAATTTCTAGCGAAAAGAATCACCGCACCCACACTCGGGTGCAGAAGTCTCTTGCGTTCGTGATCTGACAGTTCCAAGCCTTGCACGTCTACCATTACTGGGCCGAGCGCTAATAATTTTGAAGCCACTTTTTGGTTTTGCATTTTCATATTTATTGGTTGATATTAACGATTGTTCCGACCGCCACTTGTTCAAACAGTTGGATGATATCGCTATTGCGCATTTTGATACAGCCATGCGAACTAGGCACGCCCATTGGGTGTGAGTCAGGAGCGCCGTGGATATAGATGTAACGGCGTTGGGTATCGACCTGCCCGCCGCGGTTAAATGCCAGCTGATTACCACACAACCAAAGAATTCGGCTGAGAATCCAATCTCGACTAGGGTACTGTATTGAGAGCGCTTGAGTGTAAACTTCAGAACTCGGACGTCGAGCGATAAAGACAGTGTTTTCGACTTGGCCAGCACCTATTTTAGCTCTAATTCGATGCTCACCTAAGGGAGTGCATTCGCTGCCATTACGCTGACCGATACCATTTTTAGCGGTTGAAACCTGAGCCTCGAAGACGATTTGATCAGTGGCAGAATAAGCTCGCATCATTTGTTCGGCAACACTTACATTCAAACGTTTAATAATAGCCATGTTAAGCCCGTAGTATATGTTCAATCAAAGCATCACAGCCCAAGTCTACTAATTCAAAAACATGATCAAAGCCTGAGTCTCCGCCATAGTAAGGGTCGGGAACTTGGGTCTCTGATGTCAGTCCTGCTCGGTTAGCAAAATCCAAAAAAAGCCTAACCTCGGCAGTCGCGGTTGCTGGCGCATTCCCGCGAACCGTAGAATAGGAATTAATTAGATCGAGATTTTCTTGATCCATGGCTAAGATATAGTCAAACGCATGGTGATTTTGAAGTGAAATTTTGCGCGCTCTAATTGACTCCATATCGATGCCTTTGGCACTCGCTATAGCACGCGATCGAGGGTCGGATTTTTGCCCTACATGGTATGCGTGAGTGCCGGCTGAATCGACGCTAATGCGCTTATTTAAGCCCTGCGAAGTGACTTTATGCTGCATTACCCCATGCGCCGTTGGCGAGCGACAGATATTGCCCATACAGACAAAAAGCACTTTTTTCATTAGCGGCTCATCAAGCTGATTACACGCTCAAGATCTTCGGCTGTATCGACCCCTACTCCAGTATCGTAATCAACAGTCTCGACCATGATCGAATCGCCATTATCGAGAACCCTGAGCTGTTCTAAACACTCAGTTTGTTCGATAGCACTATCAAGCAATTGATCATAACGCTTAAGAAAGGACGCTCGGTAAGCGTAAATACCAATGTGATGCCAGGCATTACCAACACGCTGGTCGCGAGCATATGGTATTGGCGCACGTGAAAAATACAACGCGCGGCCTGCGCGGCTAAAGACCACCTTCACTATGTTCGGGTTTGCTATATCAGCTTCATTATCGATTTCTTTAGCGGCGGTCGACATCGCCGCATCGCCTGCGACTTCAAGCGCAGATGCAACTTGATCAATTAACTTACCGGGGATTAAGGGCTCATCACCTTGCACATTGACTACTATTTCATGGTCCTCTAAACCCAACTGTTCAACCACTTCGGCGATTCGATCGCTACCAGACTGATGCTCGGCACGCGTCATACACACCTCGCAGTCTAGGGCTGATACTGCGTCGGCTATGCGCTGGTCGTCAGTCGCTACAATTACCCGCGATGCTGACGATTCTCGAGCACGATCCACCACATGTGCAATCATTGGCTTGCCATGAATATCGGCTAAAGCCTTGCCGGGTAAGCGAGTCGAGGCGTAACGAGCCGGAATAACCACGGTGAATGACATTATTTGTTCCCCAGCTCTCTCGCTTCTTCCTCGAGTAGAACCGGTATACCGTCCCTAATCGGGTAGGCTAACTTAGCTGAATTAGAAATCAATTCATTTGACTCTTTATCTAAAACCAACGGGCCCTTGGTAACCGGACAAACCAGTATTTCTAATAATTTACTATCCATTCTCTTCTCTGTTACTAAATTTTTTTCTGACAGTGATGGCCACCGCTTCGGCAAAACCAGCACTTAACATTGCATCTACCGGCAGGTACCAATGATTTTCGCTGGCTATTTCTAAGCATTTTACCGCGTCTTTCTCGGTCATCAAAACCGGCCTATCGTCAAAGCTGATATCTTCTGATCGAAACAAGTAATGATCCGCAAAACTGTGCGCTGTAATAGTAAAGCCAAGCCGCTCACATGTCTCGAAAAAACGCTGCGGTTTGGCGATTCCTGCAATCGCATGAAAGTCAGCGTTTTCAGGAAACTGCGACTTGTTACTCGGCACTACTGGTAACGGGTTTGCTGGTTCAAGGTTCATGGAAAATTGATTTTCAGCATTACCAACCTCGCCACCATGACGAACGATAAAGTCGACACTCAAAAGTCGAGAAAGTGGTTCACGATAAGGACCCGCAGGCAGTAAATTTTCATTCTCATGCTCTGTTGTTTGGTCTATTAAGCATATCTCGAGGTCACGCTTTAAGGCGAGGTGCTGTAGCCCATCATCACTAATAATCAGGTCTATTTTATAATGCTTAAGCAGCAATTCAATTGAAGCGCGCCTATTTGGCCCAACTGCCATCGGCACCCCAGTGCGCCGCATAATCAATGCAGGCTCATCGCCAGAATGCTCGACCGCTGTGTTGGCGGTGACTAATAAGGGATAACCATCGGCTGCGCCACTATAACCTCGACTAATAACGCCTGGGGTGAAGCCCTGCAGCTTGAGCTGCTCAACCAAGTGAACTACTAAAGGAGTTTTACCAGTGCCGCCGACGGTTAAGTTACCAACCACTATAACCGGCACGGGCGCTTGGTAGCGCTCAAATAAACCATGATTAAAAGCCGCCTTTCGCAGCGCGAAGGCGCCTTTGTAGAGCACCGACAACGGTCGTAGTACACCGGTTAGGGCGGTTGGTTTATTCCAGCTTTTCAGTAGAGACTTTTTTATGCCCATAGAGCTAACGATGTATCCTTGATATGGCTCAGCCCACTTTCAAAAAGCGCTTATCGGCTCCAAAAGAAAAAGCCTTTTTTCGGCGAATTCGATTGTGCTCTGTGCAATTCGGCGTAAACACCCCCTTTCTTCAATAGACGCTTATGCGAACCTTGCTCTACAATTTTACCACGCTC
>JBLHXJ010000196.1:0-5499 GCA_047629535.1 Arenicella sp. | reverse complement strand
CGCCTATCGGCCTTAGAGTAGGCCGACACCTCATACTGCGAATAGCCTCTGCCGGCGAGCTCAGCTTGCAACTGCTCTTGCATATCCCAGAGTAATTCGTCGCCTGGAGTGATTGGCGGATTGTGGTGAAACAGCGTGTTCGGTTCAATCGTTAGCTGGTAGCAAGAGAAGTGAGTGGGAGCCAAGTCCAATGCCTGCTGAACATCGGCTAAGCTCTGTTGCAAACTTTGTTGCGGTAAGCCGAACATCAAATCTAAGTTAAAGTTGTCGAAGCCGGCTTCGCGCGCATAGCTAGCGGCGTTGAGTGCTTCGTGCGAATCGTGTACTCGGCCCAAGGCCGATAAGTGCTCCTGATTGAAGCTTTGAACGCCGATTGATAATCGGGTAATGCCCGCCTCTCGAAAGCCTTTGAACTTGTCGGTTTCGCTACTGCCTGGGTTGGCCTCGAGGGTGATTTCTACATCGCTACTGAAATTTAGGCGCGCCCTTAATCCATCGAATAGTAACTGATAGCTTTCGGCGCTGAATAACGATGGCGTACCGCCGCCAATGAAGACCGTTTGGATTTTACGTTGAGTTATAAGCGCGGCATATTTTTCGATATCATTATCAAGGTCCTTCAACAACTCGAGCACATACGCTCGTTCGTCGACCTCGGCTCGTGCCATGTGCGAATTAAAGTCGCAATAAGGGCATTTCTTCTCGCACCACGGTACGTGGATATAGAGGCTTAACGGGATCTGTTTCATGCGCGGATTCTGTCACGTTCAGCGTGTGGTTAAAAGCGCTTGAAACGAAAGGGCTTAGCCTTTATCGTGCCCAAACTTAACTCAATTTGTGATTAAAAATGAATATTGTTTGCTTAGACCTTGAAGGCGTTCTAATTCCTGAAATTTGGATCAACTTCGCCGAGAAGGTCGGTGTAGAAGAGCTTAAAGCTACCACTCGAGATATTCCCGATTATGACGAGTTGATGCGTTTTCGTTTAGACCTTTGTAATAAGCATGATTTTCGAATTGACGATATTCAAACGGTAATCGACACGCTCACACCATTGGATGGGGCTAAACAATTCAGTGATCAATTACGCGCTGATTATCAACTTATTATTCTATCTGACACCTTTCAAGAGTTCGCTGAACCGATGATGCGTCAACTTGATTGGCCAACTATTTTTTGTCATGAGTTAGTGATCGATGATCAAGGTCGAATTAATAATTACAAGCTTCGCATGCCAGATCACAAGCGCGAGACCGTCAAGCGCCTGCAACAATTGAATTTTAATGTGGTCGCTGCTGGCGATTCGTACAACGACACAACCATGTTGGGCCAAGCCGAGCAAGGTATTCTATTTTGTCCTCCACAGAAGGTCATGGACGAGTTTCCGCAGTTTCCGGTGGCAAACACTTACCCTCAATTAAGAAATCAGATTGACGCGGCTATGTCGGAGATGCCCGAGGTTTAGCGCGGCTGCTTAGTCGCCGCGTTTAACGGCACGGTGCGACCTCACCCCGCGTTTGTCGGGTTTACGGCGGTCAATATCAACCTTAGGTTGGCCGGCTAATTGCTCTTTGAGCTGCGTGTTACTAGCGATACTCTCGGCTGTTTCTCGGTAAAGTGTTTGCGCAATCGTGGCCGATCCTCGCTTTTCGCTTAGAGCTAGAATCTCGATCTCAAGTCTGTGTAGGCCTCGTTTAATGTTCAATAGGTCACCAACTTTGACGTTCGTGGCTGGCTTTAGACTTTGTTTTAGTAGGCTGACTTGGCTATTTTTTAACGCTTTAATAGCCAATTGCCTAGTTTTGTAGAAGCGAGCTGCCCACAGCCATTTGTCTATTCTGACGCGCTCAAGTGATGAATTCATGGCAAAAGGTGCTCTAAATAGTCGGTTTGAAACATTAAACTTATCATTTCGGCCTAAATTCGCCACAAAGCTGACACAATTTAGGTCTATAATAATCGCTAACAAACAAGGAAAACTAATTTCTTGCTTATGTTTTACTAAAACGTAAACAAGAGGTTAGCAGAACAAGTGATAAAAGCACATTATACGTGACACTTGTTTATAGAGAGAATACTTAAATTAAATTGGTCAAATGAAGATCGTAAAATTAGAAGAGCTACGCCGCCGCTTGCTGGCAGGCAGTCTGTATAAAGACGGAGCCTATGATGAGTCGAGTACTCGTCTACCAAAGCTCGCTCGCTCTCGCTCTTTCTCATTGTTTGGTGCACTCGCTATTCTATCGGTTTCAATTTTCAGCAGTACGGTTGATGCGCAAGTCGAAGAAAATCCTCTTTCTCCTAAACCCAACCTGATGTGGTTATCCGACGACGTTAACGTGTCGGTTTTTGGTGACGGCGAATATGATTCGTTTCTCGGTAAAAGTGAAATTTGGACTAATAACTGGGGTGTTAGCGCCAAGTTATTGCAGAACGATAATAATGATGTATTTGGTCAGCCAAGAGACAGTAAGTATTTCAACTTTGACGTTAAGCACCGCGTATTGGGTAGCCAAGGCAAGTCAAACCTCGAGTTAGGCTTGGGTTGGCAACAGATGAATATCGATTCTCGGCTGGATGCCAGCGGACCAAAACTGTCGCTTAGCGGCCGTTATGATGTACTCAGAAGTGTTCAGGTGTATGGCTTAACCTCGTATTTTCCTGAATTAGAAGATGAACTCCGCGACGGTGAGGCCACAGGCTACGAGATCGAGGCAGGTCTTCTGTATAAGCCGCTACCGTCGTGGTCGCTAAAGGCAGGCTACCGTGTTTTCAGTTTGGACTTAGAAGACTCGATAGTTGAAGAGCTTGGCTCAAGTTCAGGCTTCTTACTGGGCACCGACCTTAGCTGGTAACTCTTTATAAGGGCGCGTTGCTAAGGCTCTCTTTATACGTTCGCGTTGCTCGCTTGGGCTGAAGGCTCTCTTTATACGTTCGCGTTGCTCGCTTGAGCTGAAGGCTCTCTTTATACGTTCGCGTTGCTCGCTTGAGCTGAAGGCTCTTTATTGCCTAGCTTAGAATTTCATTTAGTATCTTTTTCATCCCTTGCCCTGCGATAGCGGCGTTTTCCAGCACTTCTTCGATTGTATCCGCTTGTTGCTCTTCATTGCCCAGCGCGAGATTGGTGATCGCTGATAAGCCAAGAACCTGCATTCCGCAATGATTGGCAGCGATGCTTTCGAGTACGGTGGACATGCCCACAGCGTCTGCGCCAAAGCCGCGCATCATGCGTCGTTCGGCTGATGTTTCTAACGACGGCCCCAGCACTCCGATATAGATGCCTTGATGAAAATTAACCTGTTGTTTCTCAGCGGCGGCCGATGCTTGGACTACTCTTTGCGGATTATACGCTTTCGACATGTCTGGGAATAACACCCCGAAACTCTGGTCTTGCCCGCGCACAGGATTGTGGCCTGTAAAATTAATATGATCTTCTATTATCATTACATCGCCTGGCTGGAAGTCAGGGTTCAAGGCTCCAGCCGCATTGGTGATGATAAGTTCGCCGGCACCTAGTTGCTCTAGTGTATAAACTAAGGTGGTTACTTGTTGTGCAGTGTAGCCTTCGTAGAGGTGATGCCGGCCTGCGCAAAGAGCAATAGTTTTGGTGCCGTTGCTGATAATACTTATTTGGCCTTTATGGCTAGGCGCGGTTGCCAACGGTAAGCCGTCGATATCGGCATAATCAATGCGAGCTACTGTTGCAAACCCATCGAGTGATAGTTCTGATAGGCCGCTGCCTAAGATGATTGCGCAATCGATATTCTGGGCGTATTGCTTTCGAATACTGTTAACTGCCGAGGCGACAGACTCTACTAATAAGGTCATGGAAAAATATAGTTCAGTTGCTAGGTCTATATTCTAGAACACTTCGGTGCCTTCGGGCATAATTGAATAGATGTCATTTTTAAAAAATATAAAGAAATGCTGATCAGTGCAACCGACTTACAGCGAATCCGCGATTATCAGCCGCGTGTGCGCCCGGAGGCAAGCATTATCAAAGCGGCGGTTGCGATAATATTGCGTGACGGCGAACAGGGCACTGAGCTGTTGATGATGCAACGCGCTAAGCACGAGCGTGACCCATGGTCAGGGCAAATGTCTTTTCCTGGTGGCAAGATTGATCCTCAGGACGTTGACGCCAAAGCGGCGGCTGTGCGTGAAGCTTATGAAGAAGTCGGTGCGTCGCTAAGTGATGAAGATTTTATTGGTCAACTCGATGATTTGTATGGCCTTAAGATTGACGATGTATTCAGTGTACACGTCGCCTGTTTTGTTTTTAAGCCAAATAACGAATTAGCCTTAGTGGCCAATTACGAGGTAGCTGATATGGTTTGGTTGCCAATCAGTTCGCTTGATGATCGTGCCAATGCCTATGATTATAGGCATCCTAAAGATCCCGCCTTAAGTATGCCCGCGGTGATGATTGATCAGAGTAAAGAGCAAATATTATGGGGCTTGAGCTTACGCATGTTAGCCAATTTGCATGAGTTGCTCGATTGGCCGATGGCGGTTTTGACTGAGACTGAAAGCACTTATTTGAAGGGTATGGAAACGCGCAATCTGAGCCGCGAAAATGCCGATAGAATTTCTCAAAAGATACTGGCTAAGAAAGACTGAAATAGGAGCAAAATAATGGCTGCAGTACATTCAACAATGCAACCCTTGGGCACCGCTGCGCCAGAGTTTTGTTTGCCTGATACGCGGCAGAACTCAAGCAGTGTAAGCTTGTCTGACTTGCAATCTAAGCCGCTGCTAGTGATGTTTATTTGTAATCATTGCCCTTACGTGATTCATGTTGTTGAGCGCATGGCCGAAATTGCTAACGCAGCGGTTGATCAAGGCTTCGCGGTTGTCGCGATCAGCTCAAACGATGTTGATTATTACCCGCAAGACGGACCGGCTGAAATGGCCGACTTTGCGGCTCAGTATCGATTCGATTTCCCTTATCTTTACGATCAAAGCCAAGCAGTGGCTAAAGCGTTTAACGCCGCCTGCACGCCTGATTTTTTTGTTTATGACGCCGATCATAAACTTAAATATCGAGGTCAAATGGACGCTTCAAGGCCAGCTAGTTCTCAAGCCGTTAACGGTGCTGAATTGTCGACGGCAATTAATGCGGTGATTGATGGCCGAGCCCTAAATCAAACACAAACTCCAAGTATCGGTTGTAATATTAAATGGAAGGCGGGCAATGAGCCTGACTATTATTAAACGCTAAATTTATCGATAACGTTACCTCATCCCCCGAGCGCAGCGCCTTGTCATCCTGAGCGCCATATTGTTGTCATTCCTAGCGGCATAGTCATGTCATTCCGAGCGCTATATTCATGTCATCCCTGGCCCCATATTCATGTCATCCTGAGCGCAGCCGAAGGATCTATCACGATCAGAACTAGATCCTTCGGCTGCGCTCAGGATGACAAAGCAGGATGACAAAGCAGGATGACAAAGCAGGATGACAAAGCAGGATGACAAAGCAGGATGACAAAGCAGGAT
>JBLHXJ010000195.1:0-5541 GCA_047629535.1 Arenicella sp. | reverse complement strand
TCTTTTTGTGGTTGGCATTCTACTATTCTAACTGAAATTACATTTACCTCAGCGTTCGAAAAGTCTAATGTGATGTGAGTAGTATTTAATTATAATATAAATAATATTTAAATAGCCAGAAACAACACTCTTTGATTGTCGTGTTTGAGGCAGCGGTTCAACTAAATTTAGAAGGTAAGACTTATGAAGCCACAACTAGGTACCTGTTACTACCCTGAGCATTGGCCACAAGCGCAATGGAAAGAAGATGCCAAGCGCATGGCTGATTTGGGCCTAAAAATAGTTCGTGTTGGTGAGTTTGCCTGGTCTCGATTCGAAGCAACGCCAGAAAGCTTGACCTTTGATTGGATGGATCAAGCGGTGGATACGCTTGGTGCCGAAGGTTTGAATGTGGTGATGTGCACTCCGACCGCGACGCCGCCTAGATGGATGGTTGATAAGCATCCGGACATGCTGGCGGTTGACGTCAATGGTAATGTACGTAAGTTTGGCTCGCGTCGACACTACTGTTTTAGTCATTCCGGCTATCGCCAAGAATCGGTTCGCATCGCCAATATAATGGCTGCGCACTATGCTGCGCACCAAGCTGTAACAGCATGGCAAATTGATAATGAGTACAGTTGTCACGATACGGTGATCTCTTACAGTCAGGCTGCACGTTTAGAATTTCATAAATGGTTAGAGACTAAATACCGATCGATAGCAGCGATGAACCAAGCTTGGGGAAATGTTTTTTGGTCAATGGATTACGATTGCTTTGCGCAGATCGAATTGCCAAACCTGACTGTTACTGAGCCAAACCCAATGCATAGCTTGGATTTTCAGCGTTTTAGCAGCGATCAGGTAGTGGCTTACAACAAGGCTCAAGCTGACGCTATTAGGCAGCATACTGATGTGCCGCTTATCCACAATTATATGGGGAGGGTCGTTGATTTCGATCATTACAAAGTGGGCGACGATTTGGATATTGCTAGTTGGGACAGCTATCCGCTTGGCTTTTTAGTCGATCGCACCGAAGCCGACGCCGTTTGGAAAAAACGCTTCGAGCGGCAAGGCGACCCTGACTTGCAGGCCTTTCATCACGACCTGTATCGGGCGGTGGGTAAAGGCCGATGGTGGGTTATGGAGCAGCAACCTGGGCCAGTAAACTGGGCGCCCAATAACCCAGCACCATTAGATGGCATGGTGCGTTTATGGACTTTCGAAGCTATCGCCCATCAAGCTGAAGCCGTATGTTATTTCCGTTGGCGGCAAGCGCCATTTGCGCAAGAGCAGATGCACGCAGGCTTGTTGCGGCCTGATAGTCAGCCATCGGCGGTGTTTGATGAGGTGGCTCAAACGGCGATCGAAATTAAGCAGCTCGGCGAGATTCAAGCGACGCAAGCGAAAGTCGCTTTAATCTTTGATTATGAAAGCTGTTGGGCTTGGCAGATACAGCCGCAAGGCGAAGACTTTGATAACTTCGTTTTATCCCTAGAGTTCTATCGAGGTTTGCGTCGCAACGGTTTATCAGTCGATATTCTACCACCCACAGTAGATTCTCTCGACGGCTATGCAATGGTGTTAGCACCAGGCTTGCTGCGCTGGCCTGATCATTTACTGCAATTACTCGAGAGCTTTTCTGGCATTGCGCTACTTGGACCTCGAAGTGGTTCAAAGACTGAAAACTTCAGCATTGCAGAGTCCTTGCCGCCGGCAATTCCTGATTTTGATTGCAAGGTCAGCTATGTCGAGACCTTTGCTCGTGACTCTGATCGAAAATTAGCCTCGGGCGGGGCAGTACGAACCTGGTTGGAAACGGTAGAGACTACAGAGGTTGTGGTAGAGCGCACAGAGGGTGGCACTCCGCTACTAATCGGCGATAAACAGCTTCGCTATTTGACTGGCTGGCCAGATACTGAGGCGATGGTCAGAATACTGGGTGATTTAGCAGCCGAGGCTGAGCTCAGTATAATTAAGATGCCAGAAGGTGTTCGCCGGCGCTGCACCGGTTCGCATGAATTTATCTTCAACCATAACGCTGAGGCGGTCGAATTTGCAGCACAGACCATAGGCGCCGCTGGCGTGATTATTAATCGTTTAGCTTAAGTCTCTTGCAGTCCCCAGTATCGCCTGATCAAGGGCTCGGTCACTCGATACTGAGGCTTCCCAAGCGGTTACTGGGCGCCGAGTGAAGATAGCGGCAAACTGTCGCGAATTAACCTTCTAGTTCGCATCGCCGCGCGGTACAATTAGATTTGTTTTTCACCTTATAAATTACCTCCAACTGAAATGAAAGTTGCACAAACTAAGCTCGACGGCGTATTACTCGTTACCCCTCAAATTTTTGGCGATGATCGAGGTTTTTTTATGGAAACCTACAATCGTGAAAAAGCGATCGAGTTAGGGCTCCCAGGTGTCTTCGTACAAGACAATCATTCGAAGTCGAGTAAGGGCGTGCTGCGAGGCTTGCATTATCAGACGCCGCAGTGGCAAGGTAAGTTGATACGCTCGGTTCAGGGCGAAATCTATGACGTCGCGGTTGATATTCGTCAAGGCTCGCCAACCTTTGGTGAGTGGGTTGGCTTTTATCTCAATGATGAAAACAAACAACAGTTATATGTGCCTGAAGGCTTTGCGCACGGTTTTGTAGTTACTAGCGATACCGCTGAAGTAGTCTATAAATGCACGTCTTTATACGCACCGTCGCAAGAGGGAAGCCTACTCTGGAACGACCCTGAAATTGGCATCGATTGGCCTATCGCTGAGCCGCTACTGTCAGCGAAAGATGAAGTAGGTCAGCTGTTGCGAGACTTGTCACCGATGACAGTCGCTTAAGCTTAGGTTCTGATGAAAAATAAAATCTTAGTAATCGGTCGAAATGGCCAAGTTACCACCTATTTGCAACGTGTCTTTAGCGCCGATCAGGCGCTTAATGATTGCCATTTGCAGGTCGCCGGCAGAGACACCCTCGACTTGAGTGATGTGGCCAGCATCGAGCCAACACTCGAGGCCATCGCGGCTGACATAATCATTAACCCAGCGGCCTTTACCGCCGTCGACTTGGCTGAAAACGAATCTGACTCTGCATACAGACTAAACCGAGATGCGGTTCGTGCGATCGCCGCTTATTGCGCACACACACACACACCCTTGATTCACTTCTCTACCGATTATGTGTTCTCCGGAGATGCCAATAAGCCCTATCTAGAGTCTGATCTAACGGCGCCCAGTGGTGTTTACGGGCAGAGTAAATTAGCCGGCGAAAAGGCAATTTTGGCATCCGGTGCGCCAGCAATCATATTGCGAACGGCTTGGGTGTACTCTAATCATGGTAATAATTTCTATAAGACCATGCTTAGCCTGGCCGAGTCGCGTGATGAGTTGTCGGTGGTTGGCGATCAAATCGGCGCACCAACCTACGCTGGTAGTATTGCTGATGCGGTCAAACAACTGGTTGTATTATTGTTGCAGCAAGGTGGCTTGCAGCAAGAACAGGCTGGGGTTTATCACTTTACCTGCCAAGGTCAAACTTCTTGGGCTGAATTTGCTAAAGCGATCTTCGTTGAAAATGAAATTACCAGTATAACGGTCAACAGTATCGCTACTGAAGAGTATCCGACTCCGGCCAAGAGGCCTGCCTATTCAGTGCTAAGTTTAGACAAGTTAAAACAAACATTTGATATCAGCTTGCCGCATTGGGGAACTGCACTTGCTCACTGCGCTGCTGAAACCAACGCTAGCTAGTGGATTGATGACTTCGGTGAGCACTTAAATGGATTCAGTGACGCCTTTAATCGATTCTATCAAGCCTCTTGCTAAGTCGCAGGGAGAGCCTGCGGACGAGTTGCTAATCGAATCTACGTCATTTGATTCGGGAAGTGCAGCCGACATTCTTGGCGATCATGGACCATTTTCTAAGCGAATTCAAAATTATACTGTGCGAGAGTCACAGGTGGCCATGGCCGATGCGATCGAACAAACTATTGCAAATAAGCAAACCCTATTAGCGGAGTCTGGTACTGGTACAGGTAAAACGTTTGCCTATCTAGTGCCAGCCTTACTCTCTGGTAAAAGGAGCTTAGTTTCTACTGGCACAAAACATTTACAAGAACAGCTTTTTCATCGTGATATACCGCTGGTCCTAGAAACCTTGGGCTTGAATGCCAAAGTGTCGTTGCTCAAAGGGCGTAGCAACTATCTTTGCTTACATCGAATGATGTTGACCCGAGGTTCGTCACGTCGTTTAGATAGGGTGCAACTTGCCGAATTAGAGGCGATCTCGTCCTGGCAGCCGACCAGCAAGAGTGGCGATATCGGTAGTTTAAACGAGGTGCCCGAAGACTCAAGGATATGGCCATCAGTAACCTCTACTGTGGATAACTGCATCGGCCAAAATTGTTCCTTTTTTGAAGACTGCTACGTAAACAAAGCACGTAAAGCGGCTATGACCAGTGAAGTTGTAGTGGTAAATCATCACCTTTTTTTCGCTGACAAATCGCTTAAGGATGATGGCTTCGGCGCCTTGCTACCGGACGTCGAGACAGTAATTTTCGATGAAGCTCACCAAATACCTGATATCGCGTCGAATTTCTTAGGTAATAGTTTTAGCTCTTGGCAAGTGATTGAACTGGCCAGCGATACTCGTGCCGCCGAGCTTAAAGAGAAAAGTCTAATTCCAAAGTTGATATTAATCGCCGATGAATTGGACAAGGTAACCGCCGACTATCGACTCAGCTTAGGGCTCAATGAGCGTCGGGTTGGCTGGAGTGACTTGGTCGATGAGCTACCAAATTTACCTAAGAAGCTCTTATCGCTAGCCGAAAAGCTTACCGAATTTGCCGATGTTTTAGAAAAAGCGGCGGTGGCGGGTGAAGCCCTTACTCGCTGTTATGAGCGAGCGCTAGAACTGGCGCAAGATTGTCATAAGTTGGCCAATGATTCTGATGTAGATGATGTGGTGCGTTGGGTTGAAGTGGCGCGCAGAACCTTTCGAATTCATGAAACACCACTGAACATTGGCAATGCGCTTAATGCCTATTTTGGCAATAAAGATCAAGCTCGAATCTTTACTTCAGCGACACTCTCGATTGATGGTGATTTCGGTCATTATCAACAATTAGTCGGGCTAAACAGCGATACTCGGCAAAATACTTGGGATAGCCCGTTTGATTATTTCAATCAAGCGGTGCTGTATGTGCCCGAAGGCATGCCGCTACCGAAAGAAGATGGTTTTGCAGACGCATTATTCGATCAAGTGTTGCCGATATTGCAAGCCAGCCAAGGCGCCGCGTTTGTGTTGTTCACCAGCTTTAGAATCATGCAGCAGTTTGAGGAAAAGCTCGCCGACTACGATTTTAATATCCTAACTCAAGGTGACACTAGTAAACGCGAGATGCTCAAGGAGTTTGTCGACAAACCCAATTCGGTGTTGCTCGGCACCATGAGCTTCTGGGAAGGAGTTGACGTGCCTGGTGATGCCCTACGGTGTGTGATTATCGATAAGCTGCCATTTGAGTCGCCTTTTGATCCGGTCATAAAGGCGCGTCTAAGTGCGATGCA
>JBLHXJ010000194.1:0-5558 GCA_047629535.1 Arenicella sp. | reverse complement strand
GTTAGCTCTGAGTTGGATAATCCAGTAGTGGCAATTGAAGAGGCAGAGTCTGGCCTTGTATAGACCAGCCCTGTTGCAGAGCAAGCGCTTTAAGAGTCTGCCAACGCGCGTCAGAATAAGGGTGGCTGCGAAAAATTTCAGCGATAATGTATTGATCCTCACTCGCCCCTTCAATTTCGGCGAAGCTTTGAAACAAAGCATTGGCTCCACCGATATGGCCATATATGCTTACCAAAGCCTCTGCAGCTTCGGCGTCGGCCGCGGCCTCTTGATCTCTGGAAAACTTTAGCAAACTTAAATTGGCAGAACTGCTTAGTAGCCAATTTCCGGCTGAGCTGCCTGAAGCACCGCTAACAGAAGCCGCTAGAGTTGCCATGGTTAAGCCCTTGCCGATAGCAACCACAGGGTGCCGTAACTTCACATGAGCGATCTCATGCGCCATCACGGCCGCAAGTTCATCCTCTGATCCAAGCTTGACTAGTAAACCTTCAAAAAAGACGATGTGCCCGCCTAAGGTTGCGAATGCATTTACCTGATCCGAACTACTATAGTGCAGCGTTAGTTGCATGCCCGTAGGCAGACTCATTACCGGTGAAACTTTGTCTGCTATGAGTTGCAAGTACTGCTTTCTAGCAATACTAAGGCTAAGTTCGCTTGCTGATAATGCTCGGTCTGAACCACCGCTTGAAGGCTGTTCACTAATCAGCGCTAGAAGATTAGCGCTCTCAGCCATCTTTTGCTCAAATTCAAATGGAATCTGTTTGGCCAAAGCCCCTATAACCAAATTAATCACCACAATAGTGATAATCACTAGCACAGCAACACCGAGTAATAGCTGGGTAAATTCTTTCAGCGGGTGCTCAGAAGAGTAATTGACGCCCTCTTCTATCGGCGGGTTTTCATATTCCATATGTTTTTTAGACCCGCCTTTTATGATCCTCAGCTATTAGCATCGCTTTATCGCGCTGCCATACACCAGCACCTCAATTGAGCCGATATTGCCACTCGCGCCTTTGGAGATAGAAGCTGTTTCAAACTTTATATTGAAGACTGTATTTGCCCCTAATTCAAATGCATGCGACTTCATCCTAAGCACCGCTTCTCTACGACCACGGTCTAGCAGAGTTTCATAGCTGCGTAAGCGGCCGCCAAACAGCTTTCTTATATTGGCCACAAAAGACTTAAAATAATCGACCGAGATAACCACGTTACCATGCACCAGCTGACCGCCCACTTCTGAATTCGGGTCGGGGCTAAAGCGACTATCGAACAACATAATGTCTTTCATTTCAGCTTCTCGTTTGAAAATAGACTGAAAATGTTTTTTCTCACGATACGAACCAAAGCCATACCCTAAGGCCAACAACACAACAACAACGATAATATTAACCATATCCATCGTATCAATGCCCCCAGATAACGCTAAAGCCTAAAATTATTAGGCTGATAGTCATCAAACGACTTCACCATCGAGTACAACAGCAGTGCCGTAAGCAAACAACTCAGCCGCACCTTGGGCTACCGACGAGGTAGCAAAGCGAATGTTTACCACGGCATTAGCACCAAGTGATTCGGCTTGCGCTATCATACGGTTAGTCGCCTCTTCACGCGCTTCGCTCATTAGCTCTGTGTAAGCAACCAGCTCGCCACCAAGAAGATTTTTAAGCCCGGCCATAATATCCTTGCCAGCGTGTTTAGCTCTAACGGTACTCCCTTGAACCAAACCTAAGTGCTTCAATATAGTGCGTTGTGGAATAATTTCCATATTCGAAATCAGCATTACTACCCCTCTAAATAGTGTCAAACATTGTTTGATGTCTTAACGAGACTCTTTCGTATCGTTCCTTTTATGTGCATATCGGCTGGCACTTCTCAGTACCAGCCTTCAGACACTAAGTGGCGATAAACGTCTATTTAACCACGTCCCAAGTACCATCATCTTGGCGGCAAGCTTTGCCGGTCAATATCTCGGTTTGGCCTTCGATTTCAACCGTCTGACGAAACTCTCGGCAAGGACTGCTCTCTTGATAATATGTGCGAGTTGGTGTGACTGAATAGCTCTTACCATCAGGATCTTGCCAGCTACTCGTTTCACCAGTTTTATTGCTTTCAAAAGCCGTGCTGCTCTTTTTCAAAAATGAGCTTGATACGAAATAGCCCGCGGCGCCACAGGCTGCAGTCCAACCGTCTTTACTGCCGTGGCCTTTAAATAATTGATTGCATATGGCCGCCCCTAATAAGCCCGCACCTAATGGCAAAACTCTCTCTTTGTTAAATACCTGACCGTCTGGCACTACTTGACCGCTTTGGTTAACCACACATGCGCTTAGTAAAGTCGCCATCGAAAGAATCGTAACTGTATGTTTGATATTCATTTTATTGCCTCGTTATTCGCCGAGTTGTAATCAGCAAATTTTTGTTTAGTGCTGACTGATTATCAGCCTAGAAGGCCGACACTACTACAGCTTATTGACAGGGTTTAACCGTAACACAGTATATTTTAATTCCTTGCTAGCGTGACAATTATTGTAATCAATCGACACTGGCCGAGAACTAATCAGGCTATTAGGCTATTAGGCTTTGCCGTTTGAACACTGACCCTGATTGCCAACAGACGAACAACGCGCGCGCTCAATCTGAAGCGAAATACTGGGTGACGTTCAAGGGTATCTCCTAAAAAAACTAAGGTCACTCGTCACTGCAGGTTAATCAAAAAACATCAAGCTCACAAGTCTTTTTGTAAATAAGACTTGACATTATGAATGGTCAAAAGCACTATAATGTAAAATAAACTTTACCTTATGGCAAGAACGAGTGACATATGAATAAACCAAACTTAGATTCAGATAATTGGACGGCAAGTAATCAAAGGAACAGTTCCCATCTTAGCTACTGGAGCGCTGCCTGGGTTCTATCTACGGGCTTGGCCGCCTTTGGGCCGAAGCTGATTTGGGCTTTCGAACCGGTACTATCGATTTGCTCTGTGATTATCAGTCTGCTGGTCGGCGCTGGAATGATTATGGCAACTAAGAAGTATCTATCCGGATTAGACGAACTGCATCAAAAGATATTCCGCGATGCCGCTGTTCTAACGCTTGGTGTAGGTTTAGTCTGTGGTAATAGCTACGAGTTATTAGAAGACATAAGACTTATTTCTTTTGAACCAGAAATTTCACACCTCATCATTTTGATGTGTCTGACCTTTCTTACTGCAATGATCGCTGGACACCGTAAATACCAATGAAGAACCGACTAAAAGTACTTCGAGCAGAACGCGATTGGACCCAAGCTCGTTTAGCCGTTGAGCTTGAGGTTTCTAGGCAGACAGTCAATGCCATAGAGAAAGGTAAATTTGACCCCAGTTTGACTCTGGCATTTAAAGTGGCTGCCCTTTTCAACATGTCGATTGAAGATATATTCAAATGCGGTGAACCGTGAGTGATGGTGAATTTGAATAAACCAAACGCTACCGAAATTTTCTCTTCAAACCGCAATATCAATTGCCGCGCTAGCGGCTAACGTGCAATCACCAAGGCGGGAACTCGGCGCAGCCAAGGGTGCAAGCAATCTGGGCATAGCTATGCCCTCTGCCCGACGTAACGTTAATATGCTCGAAGTCATGGGTTGCATCACTATGCGTAAACAGTCGTCTGGCGCCGCATAACATTTACCTGATCGGTGTGCCGACTGTGATAACCACCGCTCCTGACGGTGACGAAATCGTTGATCGAAATTAGGTCGAGGTTTCGCTGATGCTAGGCGCAGTCAAAGCAAACTCGTTGAGTAAGCCCTGGGCACCGATTAAAATAAAATTGTAGAGTCGCTTTTAAAGCAAACTGTTTTTCTGGATTTAGAGCGAACTATCTCTAGTAAACCTCGGCGGTCTTAACCGCTAAGGCGAGAGCGTAAACCCGCTTGGGGTAGACAAAGTGGCTTCTCACATGCCCAATTTGAACCTATCAGGGTTTCGTCTGGCACTATAGATCGCGGTGACTATCTGAGAATAACGCACTGCGCTAATCGGGATTGCGACCGGCTCAGGCCGCGTGATGACCTCGTTTGTTAAACAAGCATCATAAAAAACTAAAAAGGGTATCTAGATTATTTTTCATTAATTCACTAATTCGCTAGTGTTGCCAGTACCTTACGCCTTACATTAACCCATGCTCAAAAATTCAAAGTTCATGGCTCTTATAGCCACTCTTTGCTGCGTTATTTTTATCAGCGGCTGCCGACAAGAAAAAACCGGTGAGGACTTTACTATCACACTAAGGTTGAGTCATGTTTTCAATGTTAACGAAGAGTTGGCGCAATCTATTGAGAAAGTAGCCAACCGTATCAACACAAAAACTAACGGTGCAGTTCGAGTTCTTACCTACCCTGGTGGGCAAATTGCCACGTATAAAGATGGGGTCGAGATGGTGGTGCGCGGCGCACACTTTATTTCAGTAGAAGACCCTTCCTATATTGGCGATTATGTTCCTGAATTTACGGCGCTCGTAGGGCCGATGCTCTACAACAACTTTGATGAATATATGGAGCTGATTAAGACCCCCCTAGTAAAGGGCTGGCTTAACAAAGTTGAAGACCAGGGCATCAAAGTTCTTTCGCTTCAATATATTTTTGGTTTTCGCAATTTAATCACCGAGAAGGTCATCGAAACACCCGAGGATCTCAAAGGAGTCAAGCTCAGAACCCCAGGCAGCAAACTATTTATTAAAACTCTTAATGCGATGGGCGCCACAGCTACTCCGCTACCCTGGGGCGAAACCTTTAGCGCATTGCAACAAGGGGTTGTTGACGGGCTTGAAGGCTCTGAATTTACAAATTTAGGCACTAAGGTGTATGAAACTGGCAAAAAAAATGTGGCCTTTACAAATCACTTCCTCGGAACCTGTGGAGTTTATATATCGACAGATGTTTGGGCTAAGATTCCACCCGAATACCAAAAGATAATTGAGCATGAATTTACCTATGAAGCTGAGCAAATGATTGAAATGCTTAAGGGCAAACACTCTCAAGTGATAAAAGATTTAGAAGCGCAGGGCGTACAGTTTAATCATATAGATCGAGCGGCATTTGAAGAAAGAACGCTAAAATTGTATGACGGAGAACTGCCCGGAGTGACGGTTGAAATGTACAACCAAATTCAAACTGAGCTTAAAAAAATTCGCGCGAGGGCAGTCCAATGATCTCGCACATGAAAACCTTTTTTAAAAACTTTGAAGAGATCCTCTGCAGCGTCTTTCTGATCACCATGATTGTTTTAGTTATAGCTAATGTATTTTTGCGCTACCTGTTTAACTATTCAGTTTTTTGGGCTGAAGAAGTTGCCACAATTTGTTTTGTTTGGTGTGTATTTATCGGCGCAAGTGCTACCTATAAACACAAGATGGACATGGGCATTGACGTGCTTATTACCAAAGCCCCTCTCAAAGTAGAAAAATCGATTCGCTTTGCTGTCGGTCTGGTTTTACTAGCGATTAACGGATACATCTTTTATATGGCCATCGTTTTCACTAACATTGCTTGGGTCAAACCAACGGCTGTATTAGGTG
>JBLHXJ010000193.1:0-5580 GCA_047629535.1 Arenicella sp. | reverse complement strand
AGAAGCGTGTTTCTAGCGACGTTGTAAGTAGTGACCTTGTTTAGTCGCCGAAAATAAAAATAAAAATATACTACGAAAAAAATAGGAGAACAGCAATGGCAGCTCGAGGCGAATTTAGTTCACGTACGGCATTTGTGTTGGCGGCATCAGGGTCAGCCATTGGTTTAGGCAATATTTGGGGATTCCCGATTAAAGTTGCCACTAATGGTGGGGGCGCGTTCGTGTTCACCTACATCATTCTGACCTTCGTCCTCGCTTACCCTATATTGATGGCCGAATTGGTAATAGGCCGTCACGCTAAGGCTGACACGGTTAAATCGATGACCGTCATCAGCGGCTCTAAATCGCGAGCTGTTGGGGCCTTTACAGGTTACTGGGGAATGTTAACCGCCAGTTTGATTCTAAGTTTCTACGCTATCGTTGCTGGCTGGATGATGGCCCATGCGGGTGGCTCTTTGGCTGGTCTATTGGGTCAGTCTGATTCCTGGTTTACGGCAGATTCACTGAGTCGAAGCATACTTTTTTGCGCACTTTTTTTTATACTCACGATTGGTATTGTTGCCAGCGGTGTCGTGAGCGGTATAGAAAAGTGGTCAACTCGGCTAATGCCGGTACTTATTTTATTAATTATTAGCTTAGTAATTTATATCGCGACCTTGCCTGGCGCGTCTGAAGGCTGGGCTGTCTACTTGCAACCTGATTTTAGTAAGATCGCCGAACCGGGCCTGGTATTGGATGCCTTGAGTCAGGCGTTTTTCTCACTATCGTTGGGCGTTGGTACTATGGTTATTTACGGCTCATACATCAGCAAGTCGGAGAACTTACCTAAACTTGGCGCAACCGTAGCTTGTATGGATATTGGTATAGCGGTATTGGCGGGTATGTTAGTAATACCAGCTATGTATGTCGCGCAACACAATGGTGTTGTGATTTACGATGAGGGCGGAAATTTAATTGAAAGCGGCCGCTTAATATTCAATGTATTGCCATCATTGTTTGAAACAATGGGCGGGGCAGGTAACATTGTGTCTCTACTGTTCTTTGTTTTAATGAGTATCGCCGCGTTAACCTCGTCAATTTCGATATTAGAAGTTCCAGTCGCTTATGCCAATGATAGTTTAGGCTTGTCTCGTAAAAAGGCTGCATGGTGGGTTGGCGTAGCGATTTTCGCTTTCAGCTTACTGGTTATTTTCAATATGGCTTGGTTGTTTGATCGAGTGGTTAATTTCGCCACCCAGTTTAGTGAGCCTGTGATCGGCATCCTATTCTGTTTCTTTGTTGGTTGGGTATGGAAGCGTGACAACTTACTAGGCGAACTAAGGCAAGGTTGCCCAGAGATGCAAGAGACCTTTTTCTGGAAAATTTGGCCCGTCTATGTCCGATTTGTTTGCCCGATTATCGTCTTAGGGCTACTGGTTCGAAGCTTTACCTGATTAAGCGTAAGAGCTCGCGGCCAAGGTCTGCGAGCTTAAGATTTCATAGCCGTTGTGAATATTCTGTAAGTCGGCGCCAGACATCAATCATTCCTGCGAATTCTTGTGATGTCAGATCTAGGCCTTGCCTGAATAAGGCTAGACGTAGTTTTGTCCAACCGAATGCTTGAACCGGTTAAGTTTTTTTGCGAGCTGGCGTAATGATTTTTCGGTGGTCTGCCAGTCGATACAGCCATCCGTTATGGATTTACCATATTCGAGCTCAGACTTATCGTCGGTCAAAGTCTGGCTGCCAGCATTCAAGTGACTTTCTAGCATTACACCAATAATGCTTTGATTTCCTTCAAGAATTTGTTGCCCGACATTATCAAGAACCAACGGTTGTAACTCGGGGTCTTTGCTGGAATTTGCATGGCTGCAGTCAATCATGACGTTTACTGGCAGTTTCGATGCACGCAATTCACGCTCGGTTAGCCTCACGTTAACTGAATCATAATTAGTTTTGCCGCCGCCACCGCGTAAAACTATGTGTGAGTATTGGTTGCCAGACGAGTGAACAATAGAAACTTTGCCTTCTCCGTCTATGCCTAAGAAACTGTGACCGTTGCTGGCTGATTGAAGTGCATTAATAGCTACCTCTAAACCGCCATCAGTGCCGTTTTTAAAGCCAATAGGCACCGATAGGCCACTCGCCATCTCCCGATGTGTCTGTGACTCTGTGGTGCGCGCACCGATCGCAGACCAACTAATTAAGTCTTGCATATACTGTGGTGAAATAGGATCCAGTGCTTCGTTAGCAATTGGCAAGCCCATTTGGTTGATTTTGATCATTAACTCGCGGCCTAATGACATGCCTTTCTCGATTTGAAAACTGCCATCCAGGTAAGGGTCGTTAATAAGGCCTTTCCAGCCGACCGTTGTTCTCGGCTTCTCAAAGTAGACGCGCATTACGATAAACAAATCTTCTTCTAAATCTTCAGCAAGCTTGGCTAATCGCTCGGCGTATTCGATTGCGGCTATAGTGTCGTGTACAGAGCATGGGCCAACGACTACGACAAGGCGATTGTCTTTGCGGTCGAGGATATCGCGCAGGATTTTACGGCTACCCTCAACGTGTTTTGCAATCTCAGCATCGATTGGGAATTTCTGCTTGAATTGTTTCGGGGTTACCAAGCGTTCTAGGCTAGTAATATTGGTATTTTCGAGGGTCATGCGACTGGTTTTTAGGGTATCGGTTGTATAACTTGGCTATTTAAACATAGATATCGCCCTGATGGCAGCGTCACGATTAATTGTTGCGAGATAATTTAAATTGTTGGCAATGAAGGTACCAATCATCACATTGTGTGGTTATTATTAGGCCACAATATTCACCTTGGATTACGCCCGTCGACGGGTTGATTCGGTAAATTTTGGTTCTCTTTTGTTGCAACAATGGCTTAGCTCAAGCGATGAGTTTGTCGACTCAAAAGTGCCATCTTAAAACAGCAATAGTAGAGAGTGATGGTAGTTAGAAGACCGATAAGTACTGGTGTTAGTTCGATAATGAATAAAGCGTTAAAATGCTTAATGTCCGGCGTTGTTTACGCTGGCTTGATATTTGCATTAGGGCAAGCGGCAATTGCCGCTTCCACCCTTTCAAGGCCAGTTGCGAACTACCCTCTGCAATGCGACGAAACTTTTTCGTGCCCAGAGTCGTTGTTACCACGGGTTGGATTTTGGGTTGAGGTATTCAGCCGCTGGGACACTAATACTGCGATCTTTCACGATAAACAAAACCCGCACCGCGTGTACTCAACATTGCAAAGAAAAGAGGGCTGTCGTAAGAGTAAAAAAGGCGATTCAATTAGTAAAGAACGAAAGCGCCTGAAGGCTAATTTATCCAGCCTTTCACAGAAACTTCGCAGAGGTAGCTCTCTAACTGAGGCGCAAGCGCGTTTATACGCCTCGTTTAAAGGCGCATCAGCGACAGAGGTGCAAGCCGCGTCGGAGCGAATCCGTTGTCAGTCGGGCAACAAAGACCGCATGCGCGAGGCCTTAGCGCAGTTTCATATCTATCGACCAACAATCTTAGATGCTCTAGAGTCGAAAAATCTAACGCCAGAGCTTCAGTACTTACCATTCGTTGAATCGGCTTTTAATCCTGATGCTTTATCGCACGTCGGCGCCGCCGGTTTATGGCAAATTATGCCAAGCACCGGCCGCGGCCTTGGGCTTACCGTGAATACCAAAATCGATGAACGTTACGACCCTCGCGCCGCCACCTATGCTGCAGCTCAGTATTTTCGCAATAGCGTCGATACCTTAAGTGAGGCCGCGTTCGAAAATGGTGACACCATTAATGCCAAAGATCTAAATCCGTTTGTGATTACCTCATACAATTATGGAGTACGAGGAATGCAGCGTGCGATTAAGCAGGTGGGTTTGGATTATGAGCGTTTACTTCTCGAATATAAATCACCAAGTTTTCAAACCGCGGTAAAGAATTTTTATGCCAGCTTTCTTGCCGCTCGCCACGTAGCCAAGAATTCGGAGAAATTTTTTGGCGTGGTCGCGCCGGACGACAGCCGAAGGTTTGCATCATTTAACACCTTAGTACTCGCGCGGCCTACCTCGGCAAAGCGCGTGAGTAAAGAACTAGGCATTGATAACGATGAGCTGAAAGCTCTCAACCCCGCATTGAAACGCATTATTTGGCGTCATAAAGCACTGATCCCCGGTGGCTATAGTTTGAAGTTGCCTTACAAGGAACAAGGTTGGGTCGCTCAAGCTACGCAAATGAATCGCTTGCCTAAAGAAACCGAGAAGCCAGGTTATATCTGGCATAAAGTGCGCAGCGGGCAAACTGCTTGCGGTATAGCGCAGAAGTATAAAGCCTCATGCGCTGGATTGCGCAAGCTCAATAAACTTAATCGGGCGGCTGCTATTTATATCGGCCAACGACTGAGGGTGCCGACTAAGTCTGGCGGTATCAGTGTTGCAGGTATTCAAACCAACTTATCGGCGAATAGCAATTTTTCAACCGTCACAACCCAGGCTAGTAAGAATAATTCGAGCTTGCAACAGTACAAGGTGGCGCGTGGAGACACGTCGTGTTCGATCGCCGAGCATTCAGGTATGCGATGCAACGAGTTTTTAGCGATCAATGGCTTACGCAGGAGTAGCCTTATTAAGATCGGTCAATTTGTTAAAGTGTCATCTCAGAATAGTTGGCATATCGTTCGCTCGGGCCAAACCGCTTGTGGAGTAGCCGAAAGCTATCGCGTTAGGTGTAGTCTATTGCTCGATGCAAACCGTCTAACTCGGCAATCGAGCATAAAAATCGGTCAACGTCTGAGAATCCCATCACAACGCTATTAGCCTCCAGTCTTGGTTTGCTCAAGCAAGGTTATTGTACAGCTTGTTTAATTGCTGATATGAATGCCCGGTAATCGTGCATAGGGGTAGGCTTTTCAAAGATACGTTGTTAGACTGCCGTGCACAATAATAGGCACAGCGAATGCTGTCGCTTGTTCTCGTTCAACACGCGAGGCAATGACGTGGTATAGAGAAAATCTAGACCATAGTCGTAAAGCGATAGGCAGCGTAAAAAAATCAGTGCCAAGACAATTGAAGCAGATCCATTTTTATTGATAAAAGTGGGTATTTTTCATTCAAGTAACCCAATAAAGCGCTGATTATGACCACGAAAAATCAAGAATTGGCAGCATGGGTGTCGGACGTTGCTACGCTCACACAAGCAGATAATATTGTTTGGTGTGATGGCAGCGAACAAGAATACCAACAGATTGTAAATCTTATGTTGGACGATGGCTCATTGTCGTCGTTAAATTCTGACACGCACCCAAATTGCTACCTACACCTCTCTGACCCGCAAGATGTTGCTCGGGTCGAACACCTAACTTTCATTTGCTCAGATGATCAAGCCACGGTTGGCGACAATAACAACTGGATGCCTGTTGCCGACGCCAAGCAGAAAATGAACGAGTTGTATATGGGCTGCATGCAGGGGCGTACCATGTACGTAATTCCTTACTGCATGGGTCCAGTCGATTCGCCGTATTCCCGTTGTGGAGTCGAGATCACCGACAGCCCATACGTGGTGATCAATATGAAATTGATGACACGCATGGGTACAAAAGCGTTA
>JBLHXJ010000192.1:0-5615 GCA_047629535.1 Arenicella sp. | reverse complement strand
CAATGGCAAACCGCAAGACCAGATTCAAATAGTTAAACCCTAGTTACAGAATAGTGTCAAAGCCTTCACTTATATGCTGATAGATTATTTACCATCGCAGCAACCTTTGGTCGGAGTAAGATACTGGACCAACCTGCATCCAAACCATCAACTAAAGAAGTAAAAACATGATTTTAAAAACCACCTTGGCCTGCCTTTTCAGCATGACACTAACGCTTACATTCGCCAGTTCAGCGATTGCTAACGACCCATCTCACGAACCACATCTATCTGATCATGCACATCATCACGCCGATGATGGTCACGCATCTGAGCACGATCACCATCATGGAGAAGATGGTCACGCATCTGAGCATGAGCATCATCATGGAGAAGATGGTCACACCTCTGAGCATGAGCATCACCATGCTGATGACGGTCACAAAACAGAGCACGAACACCACCATAACAGCAAGAAAAAGGACGACGGCGAAGATCACCACCACCATAGTGATGAGTAATAAAGTCAACATGGCACCAGCCTCAATGACTCCTACTGAAAAAGACCTTTGGTTTCTGCCGCTCGGCGGCTGCGGAGAAATAGGCATGAACCTCAGTCTTTACGGCCACAACGGCCAGTGGCTAATGGTCGACTGTGGTATCGGCTTTGATCGCGCGGCGGCGGGCACTCGCATCATTGCCGCATCTGTAGACTTCATCGAACCCCGGCGTCAACAGCTGGCGGGGCTGGTAGTAACCCATGCCCACGAAGATCACGTCGGCGCAGTCGCCCACCTTTGGCCTAAACTCAAGTGCCCAGTGTACTGCACCCGGTTCACCTATCAAATTCTCAGGCGTAAGCTGATCGAGGTCGGCCTAGAGAAGATCGTCGAAGTACATATTGTTGAACCTCATCAACGACACCATTTAGGCCACTTCGACATTGAGTGGTTTGACATGACCCACTCTGCTCCAGAATCGCAAGCGCTGATGATCCGTACGCCGCTCGGAAATATATTTCATACCGGCGACTGGAAAATCGATAACCACCCTGTGGTCGGTGCAAAAATCAACCAATCTGCGCTAAAGGCTCTCGGTAAAGAGGGCGTACTGGCGATGGTCTGCGATTCGACCAACGCGACTCTAAAAGGGCATTCTACCAGCGAGGGAATACTCTACGACAACCTATTGAAACACGCGCAACAGGCAAAGGGCCGTATTGTTGTCGCCTGTTTCGGCAGTAATGTAGCGCGGCTATATACCCTCGGTAGAGTGGCGCAAGCAACAGGCCGCTTCCCTGCACTGCTGGGTCGCTCACTACACAACTACTATGGCGCGGCCAAGGCCAGCGGGCTATGGACCCTAGGTAGAGATTTTATTGAGACCCAACATCTGGGCTACCTCCCTGCAAACGAGGTGTTTGCGGTTGCTACTGGCAGCCAAGGAGAATCGGGCGCGGCGCTTAGTCGACTGGCGGCAGGAAATCATCCGGCGATGGAGCTTGCGGCAGGCGATACAGTAATTTTCAGCTCAAGAGTAATACCTGGCAATGAAGACTCTCTAGACAGCTTGTGCGCGGTACTCAAAGCCAGAGGTGTGTTGATTATTGTCGATACTGATGCGTCTCCGATACATGCATCAGGGCATCCGGCTCAGGATGAGCTACGCATTATGTACGACTGGATCAAACCTCAGGTATCAATTCCTGTACATGGCGAAGAGCAACATCTTCGAGCCCATGCTAGATTCGCCAAGTCACTAGGCATCTCAGCACAAATCGCCGGTAAAAATGGCGACCTTATCACCTTGGCGCCCGCTATTGGTACTCGACGTGAGGCGGCCGAATTTGGCCGCATCGAAATCAAACGCTAACAGCCTAGCCAACAACAGTTAACGATGGAAAACTTATGATTGATGAGCCGCTTAATGTATTTGATGAACCTTTGCTATCGTGCAGTAAAGAGCCACTCACTGGTTTTTTTCGTGACGGATGCTGCAACACAAATAGCCAAGATGCCGGCTCTCATACAATCTGTGTTCAAGTGACAGAGGAATACTTGCAGTACTCTGTACTCGCTGGCAATGACCTCAGCACACCGATGCCCGAATTTGGATTTTCAGGCCTCAAGCCAGGCGATCGATGGTGCTTATGTGCATCACGATGGCTACAAGCCCACAACCAAGGTGCGGCACCAAAAGTGTTTTTAACCCGCACTCATAAACGGGCACTGGAAACAGTTAGTATGGCTGTATTGCGGCAATATGCCGCCGATTTAAATTAGCCGTTCAGCTCGGCTGTAAAAGTGACATGTATAGGTGGTTAGCGAAGTCCGTTTAAGATTAAAACCGGTAGGCTATATCTTTGCTAGCGGCCGCTAGCAAAGTGGACACTAGGCCGGGCTAGCTAGCGCTGATATTACGAATATTCTGTGCACACTTTGTGCCGTTTCTTTTTCCTAGTTCCGCGTATGTTTCCGTCTCTTTTTGAGCCATTTTTTAAATGCTTCTATTTGCTCCTTATTTTCGACCGGGTGTGCTTTTTTTATTTCAAAAATAATCTCATCACCAGGGTAAGCATCTGAACGAAATCGTTTATTCCATATCATATATAGCCAGTCGTCTTTGTATCCTTTCTTAGACTTCCAAAGTAGTGCAACCGCCATAAATTCTTTTTGCTCATCATCCATACAATTACCTTCGCCTAATTAATGATTGTTTTATAGCGGCAGATAGCATTCAGGTTCAGGTCTTGAGCCTTCAATAGTATTGACCGTAAATTCAAAACTCAAGACCCTTACTCAACGCCCAGGTTGGCGGCAGAAGTCAGCAATGCTGCGCGCCGTTTCGCGACTGATTTCGGGGCAGCAGGTCGGGAACATTTCAGTTGCGTGTGCGGTACCCATGACTTGTCGACAGCGAGCCTGCACGCCTTCTTGCAACAAAAATCGATAGAAATTGATACCTTCGTCTCGCAGCGGATCGCATTCGTTAACACTGATCATTGTCGGCGGAAACCCGCGTACATCTTTACCCTTTGCGAAACTGGGCCAAGCTAGAGGGTTTTGCTTTTCGAGTTCTTCAATGCCATACGCCATGGCGCCGTAGTTGCTGTACAGGTCGAGCATGATGCCATTGTTCTCAAGTGATGAAGGGCTCTCTTCATACGGCCAGGCCCCTGCGATGTAGGGACAAAGAGCGTAGAGCCCGCTGATCAAATCGAGCTGATTTTCCTGTTTAAGCTTTAGCCCCGTTGCCAAGGTTAAATTGCCACCGCCACTCTCGCCGGCGATGATGATCTTCTGCGGATCGATGTTCAGCGAAGCCGCATTCTCAGAAACCCACTTCAGGCCCGATACACAATCGTTTAGCCCGGCTGGGAAGGGGGCAACTTCGCTGGCAGAACTGGCTGTCACGCAGTTGCGGAAGTCGACCATAGCTACGTTGACACCACAGGCCGCGATAATCTTGCCCCAGGCGCGATAGTTTCCGTCATAACAAGACATCACCATCATCCCGCCACCATGGATGTAATAGACACACGGCAAGGGCTGCTCAGATTCCGGTTGAATCAATTGAATTTTCACACTGTTGCCATCGGGCGAAGAACTGAATTCTTTAGTCGAAATCGTAAGCCCGGCGGACGGTGCGACGTCTTCGTTGTCGAATAGCTCCTGAAAGCCCTTTAGCTTTTCATTTGCATCGATTGCCGTTGCAGAGTTCGCCTGCTGCAGAATTTGTTCGCGGCTTTCGAAGTCACGCGAGGGCGGCCTCTGCATTAGGTTGAGCAGAGGCTTTAGACGCGGGTCGAGCCGCAAGTCGCTGTCGATCTTTGTATTACTGATGGGTTTCACCTTAAAAATTTTTCAGTTAGCAATTACTCGGTGCAACTTAGACGTGCTCCTTGAATTTGCTAGCTTCAACCGAGCCGACCATTTTGATTTCTTTTCTTTTGATTTGCTACTACGACAACAGCAACTATTTAGTCGCTTCTGTCATATGCTTAATCTCCAGAACGTTAAAATTAGGATCTTCAACAAAGAAGGTTTCTTGTCGATAATCAGTGCCTTCAAATCTGACATACGGCGTATCTAAGAAACCATTATTAGCTTCTACGCTGGCCCTGACTTTTAAGTAGTCTTGCATGCTGAGATGTACACCAAAATGGGGAACGCACACATCACCCATCTCAACACTATGTCTATGCCGATCATCGCTCTTAGCAACCCTTGGCTCTGAAGCGTGCAGCGTAAGCTCGTTGCCCCAGAAATCGATATCTTGCCACTTACCTTCTTCGGCCATGTCCAAGGCACATCCCAGAACCTCTTGATACCAAGCGACTGTTATCGGTAAGCTTCCGGCTTCAATCGCTAAATGAAATCTATTACTACTCATGGTGTGTCTCTTTATTGGAATCGTTTATGGGTCATAGTATGGCCCATGTAGGTCTATGAAGACAGGCATGATAGGCCTAGCGTTCGATCTAAATAGCGGCCAAGATAACCAGCCCACAAGCGAATGCCTGGTTGCTGACGTCATTGCCGTAACGCGATCTAAAATGAAGACTGGAAATATAATATATCGTGCCTTTTCTTCGCGGAGCGCTGAGCGTTCAATTATAACTCTTGAATAACACCAGAAATATCAAAGCCGCATCGTTCAGCGTTGCCATTATTGGCGAGCCTACAATTTGCTGGTGAATCCAAGACCCGAGCCGATCAATTGTACACAGTCAATTAGTAGAACTTAATGTAATCTACTTCTAGCGTAAACGGCCCAGCGACCTTGTCATTACTAATAAGACCCAAGCGAATGATGCTCCCAAGCTCTGATAATGTCGGACCACCACCAAGCTCGTCACTAAAACGCATTTTCTTAAAGTTATCAAAACTCAGTGTTAGCTCAGACCAAACTCCGTTGGTATTGGGTAATACGTGCTTGAATCGAGGTAAATTAAAGCGGCGGTAATTGCTAAGTGTAAACGCAAAACTTTGACCAGTAGATCGATAGCCTATCATCAGCTGCGTAAACTGACTTAAATCGTAATCGTCATATGGAGTTCGTATAGATGCAAAACCACCTCGATTTTCTAGGGAGATATCCCCAGACAACAGAATACTATTCTCGGTAGTTATCAGCTCCGCTGAAGAGCGCCCACCCATCACACCATCGACCACCACAAGCCAATTGCCGTTACCACAGCCCGCATCGCCAAAGTCAAACATATTCAATTGCCTTAGAGGTTCGTTTGCACCAGCCGAAACCGAGGCCGAGACTAAAAAGCCCAACAAGCACAATACGACTCTACTTTTAGACCACATTTTTCAGAGTTGGTTATTTTCACAGTGTTACAGGTTAGCGCATTCAGCGTGAGGCTGAGATTAACCAGCTTAGATTTCGACCAGAGACGGTTTAAGCGCTCAATGTCTAACATTGAATAGAGATATGCGATCAGCCAACTGCTTTTCACTCGGCGCTATGTTAAAGGCAAAATACAAGCTCAACCTAACAGCAGACGCTGACAGGGTGTGACCCTTTACTTGTCAGTATCGGTCTGCGGCGGCTGGCTACGCCGATGTGCCACGGTGCTCGGTGCAACATCCGCTCGCATTTTATAATCAGCGCCGAAGTCGGCGGTA
>JBLHXJ010000191.1:0-5702 GCA_047629535.1 Arenicella sp. | reverse complement strand
TCATTGAATTGTAATCGACTGTATCTGAGAGACATCCATGCTAACACGCAGATCCGAATCAAGCAGAATCTACTCCACTCAAAAACAGGCGTTTAACTGCATAAAAATGACCACATTACCGTTGATCGAAATGAAACTTAAACCGTTGAAATATACACAGAATTAATAGACTCACCGCCCGAATATGGATTCGGAAATGAGACCACATGCTCTTCGGTGTTAGCAAAAACCTGATTCAACAACTTAGTGAATTCAGCGTCAGGACGTTCATTTGACCACAAGCCGAATATACCGCCGTCTATAATTTTAGACTTCATCTTTTGCAGCGACTCTCGGTTATAAAAACCACTATTGCCTTGGTTTAACCAATGGCTTGGAGAGTGGTCTATATCTAATAGAATCGCATGCACTTGAGAATCTTCTAACACACCCACTTTATCATCAGTGGCGATCGCGAAAAAATCGCCATGAACCAACTCACTCTTTGGGTTAACCGCCAACTCATCACCGATTGGCAATAAACCTTGTTGGTGCCAGCGAATGACTGGCTGCATAACGTCAATCGTTCGCAAGCGAGATACGGCGGAATCTTGAACCGCTGTTAACGCGGTATAGCCTAGGCCAAGCCCACCAACCACCACGTTAAGGTCATGCTGATGGCCATTTTTCTTTAAACGATTTAGACCTAGGATTGACAGTTGCTCTTCAGCCTCAACAAACAAGCTAGACATAAGAAACTCATCACCAAGCTTAACCTCATAAATAAGTACGTTATCTAATCTTGGTTCTGTACGTCTACGCAGGCTAATTTCACCTAAAGGCGTTTTCTCGTAATCTATTTCTTCAAAAATTTGCGACATGGTTATTTCTGCTATGGGGTAAATTAAGTTGTGCTAGGTTTAAATTTCTAAGCTCATACAAACGCTATTCGAGTCGTGAACATAGCCATCAAATGGGCTGCATAGCACGAATCCTACAGATTCGTATAAGCTTCTTGCTGGTATAAACACACGCATGCTGCCAGTCTCTAGACTCAGCCTCTTACAACCAAGCTGTTTAGCTTGTAGCAATACATGATCTAATAGCGCTCGCCCTACTCCTTTGCCGACAAAAGCATCAGACACCTTCATCGACTTCAATTCAGCGTGAGTACTATCTAATTGCTTCAACCCCACACATCCAGCCATAGAGTCGCTAATTGTAGCACTCCAAAAGCTTAAATTCAGTGCATGCATGGCCGCGATATCTAAGGCATGCACACTGTCAAGCGGCGAATGCTTAAGCATCTCTTGTCGGTGTTCTTGCAATAAACTAATAACCCGACCATCACTAAGGTCGTCTCGCGTTATTTCTACATCTAAGCTCATTGTTTGAGCATGCCACAACCATAAAAAAAGGCCACCTACTTCTCGAAGGTGGCCAATCTTAGTCTGCCCTAGTAGCTCTTAATGGGAACTAGCATTTAGGGATGCGCCGCTGAACACTCGATATCCACGCAAACGAGTAAAGTAAGTCCCTTGTTGCGCGTTACTAATGGTGCAGATTTCGTTATTACCATTGCGAAACCGACGACAATCATAGCTACTGGTTGTTGGATTAGCGGCAAAGCGCACGTATAAATCCGCATTACCAGAACCGCCTGAGATAGCAACACTAACGCTGGATTGACCCGCAGGAACGTCTAATTCAAAATTGATATATTGATTTCGAGCGCCACTAATACCGGATTGTGAAATGCTATCTTGCTGACCAGTTGACTCGGTGTAATCAGCAACTAGACTGACACCTGAGAAAGCGGCATAAGCACGCAACATCACATGATAGGTACCGGCACTCGGCGAGGCGATATTACCGACTTCGGTATTACCAGTACGAAATGGACAACAATCATAGGTAGCGGTTGTCGGCTTAGCCACAAAGCGCACGTACAAATCAGCATCGCCTGAACCACCACTTAGGTTAAACGCAAGGTCACTGACACCAGCCGGCAGCTCAATTGTATAGAACGTTTCGCTACCAAGTGAGCCAGACAAACCAGTCTGTGCAACACCTTTAGCTAACTCACCATCGCCCGGTATTGGCGGCACAGACAATTGAGTTGCCACCGCAGCGGTGGCATCAACTATACCTGCGCCACAACCATTACATGTCGAAGGGAAGCTTTTTGAGGTTGTTTCAAGAATACTCTCAACCGCCGCAGGAGTGATATTTGGAGTGAGTGAATACAGCAAGGCTGCGGCGCCAGCAACATACGGTGTTGCCATACTGGTACCTTGATAGTCTTCATAGATATCATCAGCCGGAGCACCGCTACCATTATTCAAAGTAGATAATATGCCGTCAGCACGGCCAGTTCTTTGATCGCCACCGGGTGCGGCAACGTCAACCAAAGTAACAAAATTTGAGTAACTAGCTCTGCCACCATTACGACCGGTCGCGGCAATGCTGACTACATTGCTGCAGTTTGCTGGAGTAGCGTTAGTGGGCCTATCAAACGGTGGTTGGTTTGGCTCTACTCATCAGCTATATCAACATACTATGGCGTCAGTACTACGCGCCGTCGAAAATCGGCTACCGCTAGTTCATGTCGCCAATAATAGGCCCTCGATCGTAGCCTTGCCAAGCGGAAGGGTGATTTTCACCTCTGAGCTGCAAAAAGCCGGTGGCTATATTGTAGATGTGCACTATTTCGAAACCTCAAAAAGCAGCTTTTACAGCAAGCATCCATTGCTCTTTCAGCGAATCACTAGTTGCGCGTTCGCGCTATTTTTACTACCAGCGCTACTTTCGACCTATTCTAAACATCGGCCAAGCAGAAGCTCAGCCCAAGTTTGAGCTTCGGAATCGGTGATAAAAATGATCGCAATCAATTAGCCATCGTATCGAGCATCGGCCTTGGGCCACCATCTATTCTTCAGTTAGGCTATTCTCAGGATCATACTTTGCAAACCAGCCCAAGATATTATCGACCTTAGCAATTAACCGGCTTGGTCGAGACGCAATAGAATGTGAGGCCCCGGGAATGCGAACCAGTGCCGAATCAACCTTCTGAACTTTTAGAGCCGTATAGAATTGCTCAGCCTCCCATGCTGGCGTGCGCCAATCTTCTTCACCAACCATGACGAGAGTTGGCGTTTTAACGTTACCAACCAATGATATTGGCGACAGTCGCCAGTACAACTCTGGGTTTTCCCAAGGCTGGGCACCGAGCCAATGACGGCTAACAAAGCGTGATATATCCGCCGCTAAAGCCATCGTGGTCCAATTAATCACAGGCTTGATCGTCGCGGCGGCGGCAAAGCGATTAGTCTTACCAACCGCCCAAGCGGTCAACACTCCACCGCCCGAACCACCGGTAATAAATAAGCGACCTTGATCAACATATTGCTTCTTAATCAGCTCATCGACAACCGTCATTAAGTCTTCGTGATCATTTCCTGGGTAAGCCTTATCGATCAATTGGGAGAACTCTTCGCCATAGCCTGTCGAGCCCCTAGGATTGACATAGACAGTCACATAGCCCTCGGCCGCATAACGCTGAATTTCAGCTGCAAAATAGGGACCATACATCGCGAATGGGCCGCCATGGATTTCCAGTAATAGCGGGCTAGACGCGGTCGCCTCAAAACCGTGTGGCAAGGCTATCCAAGCCTCGATATCACGGCCATCATGCCGAGACTTCACAGTAATCTCTTCGATTTTCGCCATATCTAAATAGGGCAATACATCGGCATTGAGATCGGTCAGAACCCGACTATCGCCATAACCTTGTTGGTACGCTATTTCGGCCGGCCTATCTGGCGACCCTTTGGTATACGCGATAGTCGGTGTATTGCCGCCGACTCCACTGGCCAAGGAAAAGCTTCCCGACGCATACGGCCGACCAAATGATGTGCCGCCAATGTCGCTAACCAAGACTTTAACTTTGCCGGACAGGTCTATCATCACCAAATTGATCATACCCTCAACTAAAGATTGCGCGACCAAGCCCCGACTGCTGGGCAGCCATTGCATTGATTCGATAGGGTGATCATATTTCTCGGTCAAGTTTTTGATATTAGAGCCATCGGCTTTCATCAAGTACAAATCTGTTTGCTGGTATGCCTTCAATTGATCGGTATACCCTCGATAAGCAATTAAGCTCTGGTCCGGCGCAATCATCGCACTGTGATCTGGGCCGTCTCGTGTAGTAAGCGCACTAATTGATAGATCACTCAGTTTGACCTTGTATAAGTCACTTTCTATCGGGTCTAACTCTGGGCTCTCAACATCGTTACCTTCAACAACTAAATAGCCATTACTCAACCACGCCGGTGAACTAAAGTCATTGTCTCCAAAGGTCACCTGCCTTGGTGTACCGCCCTCAGCACTAACAATAAACACCTGCTCAATGCCCGGTTTCAAGTAACCGGCACCATCAAAACGAATGGTGAGATCATTAAACACACGGACCGGGTCCGACCACTCAGCGTTGTCTGGCGCTGAAATTGGCGTTGCAAAGGTTGGAGCTTGTGACCTTACCAACATCGAAAAGGCTATTGATTTACCATCGGGTGACCATACTGGAGCGCTAGGACTATGCTCCAATTGGGCAACAGCAAAGCTATCACCGGTGTCTTGATACCTAACCCTCAAGCTTGGCTTGCCGTCAATTGAAGTTAGGTATATCAATCGATCTCCGCTCGGCGACCAACGCACAGAAGAGCTTGCGCCCTGACCTGAAATAAGTGGCCGATGTGCGCCCGATCGTGTATCCAATGTCCAAAGATCGCTAACAACCCTATCACTGAACTTATCCATTGAACGGCGAGTGTAAATAATCGTTTTGCCGTCAGGCGATATCTGTGGGGACGCCGCGTATTCAAGATCAAAAATACGTTCCGAGGTAAATTTTCGATTCGACTCAGCTGGCTCATCAATTACTTGGCTAGACACAGCTAGATCAGCACCAATCGCCGCCAATGAAAGTAATGGGGAAATAGCCACGAGGGCAGAGAATGTTAGATTTTTAATTAGCATGGTTTGCAAATCAGCCTATATCAATTTATTGCTACTACGATTGGTACTACGATTGGTACTATATTAGAAGCCTGCCGAAACTGTTAGTTGTTCAACGACGACCAAAACTGTTGAGTTACTGCTTCAATATACGTTACTCGCGTTTGCTGGTATTTCACACTCGCAACGCAGTCAACAAGAATGCTATCTCCCGTGTTGGTGCTTGCAAACTGGCCGATCTCAACAGCACAATGGCTTACTGTGCCGCAGCAATAAGCCGCCAGTCTGCAAACCACTCAGGATCTGTGACGTTAAGCCCATTAGCAAGTTCAGTCAGCTGCTCCGAAGATATTAATTTTAGGTTTTCTGTAAGCTTAGAGTCAAGCTCGGCGGCGGCCAAATTGAGCGCAAGTAGGTCAAATTTCATATTCAATTTGGCGGCAAATTTCAAGCCTTTGTGCCAGTGACGGGCCGCCTTTTTAGGGTGCCCAGACATCAATTGATACCATCCATTTAAAAGCTCAAGCCTGGAAATAGCGATATCATAAATCGACGCATGTGCCTTTATATTTTTAAGCGATAGTTTTACCCAGGACTCAAAGCGCGGATCACAGCTAACGCCATGCGTTTTTTTTTCTTGGTACCAGAAACGAAGTGCTGCTTCAGCCTGGGCACTACAACTTGGAATAGAACGCCAGGTAGTT
>JBLHXJ010000190.1:0-5706 GCA_047629535.1 Arenicella sp. | reverse complement strand
GCAAGATATAAACTTGCCTCTTAACTTGTGACCAGATTTAGTTGACCACTACATGTCGCCTTTTTCAATCTTTAGACAGAGCGGCAGTCACACCCCATGACACATCATTCAGTAGAGCAAACAGAAGCAATAGTTAACCGCTTTTCACAATGTGGTTTATCTATACGTGAATTCTCAGAACTAAAAGGCATTGCCAAATCATCTCTGTATAGTTGGACTAAGAAATTCAATAAAATAAAAAAAAATAAACAAGACAGTCTAGATAAGAAAATTACTTCGTCTTTTTCGCATTGGTATAACAATAGACAGTCAGTCGAGGAAAAGCTGATAGGCCATCACATATGGAACTCGTGTTAGTTTGATACTGGCCATTAGAGTGAACTTCGAATTACTTTAGGTGATTTTGTGGAAGCTGTGCTTGACCTAAAACAGCAACAATCAATATGAAGTCGTCTTTTTTGGTAAAGTAAGCGGTGTGTTTGCCAATAGGGAAGTAAAGGCCATCGTGGTATATATCGGCGCAGCTTCTACCTAAGCCGGGGCTGTCAGCTAACATCTGAAACCCTGAAAGTAGTGTTTCTTTGTAGTTGCGCCACTGTAATTCAGAATGATTTTTTACGGTGTAGTCTTTTATTTTTCGTAAGTGAGACTGGGCTAGGTTACTTAGCTTATATGTGTTCTTTGACATGAGGTGATTACAGTGAATCTAAAAATCTTTCGCCATCAACTGCTGTGCCGTTGTTTAGATCTTCTTTAGCAGAATTGAAGCAGTGTTTAAGGTACTCAATTTTCATTGCCTCAAGTTCTTCAAAGTCTCTGATAGACATAACAACCACGGCATCTTTGCTATTTTTGCTTATTTTCACGGGCTCACGTTGAGCGTTTAGAAGTAACTCTCCAAAATTTCGTTTGGCGTCATTCGCTGTTAATGTGTGCATACGCAAGTTCTCGACTGAGTGTACAGTTAGATTATAGTATATCGCACCAAATGTTCAATTTAATTAAATCGTGCGATTTTAATAAAATTCAAACTAACCAACGGATTTAGCCTAATCGAGACAGTCACCGATAAGTACTTTTCTTCCTTGTGCAGCAGACTGTTGGTATGACTGTCTGTGGTCATCAGTGCGATAGCTTTTCTGCTCAGACGGGGTTTTAGCGGCACTCGGTGAGTGATTATTGTGGCATTTGCAAAATAAGGCTGACCCCGCGCCCCTTATACTGGCAATCTAGGGACTAAAGATTTTGGAGAAAACCATGCTGCTGCCTGCTGAACGCGCCCTGAACAACCCAAACAAAACCCCCGACGCTGCGGTGATCTGGCTGCACGGCCTCGGAGCATCGGGTAATGACTTTGTGCCGATCGTACCGCACTTAGGTTTGCCAGAGGATTTGAGCGTGCGCTTTGTTTTCCCGCACGCACCCGCCCGTCCTGTGACGATCAACGGGGGGAGTGTCATGCCGGCTTGGTACGACATCTATGAGATGTCGCTGGATCGCAAGATCGATCTGGGGCAGATCGAGGAGTCTAGCGATCAAGTGAAAGCTTGGGTAGAGCAGCTGGTGAACGACGGCATAGCGCACGAGCGGATCATACTGGCGGGATTCTCCCAGGGCGGCGCGGTGGCTTACCACGCAGCTTTAACCAGTCATAAGCCGCTCGCGGGACTCATGACACTCTCGACCTATTTTGCCACCAGCGCGACGGTTCAGCCCTTGCAAGCTAAGTCACTGCCGATCCAGATCACACACGGCACGCGTGATCCAGTGGTGCCTTACCAGCTCGCGGGTTTGGCTGAGGAAAAACTGAAAAGTTTGGGTTATGAACAGATTGAGAGTCATAGCTACCCGAGTGAGCACACGGTGGCGCCGATGCAGATCCGTGATCTTGGGGCTTTTATCGCGAGGTGTTTCGGCGTTCATACTTAAGTTTTGCTTCAAGAGATTTAGTGAGAGGGCCGCTCGCCTAATCGACACAGTCTCTATAAGTACTAATAGCTGTTTTTCAATAACTTGACCCAAAGCGCTGTGACTTTTATTACCTTGCTAGGGTTACTGATTGCAGCCAATCCATAAAGACAGTTAGGCGTTTAGTTGGTTGTCTTCGTGATGAATAGAGTAAAGACACCGGCATTGGCTCGGCTTCAAATTGAGGTAGGACAGAAATTAGTAGGCCTTTCTTGATGAGGTTTTCTGCGCCAATAGCGGGGAGTTGAGCAATGCCAATCCCTGCTAAACAGGCATCTAAATAAGCATCCGTGCCATTAACCGCTAGGCTACTTGGCATGGTTTGTTGTTTTACCTTGTCACCTTCCATATATTCAAATTGGGCGTCGAGATTGCCGAGCGAGTGCGAATATTCGATCAGTTTATGATTGGCTAATTCTGCCAGACTCTTCGGGATACCATATTTTTTAACATAGCTGGGCGACACGCAGTTTACGCTTCGGTACTGGGTTAATGGGCGCGCGATAAGGCTACTATCGTCCAGATTACCCACTCGAATGACGCAATCAATGCCTTCTTTAATCATATCTACTCGATAATCTGCGCTGCTGATCTTTAAGCGTATGTTCGGGTATTTTTCGAGAAAGTCGGATAAATGCGGAATGACAACCGTCGTGGCAAAACGGCTTGGCATGTCGACTCTGAGTACACCGCGAACATCATCAGGGTTGCGTTGGAACTGGCTTGCCAAAGCGTCTAGCTCGGCGAGCAGTACTTGGCACTGTGGTAAGTAAGTCTCGCCGTCTTGAGTTAAGGTGATGCTGCGCGTGCTGCGATGAAAAAGCCGCGTGCCTAATTCACTTTCAAGCCCTTGAATAGCACTTGATATGCTTGATTTTGGTAGGCCGAGGGCGTCTGCCGCCTTGGTAAAGCTGCCGAATTGAGCAACCAAAACAAAGCGCTGCATGGCTTCAAATTTGTCCATCGCTTCTACTTCTGTTTGTTTAATCCGAACAATGTTATCACTTTTATCATGTATATAGATCACAATAAATTATCTACTCTGTTCAACGTGCCCAGAGCCGCTGTGGTTGTTGGCTTTAAAATTCTTACAGAATAGATTGGAGTGAGTGATGAATAAATTAGCAATTATTACTGGTGCTAGCCGTGGTTTAGGAAAAAACAGTGCTTTAGCATTAGCTGACAAAGGCATAGACGTCATTTTTACCTATCACAATAATCTTCAAGCGGCACAATATGTGATTGAAGAGATTAAACAAAAAGGCCAAAAAGCCTTTGCCCTTCAATTGGATACGCGCGATTTTGATGCCATTCCTGAATTTGTTAGTCAGGTTGAGGGATTGTTGACCAATGAGTTTGCACGGAGCGATTTCGATTATTTGTTAAATAATGCTGGCACAGGTTTGCGTGCAAGTGTTGAAGAAACCACTTATGAAGAGCTAGAAGATATGCTGGCGATCCATGTAAAGGGCCCTTTCTTTTTAACGCAGGCATTATTCCCGCATATTAAAGACGGCGGTCATATTCTAAATATTTCTTCTGGGTTAGCACGTTTTAGCATGCCTGGTTCAAGTGCCTACGCTATGGCCAAAGGTGCAGTAGAAGTCATGACGCGTTATATGGCAAAAGAGTTTGCAAGCCGCCAAATCCGTGTAAACACCTTGGCGCCAGGCGCCATCGCTACAGACTTTGGAAGTGGTAGTGTGCGTGACAACCAACAAGTGAACCAAATGGTGGCATCTGTTACCGCCTTGGGTCGGGTTGGTGAGGCTGACGATATTGGTAAAGCCGTTGCCATGTTGCTTAGTGAAGACAGCGGCTGGATTACGGGACAGCGTATTGAAGCCTCTGGCGGTATGTTTCTGTAATGTTTCTCTAATTTTGAGGCTAGGAAAGCCTGAGTTTACTTGCCTGAATTCCAGCGGTCGCCTTCGTTCTCGTTGTTCAGGCTACGACTACTTGAGTCTCTAACACACAAAAACGCCTCGCGAACACAGCGAGACCAGCTCCTACCCAGGTTTAGGCATGATGGCCTCCCGATCTGTCATCATGTTTTAGGCTGTCAGGCTTGGGCGCCTGAAATCGGTTCGGTTGAGCGTGCTACTTATTATCGTTACATGTTTTTTGCGGGTAACACCATTGAACCTGTTTTCTCACTTACCGCTTGCGGATTTGAACACCCTGATCCCATATCAGCGGGGTGGGGCGACATGCCTCGCGTATTGGCCACTATTGAAGACATGGTGCCAGAAGAGGCCAACTGGGCGCTTGGCGAACACTTTACTGCCGCCGATGTTGTCTTTGGTGGCTTGTTGGATTTTTCCATCACCTTTAAATGGTTAGAACCATCATCTAAAGTCGCAGCGTATGTGGAACGCATCCGCCGACGCTCCGCGTACCAAGCAGCGCATAGTCATTTTGATGCAGTGTAAATTTGGCTAGTTCTCAGGCTAATGTAGCTAAAGTGGACGACACTTTTCTCTAGTGCGGTCCACTTTTATATTCTGGTATTTAGGAGAGTTCATATTAGTATTAGAATGACTGTTCGGGCTTTGGTCTGGGCTTTGGGTTAGAGATATTTCGACCAGCAATGATCTCGATGTAAACACCTCAGCTGGAATTTTCCGTATTTCTGTTAACGAGCTGTAAATGTTTATCGGTCAACTTAATGCTATTGAAGGAAATAAATATATCTATCTATCAAGAGAAGCTACGTTCAAATAAATGGACGTTTACTATAAATGAAAAAGGCATATTATTTATGTACTTACACCTTCAACAAACAGCTAACAATCCCGGCAAGGACGTCCGTTAAAGACTGGGCGCCTTCCCTGGGCGTTAGCCACAGGTTTGCCGTCATTTCGCGGAAAGTGCTACTATAGTGGTACTTTTGCACGGCTGCGGTATTCCCTATGAAAACAGAGCTCGTTACCACCCTCAAGCGTCAAGCCACAAAGGTATTGGCTGATCTTCACGAATCTAAAGAACCCATTCTTATTACAGAACACGGTAAGCCGTCAGCATACCTACTCGATGTCGCGGATTATGAGTTCATGTTGGGGCGAATGAAAATCCTAGAAGGTATAGCAAGAGGTGAAGCCGCGATACAGGAAGGGCGTACACTAACGCAGGAAGACGCCAAGGCGAGACTGTCTAAATGGCTCAAGTAATATGGACGGAGCCTGCAATAGATAATATCGACGAAATCGCAGAGTACATCGCTCTATCTAACCCAATGGCAGCGAGCAAGCTGGTTCTCGATGTCCTTTCTGCGGTTGGCCGCCTAGAGGATCACCCTGAATCTGGTCGTGTTCCTGAAGAAATACAAGAATTTACGTACCGAGAAGTTGTGGTTAATCCTTGCCGTGTATTTTACAAGTATAGCGGTGGGGTCGTGTATGTATTATATGTTCTGCGTCAAGAGAGAGACGTTCGTAAGTACATTATCGAAGCTCAATAAAATGGCTAATCGGGTAGCTAAGGGTCTCTAACCCTAAGCCCTCACAACGCCCAGCATGCGGGTCTGCACCGGGCGTTTCACTTAGGTTGTAGTGTCTTTCATTATTGCTGTGAACTAGCTTTTACACTGCTAACGATAGTAAAAATCCCACCAAATGGTGGGCTTTTAATATTTATTACCACATCAAATCATCAGGAATCTGATACGCCGCATACGGGTCGTCGTCATCCATTTCTGCGCCTGTTTGATCAGCAATCACAATAAAGTGGTTGTCGTTG
>JBLHXJ010000189.1:0-5727 GCA_047629535.1 Arenicella sp. | reverse complement strand
GATGACGGGCTAGTTGTCCTCAGGATGACGGGCTTAGTTATGCTCAGGATGACGGGCTAGTTACTGCCACCCTGATAACGTTGTCACCAACCAGCCGCACGGTCTCGATTTACCGTCATACCCCATTGTCATACGGCCTCCCGCTCATCAGCGTGTTTTTTGTCTTGCCTGAACGTATTCCTTGTCTTGCCTGAGCGTATTCCTTGTCTTACCTGAGCATATTCCTTGTCTTACCTGAGCATATTCCTTGTCTTACCTGAGCGCACTCATTGTCATCCTGAGCGCAGCGAAGGATCTCATCAACTAAGTAAACTAACCACGGCTACCTGGAATTTGCGGCGTATCAACCGACACGTCCGCGCACTGAGCGCGGTTGCGCAGATAGTGATCCATAATCACAATCGCTAACATCGCTTCTGCGATCGGCACTGCTCGGATACCCACACATGGGTCATGGCGGCCTTTGGTAACCACTTCAACCGCATTGCCTTTGCTGTCAATACTATTGCCAGGCTTGGTAATACTAGAGGTGGGTTTTAATGCCAGACTGGCGACAACATCTTGACCAGAGGAAATTCCGCCAAGAATTCCACCGGCGTTATTAGAATCAAAACCATCAAGATACATCTCATCTCGATGCTCTGAACCACGCTGCTCAACACAATCGAAACCGGCGCCAATTTCTACGCCCTTTACCGCATTGATACTCATCAATGCCTTGGCAATATCGGCATCAAGTTCATTAAATACCGGTTCGCCCAAGCCGACTGGCATGTTATTGGCAACTACCGTAATCTTCGCACCGACCGAATCGCCATCGCGGCGCAGTTGCGTGATCAGCGCTTCCATTTCGTCAACTTTGGATGCATCTGGACAGTTAAATGGGTTGTTTGAAACCTCGTCAAAGTCCACTGTTTCAGCCTTTACATTGCCCATTTGAGAAAGGTAAGCTCGTATCTCGATGCCCTCCTTCTCATTTAAGTATTTCTTGGCAATACCGCCAGCGGCAACAATCATCGCCGTGGTTCTAGCCGACGAACGACCGCCACCACGATAATCACGGTTTCCGTATTTATGGTGATAGGTGTAGTCGGCATGACCTGGGCGAAAGGTATCCATAATGTTGGAGTAATCTTTCGACTTCTGATCGGTGTTATGAATAATCATACCAATAGAGGTGCCGGTGGTTTTACCCTCAAATACGCCGGAAAAAATCTGCACTTCATCGGCTTCACGGCGCTGCGTGGTGAATTTAGATTGACCAGGTTTACGGCGATCCAAATCGGGCTGTAGATCTTCTTCAGTAAGGCCCAAATTTGGCGGACATCCATCAACGATACAACCAATACCCTTGCCGTGACTTTCGCCGAAAGTGGTTACCTTAAATAATTTTCCTATGCTGCTATCGCTCATCCTATGTATTCTCCACAACAATATTAGGGAACGCAGAGCTGAAGTCTTTCTTCTTAACCGACAACTTACCAGCAATTTTCAGAGCGATACTTTGATAGCGTTTCGCGGTTTCTGATTCAGGCAAAGCAACAACCGTCGGCGTGCCGGCATCAGCTAACTCGCGAATCGACATTTCTAATGGAATTTCACCAAGCACATCAAGCGAATAGTCTTCGGCTAATTTTTGCGCGCCATGCTGGCCAAAAATAGCCTCCTCATGACCGCAGTTTGTGCATATATGAGTGCTCATATTTTCGATAACACCAAAGATCGGCACATCAACTTTTTCAAACATTTTGTAGGCTTTACGCGCATCTAGCAAGGCGATGTCTTGCGGTGTCGTAACAATAACAGCGCCTGAAACAGGCACTTTTTGTGACAGCGTTAATTGAATGTCGCCGGTACCAGGTGGCAGGTCGATCACTAAATAATCGATATCCTCGCCATCATGGTTCCATGCGGTGCCACGCAACATTTGCTCTAAGGCTTGTGTCACCATTGGACCGCGCCAAATCATCGGTGTGTCTTCTTCCACCAAAAAGCCAATCGACATGATTTTCATACCGTGGCCTATCATCGGCAACAGCATTTTGTTTTCTAGCGCCTCAGGTTTGCCACTAACACCCATCATTCTAGGCTGGCTAGGGCCGTAGATGTCGGCATCTAAAATAGCCACTTTGGCCCCAGCGGCTGACAATGCTAGGCTCAAATTAGCTGATACGGTAGATTTGCCAACACCGCCTTTGCCTGAGGCTACGGCGATGATGTTTTTGATCCCGGGAACCGCTTGAACACCTTGTTGAGCAGAATGAGAAATGATTTCTTGATCAATAATAACGTCAAGCGCACGATTTTCGAGAGGCAGTTTTAGTAGCGCGTCTCGGACCAATTCAGAGAGCTGTTGCACAACCGTCGCCACGGGATAGCCCTTAGACAAGTAGACCGACACTTTTGAATCATCTACAGTTACTTTTTTAAGGCTCTTGCCGGCGGTGATTTTGGTCAGCGTATAAGGGTCAATTACAGTGTGTAATTGATTAGTGATAGCGGTAATTATTTGCTCAGACATGCGGCTGCGTATAGGAATAAATCAGAGGTGCCTCATGCTACCATTGTGTCGATAAAGACACCATGTATGTCGGCTCAGAAAACGCTGTAAAGCTGGTATCAGATAAGATATCGGCGCTTAAATAAGCGCCGTTAAATAAGCGGACTAAATTTTAACCAGCCGCCTTCAGCTTTAAGCGGTACTGATGCAACAATGGCTCGGTATAACCATTTGGTTGCTCTTTGCCCTTCAAGCACAACTCCAGAGCTGCTTGGTAGGCCAAACTAGAGTCAAAATTACCGGCCATAGGCGTGTAATCGGGGTCGCCCGCGTTTTGCCCATCTACTACCGCCGCCATACGTTGAAAAGTGGCGTCGACTTGCGCTTCGTCAGTCAGCCCTTGCTCTAACCAATTGGCTATATGCTGGCTAGAAATACGCAATGTTGCACGGTCTTCCATTAAGCCAACGTTGTTGATGTCTGGCACCTTAGAACATCCAACTCCGTGATCAATCCAACGAACCACGTAGCCTAAAATGCCTTGCGCATTGTTATCCAGTTCGGCTTGAATATCGTCAGCGCTTAAAGCGCTAGGGTCGGCACATAAAGGAATGGTTAAAATATCATCGATTGACGCTCGAGCTCGATTCTTCAAGGTTGCTTGAACCTGGAACACGTCGGTCTCATGGTAATGGGTCGCATGTAGCGTAGCGCCATTAGGTGACGGTACCCACGCGGTGCTGGCACCGGACTTAGGATGTGCCCCTTTTTGCCGCAACATTTCGGCCATTTCATCTGGCATTGCCCACATACCTTTGCCAATTTGAGCTCTGCCGGATAAACCGCATTCTAAGCCGATATCAACATTCCAGTCTTCGTAGGCCGAAATCCATGCTTGCTTTTTAATCTCAGCTTTTGGCGCCATTGCGCCCAACAGCATACTGGTGTGTATCTCATCTCCAGTTCGATCTAAGAAACCAGTATTGATAAACACCACGCGGTCTTTAACCTGACGGATACATTCCTTAAGGTTGACGGTAGTGCGACGCTCTTCATCCATCACACCGATCTTGACTGTGTGTCGCTCAAGGCCGAGCTCGTCTTCGATTCGATTAAACAGTGTGTTGGCGAACGCAACCTCTTTAGGGCCGTGCATCTTGGGCTTAACAATGTAGACACTACCAGTGCGTGAATTTCGATAATTGCTGTTGCCAATAAGGTCGTGCTTGGCAATCAACACGCTTATCATCGCGTCCATAATGCCTTCTTGAATTTCATCGCCATTGCGATCAAGCACCGCAGGATTGGACATCAAATGGCCAACGTTACGGCAGAACAATAGGCTACGGCCATGAAAACTTAGTTGGCTTCCGTCAAATGCCGTATAGCGTTGGTCAGCCTGCAAAGACCGTGTTAATGACTGACCCGCTTTGATAAAGGTTTCGCTCAAGTCACCCTTCATCAAGCCTAACCAATTTCGGTATACACCTACTTTATCTTGCGCATCGACCGCCGCAACCGAATCCTCAAAGTCTTGAATTGTTGTTAGTGCGGCTTCCATTGTCAGCCCAGCAACGCCGGCTTTATCAGTGCTACCAACCGCGGACGTCGGGTCTATCTCAATCACAACGTGCAGACCATTATGACGTAATAGAATAGAGCTTGGTGAAGATCGCTCGCCTTTGAAACCAATTGATTGTTGACTATCGAGTAAGCTACTTGACTCGCCACCCTCTAACGCGACGATCAGCGTATCGGCATCTACTTTGTATGACACTACGTCGGCATGGGAACCGTTAGCCAATGGAAAATATTTATCCAGCAAATCGCGACCAAACTTGATGACTTTGTCGCCTCGAACGCGGTTATAGGGGCCAGCCTTGTGGGCGCCGCCCTCTTCGGAAATAACATCGGTGCCGTACAAGGCATCATATAGGCTGCCCCAACGTGCGTTAGTCGCATTCAGTGCAAAGCGAGCGTTCGAGGTAGGAACCACTAATTGCGCACCCGCTTGACTGGCAATTTCAGTGTCAACGTTTTGCGTCGTAATGCTGAAATCTTCACCCTCCTCCACCAAGTACCCTATTTGGTAGAGAAAAGCCTTATAGCTCGCCGCGTCGAAGCTGTCTTTATGAGCCAAGTTCCAAACATCGAGCTTAGCTTGAATGTCGTCGCGTTCAGCCAATAGCTGCTTATTGATCGGCGTCAGATCATCGATAACATTTGCCAAAGAACCCCAAAAGGAGTCGGCCTCTAGGGCAAGGCCGGGCAATACTTCAGTCTCAATAAAGCTAGCCAAGATTGGGCTAACCTTCAAATTTGCTCTATCGGTGTAATTACTCATACATTTCTCATGCTTCTTATATTGAAAGCGTTTGGCACCTCGTAGGGTGAATTTCATTGCTGATATTCAGGCTATTATCGAGTCACAAGCGACTGTTACAGGTTTCTCAAGAAACCCTATAGTCCTAAGTTTACACCGTCCCTCATTTCACTTGGTTGAATCCCTATTATTCATTTGGGAAATAGTTAAGGCGTTTACTAGAAGAATAATGAATGATGGCGCTACTATTCAGTTTGCGAATGACAATTATGGCTTTTCAAGCCTTTCTTCTGTCGATATTGAGGGGTAAAGTGCGCCCATCAATTGAAAGATTGCTAACACAGAAAGCTGAATATCAGAGTCTCAAGTGATTCACTAAGAGTCTCCGATTAATTAGCGACTTGTTAGCGACTAGGAATTTAAGAGGCTTTTTAAGTGAAGCCAGTTATCAACGTACATAAGCAGGAAGTTAATTATGTCTAGTTACAAGCAAAACGTAGAAGCAGCCGACCAGCTGATCAACGACAACGGTTCTAAATGGGCCGCAATCGATCCTGAATATACGGCTCGCATGAAAATGCAGAACCGTTTTCAAACAGGTATTGAAATCGCCAAATACACCGCCGACATCATGCGCAAAGACATGGACGAGTACGATGCTGACTCAAGCAGCTACACTCAGTCTTTAGGTTGCTGGCACGGTTTTATCGGTCAACAAAAATTGATCGCTATCAAAAAGCACCATGGCACAACTAGCAAACGTTACTTGTATCTTTCTGGTTGGATGATCGCTGCATTGCGCTCTGAGTTCGGCCCTCTTCCTGATCAATCAATGCACGAAAAGACTTCGGTCCCTGCCTTGATTGCTGAGCTATACACTTTCCTACGTCAAGCTGACGCGCGT
>JBLHXJ010000188.1:0-5773 GCA_047629535.1 Arenicella sp. | reverse complement strand
TCAAAGCTCAGCTCGATCTGGATTACAGCATTCGGGTTATTTCACGGCCTAAGCAAAATTCGGGTATCTGGCGAAACCCTCCTAACAACCCAAGTGGCAAGAATTATTACCTTATTGTCGAAGCGATCGATAAAAGTAATCGTGTGCTTGAGCTGCCTATTGTTAATCAAGAAGATAATAAAGTCGCACGCAAAACAAGTTGGGGTCTCCGAGTCAGCGAGGAGACCTTCTACAAAGTGGCGGCCGATAAGCGCGATGACGGTATCATTCAAGGGAATACAGTTGGCAACAAAGAAGTAGGTTATTTGAAACCTGTATTTAGTATCGCCACCAGCGGCGCAACGATTACACAATGGTAGCCATGTTAACCGGAACCTCAGCACTGAAAAATATAGATCAAAGCTTACAAACTATTCGTAATGATGTTGTCCGTTTGGATCGCCAGTTGAGCCAACTTACCTCGCACATGGCAACAAATCAGCGGCATAAAGCGAAGCTCATTCACGATATCGCGGCGGTGCGCTTAGTCGAAATTGAAAGCGGAGAACTAAGCGCAAATTTTACTGCAGCCGATCAACAAGTCTCTGAAATATTGGCACAACGAGAACAGGCTTTGGCTGATCTTGAGTTAAGCATTGATAGAACCAATCAGCGAATTCTTGAGGCTGAGGGGCAACGTGATTCATTGCTCGAAACGGTCAATTCCAGCTCGGAGAAAATTGTTCAAGTTGAAGCTCAAGTGCAGCAACAGCTGACACTAAACCCGATCTACATGGCGCTATTCGAGCTGGCAAAACAGGCTGAATCTGTGGCTGAAGAAGCGCAGCAGAAAATGCAACGCGCTAAGGCTGACATGGCGGAAAAGGCCCAGCCTTATCAAGCTGATGATCTATTTATGTACCTATGGGAACGAGCCTACGGAACCACTGAGTACCAACATGGTTTGTTCGCTCGTGTTATCGACGGCTGGGTCGCTCGGGTAATCAAATATCAACTGTCGAGAGTTAATTATTGGAATCTAGTTGAGATACCGAGGCGCCTACATGAACATGCCGAACGTGTCGGTGACACGGCTGATGAGCAGCATATGCGGTTGCAGCAATTTGAGTTAAACGCCCTTGGCGCGGCAGGTGCGACAGCATTGGAGGCAGAACTGGAAGCGCTGCGTTTAAGCTTAGATGCGCATGACGATAGCATTGAGGATATTGAGAATAAACTCAATCAAAGCTTAGATCAGCGTGCTGCGTATGTCGCTGGCGAAGACGATTATATTAAGCGTTGTATGCGTCGGCTTGCTACTTCGTTAGAGCACCAAAATTTGCAGGCTATTCATCATTATGTGCGTGCCACCGTATCGCCTACTGATGATCGTTTGGTTCTCGAGTTACAGGCCTTAGAAGATGGCTTAGACAATGTTGAAGATGATCTTGCTGATGTTCGGAATCTGCATGACGGTAAACTAAATAAGCTAAAGGAACTTGAAAAAGTAAGGCGTGATTTCAAAAATTCTCGATTTGACGATGTAAGGTCAGGCTTCGGTAATCAATCGTTGATCAGCAATGTATTATCTCAATTCGTTCAAGGTGCAGTCTCAGGGTCTGATGTCTGGCGTGTAATTAAGCGCAATCAGCGCTATCGACAGATTGCATCCACTGCAGACTTTGGCAGTGGCGGGCTGGGTGAAATTGCCGATATGATCGGTGGTGAAGTTATGCGACAAGGCCGCCGGCAACGTCGCTCAAGTCGCAATTCGAGCTGGCATTTGCCGAAGCCCCGCAGTGGTGGAGGCGGTTTTAAAATACCTCGAGGCGGTGGGCGCTCTGCTGGCGACTTTAAGACGGGCGGCGGTTTTTAATTGTCGGTCATCGACTTAGCTAAAAGAAAGGCCCGTATAAAGCGGGCCTTTCTTTATTTAACCGCTAGCCTGCCTTAGATTAGCCGGTAAAATTGCTCGCGGCAAATTCCCAATTAGCAATGTTCCAAAAGTTCTTCAGGTATTCCGGACGTGCGTTTCGGTAGTCAACATAGTAGGCATGTTCCCAAACATCAACCGTCAACAGGGGCGTGAGAGTCTGGTCTGTGACCGGGCTGTCAGCGTTACTGGTGTTAACAATTTCAAGTAAACCCTCACTATTTTTGACTAACCATGTCCAACCCGAACCAAAGTTACCCGTGGCACTTGCGCTGAATTTTGCTTGAAACTCCTCAAATGAACCGAATGCTTGATCGATCGCCGCGGCCAGTTCGCCAGTAGGAGCACCGCCGGCATTTGGCGCTAAACTGTTCCAGTAGAATGTGTGATTCCAAATTTGGGCGGCATTGTTGAACATGCCACCGCTGCTCGAACGAATGATGTCTTCAAGCGATTTATCAGCATACTCGGTGCCTTCAATCATCTTGTTTAGATTAGTGACGTAGGAATTATGGTGTTTACCATAATGGTAATCGATGGTCTCTTCCGAGAGGGTTGGCGCAAGGGCGTTGCGAGCATACGGTAGCGCGGGTAATTCAATTGACATTGAGGACTCCTTAACGGTCTTGAGTTTACGAATTGATGATTATTTCGGCGAGTCTATCACAGCCTAATAGCGATTTAATTAACGCGTTCTTGACTTCTTTATCAGCGCTCAGTGAATGCCTAACCAACAATTATCATACAAATAGAAGTTGTCATATAAATGTAAGCTAATTACAATACAATAGTCTTTTATTGCGATAGACTGCACTGATTAGCGGCGGTTGTTCGCAGTCCACTTACTTTTCCTCCTCGTTTTCAGGCCTATAATGAAAGAAAATTACAAAATAAAAAATCTAAATAGAACCAAAATAGTCGCCACAGTCGGGCCAGCATCGGCCAATATCGATGTGTTGGAAGAAATGATTGTTAACGGTTGCAGTGTGTTCCGAATAAATTTTTCTCATGGCTCGCATGAGTCGCATGGCGAGTCGATTGTAAATATCCGTCAGGCGGCCAAAAATTTGGGTCAAAATGTCGCGATCCTTGGCGACTTGCAGGGTCCGAAGATACGCATCGGCGAGATTAAAGGTGACAAAATTTCTTTGAGCGTAGGCCAAGAACTGTTACTAGACTCTGATATTGCTGATGAAGACGGCAGTGCCGACGGTGTTAGTTATTTGTGCGATACCTTGGCATCAAGTTGTGGTCCAGGTCGAATACTGATGCTCGATGATGGTCGTGTGCAGCTGGAGGTTATTTCGGTAAGCGGCAATGCAATTAGCACTAAAGTGATTGCCGGCACTAAGCTTTCGTCGCGCAAGGGTTTAAACCTCAAAGGCGGCGGTCTTGCTGAAGACGCGCTAACCCCGAAAGATATAAAGGATATGGCTTTCGCAGCGAAACAGAATCTGGATTATATGTGCGTGTCATTTCCGTCGAAGGCTAAGGACATGCTAGATGCGCGCGCTAAGCTCGATGACATCGGATGTTCGACTAAGTTGATAGCTAAGCTGGAAAGAGCCGAGGTAGTCGCTTCTGAAGCGATTATTGACGAAATGATTCATAGTTGCGACGGCGTGATGGTCGCGCGTGGCGATTTGGCGGTTGAAGTTGGCTTCGAGTCAGTTACCTCCTATCAAAAGCAGATCATCGCGCGCGCGCGAAAGCTCAATAAGCCGGTTATTGTTGCCACGCAGATGATGGAGAGCATGATTGATTCGCCGGTGCCTACTCGTGCCGAGGTGTCGGATGTTGCTAACGCCGTGTTCGACTATGCCGATGCGGTAATGTTGTCGGCCGAAACGGCCGTGGGCGACTTTCCAATTGAGGTGATTAAAACGGTCTACGACGTTATTATTGCTACCGAGAAACATGTCGCGACTCAAGTATCCAAACACCGTGTTGAGATCGAATTCGACTACGTTGACGAATCGATCGCGATGGCGTCAATGTATTTGGCAAACCATTTTAAAGCGGTTAAAGCTATCGTCTGTTTGACCGAATCGGGTAGCACGGCACTTTGGATGTCACGTATTAAGACTCATCTGCCTTTGGTGGCGATGTCTCCGAAAGAGGCAACACTCAATGGCGTTGCGTTGTATAAGGGCGTTAGACCGGCACATTTGCCGCATAGTTCTGAGCGCAATGCGCTAATGGACGATGTTATTAAGTATGTTAGAACTGCTGTTGAGTTGAAAAGTGGCGACTACGTAGCGATTACATTCGGCGATGTGGTTGGTGTTGATGGAAACACTAATACACTGAAATTGTTGCAGGTGAGCTAGTAATTCGGTTGTGGAATTTATACTTTGATCAAAAAAGACGCTTTTCAGCGTCTTTTTTGCTTCTGAAACACCTCACACACATTGAAATCTAGTAGTAGATGCGTATAATTCCGCGATGGAAAATATCAAACAAGCTCTCACCTTTGATGACGTCCTTTTAACGCCTGCCAGATCAAGCGTTTTACCCCGCGACGTCGACCTCTCCACCCAACTTACCAAAGAAATTCGCCTCGGCATTCCGTTGTTATCCGCTGCTATGGATACCGTAACCGAATCACGTATGGCAATTTGCTTGGCACAAGAAGGGGGGCTCAGTGTTATTCATAAGAATATGACGCCCGAACTGCAAGCCAAGAATGTTTCTCGGGTTAAAAAGTTTGAAAGTGGGGTTATCAACGACCCAATTACGGTATCGCCCAATACCAGTATTGGTGAGGTGCTAGCGCTTACTCGCCGACATAGAATTTCCGGCGTACCGGTTGTCGATGGCGATAACTTAGTTGGCATCGTCACTGGCCGTGATTTGCGTTTTGAAACACGCCTTGACGAGCCGGTCTCGAAGGCGATGACGCCTCGAGACAAGTTAGTCACAGTTAAAGCTGGCGCTAGCAAAGAAGAAATTCAAGGCTTGTTACATGAGCACCGGATTGAAAAAGTATTAGTTGTTGATGACGCATTTCATCTTAAAGGCTTGGTCACAGTTAAGGATATACAGAAATCTACTGATCACCCAAATGCATCGAAAGACTCGAACGGCAACCTTCGTGTAGGCGCAGCCGTGAGTACCGGTGCAGATACCGAGGAACGTGTAGACTTGTTAGCTCAAGCCGGTGTCGATGTTATCGTCGTTGATACCGCACACGGCCACTCAGTCGGTGTGCTCGAGGTGGTTGCTCGGATTAAAAAAGCTTACCCTCAGATTCAAATTGTTGGCGGCAACATCGCCACTGCAGCGGCTGCTTTAGATTTGGCCAAAGCCGGTGCGGATGCGGTCAAAGTTGGAATCGGCCCAGGTTCGATCTGCACTACGCGGATGGTCGCCGGGGTTGGCATGCCTCAAATCACGGCGGTTTACGATGTAGCCCAAGCACTCAAAGGCTCAGGCATACCGTTGATTGCCGATGGTGGTTTACGTTTCTCTGGCGATATCGCTAAAGCGATTGCGGCGGGCGCAAACTGCGTCATGGTTGGCGGTCTGTTGGCGGGCACAGATGAGGCGCCGGGTGAGATTGAGTTGTATCAAGGTCGTTCTTATAAGTCATATCGCGGTATGGGCTCGATAGGTGCGATGGAGCAGGGCTCTAAAGATCGTTACTTTCAGTCTGACGAGTCAGAAACCGAAAAATTGGTACCAGAAGGGATTGAAGGTCGAGTGCCTTATAAAGGCCCTGCGATCAACATCATTCATCAATTGATGGGTGGCCTGCGTTCAAGTATGGGTTATACCGGCAACGCCAATTTGGCGGAGATGCGCGAAAATTGTGAATTCGTTCAAATCACCAGTGCTGGTGTTGCTGAGTCACATGTTCAC
>JBLHXJ010000187.1:0-5849 GCA_047629535.1 Arenicella sp. | reverse complement strand
TACACGCCGCAGGTTACAGAGACCGTTTATACTTAATCGGAGGCACTTTAGCCTTACTATCTGTGCAGTGCATCTATATTCGCTGCACAGATAAATTCGTTTTCGGTAATTCCATTAACTGTATGGGTTTTATAGCAAACTTTACAGCGCCGGTAAGTCACCAATAAGTCAGGGTGGTGGTCTTGAGTTTCGGCAACCTCGGCCACTAAGTTGACAAATTTAATCGTCTCAGCATAGCTGTCGAAATGGAATACTCTACTAAGCACGTTGTCGTTAGCGCAAAACTGCCAAAGCGGTGTTAAACGTCTACGTTCTTCGATTTGCGATAAATTCATCGTTCCTTCCTTGCTAGAATAAACCCGACACTGCCCTTCGAGTAGTATATTGATGTCGTCGTTCATAGTATTCTCACGGTAGAAATTTTTTCAAAACTATATCACTGTTTTAAGCAGTAAGGAGAAAGGCCAGTGCCTCCACATCACAACGCCTGGGTCTGGATGGACCTAGAAATGACCGGTTTAGATCCTGAAAAAGATCGCATCATCGAAATGGCAACAATTATCACCGACGGTGACCTAAGAACCATTGCCGAAGGGCCTGTTATCGCTATTCATCAGCCGCAAGAGCTGATCGATGGCATGGACGAATGGAACACTCGTACACACAACAAGACGGGCTTGGTTAACCGTGTGAAAGTATCGCGCATTACTGAACGACAAGCGGAGATTGAGACACTAGATTTTATTCAGAGACATACTTTGAATAATCGCGCGCCTTTATGCGGTAACAGCATTTGCCAAGATCGTCGTTTTTTATATAAGTACATGCCAGAGCTAAGCGAGTGGCTGCACTATCGTAACATCGATGTTAGCTCGTTTAAGGAAGTTGCGCGACAGTGGTCGCCGAGTATATTGCCCGGTTTGAAAAAGCGATCTACGCACAAAGCGTTGGACGATATTAAGGAGTCGATCGAGGAGTTGCGCTACTACAAAGATAACTTGATCCACTCAGATACCTATGATGAGTATGAGTACGACGATTGATCTACCATTGGCTTAGACTTTGGGTTGATTCCCGCAGCCGCTGAGAATCAACCTTGGTTAGGTAGTTTAACCACCTTGAGTGAGGCAGGCTTGGGCTTTGCGACCAGTAACATAAACGCGATTTGCACCCGCGCTTAAGAACCCCTTGGCCATGTAATACCCAAGGCCACGCGAGCCACCGGTGACAACACAGGTTTTTCCTTTCATTGAAAATAATTGCTCGGGGACCTCTGTTCTCCTATGTCTTAATTAGGCAAGAAGCTTAGCCGGGTAGGTATGAGGGCGCGTTGGAGTTGGTGAGCTAGACCATCGAATTCGCAAGAGATCCTTCGCTTCGCTCAGGATGACGGGCAAGGAGGCTCAGGATGACGGGCAAGGAGGCTCAGGATGACGGGCAAGGAGAGTTAGGATGGTGGGCAAAGATGCACAGGATGATGGGCAAAGAGAGTCAGGACGGATAAGGAAAGGCACTCAGAATGGTAGCAATGAACCTGTCATCCTGAGCGAAGCGAAGGATCTCGCTGTTAAATCTAGCCGCCCACAAAAACCTAAAATTAGCTATTAGCCCACAAATCATGCTCGTCACTGGCATGCACCGTCACACTTATAATGTCGCCCGCCTTATGCTGCGTTTCACCATTGATATAAACCAAACCATCGATTTCAGGAGCATCAGCTTTGCTGCGAGCAACCGCGCCCTCGTCATCTACTTGATCGATGATTACGTCGATCGTTTTACCAATTTTTTTGGTGAGTTTGTCGGTGCTGATTTTTGCCTGTAGACCCATGAATTCGGCCAAGCGCTCTTGCTTTAGCTCTTCAGGTACATGACCCTCCAGTGCGTTGGCGGTTGCGCCTTTTACCGCTGAGTAGGTAAATGCGCCAACTCGGTCAAGTTGTGCCTGGTCGATAAAATCCAGCAGCTGTTTGAAGTCATCTTCAGTTTCACCAGGGAAACCAACGATAAATGTGCTGCGGATAGTGATATCAGGGCAAATTTCGCGCCACATTTTGATTCTATTGAGCGTGTTATGAATTGCACCAGGGCGCTTCATTGCTTTTAGAATTTTTGGTGAGCCATGTTGAAACGGGATATCCAAATAAGGCAGTATTTTGTCTTCGGCCATCAATGGAATAATATCGTCGACATGCGGGTACGGGTAAACGTAATGCAAGCGCACCCAGGGGGACTGCTCTCCACCGATTTCACCTAAGGCATTGCAAAGGTCGATCATTTTCGTTCTGACCGGCTTGCCGTTATGAAAGGTAGTGCGATACTTAGTGTCGACGCCATAGGCCGAGGTGTCTTGTGAGATTACCAGTAACTCTTTAACCCCTGATTTAATCAACCCTTCAGCTTCAGAGACTACTTCATTCGCTGGTCGGCTGACTAAATCGCCTCGCATAGAAGGAATAATGCAGAAGCTACAACGGTGATTACAACCCTCCGAAATTTTCAGATAGGCGTAGTGGCTAGGAGTTAATTTAATGCCTTGTGGCGGCACTAGATCTAAGTGAGGATCATAGGGCGCTTTGTAGGGTAAATGCTCTTGCACTGCGCCCAACACTTGCGCGTAGGCGTGAGGGCCTGACACATCTAAGACACTTGGGTGTATGTCAGTAATATCCGTGGCGTTGGCGCCCATACAACCAGTAACAATTACTTTACCGTTCTCCGCTAAAGCTTCGCCAATGGTATCAAGCGACTCTTTTTTAGCCGAGTCGATAAAGCCACAGGTATTAACCACAACCATGTCTGCATCTTGATAGCTGGGCACAATCTCGTAACCATTAGTTCGAAGCTCGGTAAGAATCAATTCAGAATCTACCAGTGCTTTAGGGCAGCCTAAGCTTATGAAACCAATTTTCGGAGCGGACATATTTTGAGTAGGCATGTGCAAAGTCGTAATAATTACATCGTCGATTAGCCGCGCATTATAGCCTAAGACGCTGGCGCTGCATTGCTAGCAAGAGTGAATATTTGCAGCAAACTGTCTAAATAGCGCAGGCTATAGCAGCTTATAGTGCGTATAAGTGTTTTAGCTCTGACGCTAACACCTCAAGACCTGCACGTAGCTTTTCGGTAGGTTGGCCATAGTTGATTCTTAGGCATTGCTGGGTATGCAGCCAATCGGGGTCTATGTCGATAAAGAAGTCTTCGCCAGGAATCACAAACACGCGCTTAACCTTAAGTCTGGCATAGAGTTCTTTAGTAGTTATAGGCAGGTCTTGGCACCAGAGCCATAAGAAGAAAGCACCTTCTGGTTTGTGCATAAGCACGGGCAAATCAGAGAACACCTGGTTGAATACATCAATCGCCGAGTCAAGCTGTTGGCGATAAAACGGTTTGATAATAGTCTCAGTGAGATGTTCGATTTCACCATCTTCAATCATGCGTGTCATCAACGCGGCGCCGACGCTATTGGGCGCCAAGGTGATAATGCCGCTCAGCGCACTGACGGTATTAGTGATTTCTTTATTAGCGATAACGATGCCAGTGCGCGCACCAGGTAGGCCGAGCTTAGACAGCGACATACATAGCACGGTATTTTCATTCCAGTTTAATTTGGCGTCGGCGTAGATCACGTTTGGAAACGGCTGGCCGTAGGCGTTATCGACTATCAACGGAATATTGTGTTGGCGGGCGAGTTCATCGAGTCGAGCTAATTCGCGGTCACTGACAACATTACCGGTCGGGTTGGTCGGTCGCGACAGGCAGATAGCGGCTATATCATCGCCAATTTCAAGCTCGTCGAAGTCGACTCGATACTTAAATTGTTTGTTGCCCAGATGCTCTATTTTAGGGCGATTAGAAACAAACATGTTTTCACTTAGTCCTGAGTCTGCATAGCCCACGTATTCTGGCGACAGAGGAAACATAATCTTTTTAAAACTACCGTCTGGCATTTCCCCCGCCAGCGCGTTGAACAAATAGAAGAAGCTATTTTGGCTACCGTTGGTGAGCGAGATATTGTCAGCGCTAATATTCCAATTGAATTGTTTGTTCAGGTAGTTGGCTAACACGTCTCGAAAACTCTGCTCACCTTGAGGGCCGTCGTAAATGCCGACCATACGCTCAAACAAGTTGTTGTCGATCAGGCGTGACATCTCCTTGCTAAACAATGCTTGAGCCTCAGGAATGAAGGCCGGGTTGCCGCCACCGAGCATGCACAGATCGGGGTGATTAGAAGCATAGGCTTCGCCAAGATCTTGCATCAGCTGATTGATGCCTGATTTACGAGTGAATTTACTGCCGAATTTGGATAACTTCATTATTTGAAATCGTTTGGTAAACTAATTGTGCTGTGGCTATTTAACTAATGTTCTAACTAACAAGGTTCTGTTCAGAGCCTAACAAAAATGCGTCAACATTGTCGGCCAATATAGTCACTAAAGTAGCCATCGCTTGTTCACTAGCCCAGGCTGAATGGGGCGTTATGATTACGTTGTCAAGATCAGCGATAGCTAATAAAGGTGAATCATTCGTCGGCGGTTCCTCAGCCAATACGTCAAATGAAACCCCACCGATTAGCTTCTCGTTGACCGCCTTAACTAGGTCAGCTTCGTTGACAATGCCGCCACGTGCGGTGTTGATTAGAATCGAATGCGGCTGCATTTTTAGGAACTCTGGCTCGGCAATCAAGTTGAGCGTTTCGGGCGTTAAATTGCAATGAAGGCTGATAATATCGGCACTGGTGATGGCTGTTTCGAAACTAACTTGTTCGGCAACGCTAGATTGGTGTTTGCTGCGTGAGGCGAAAATAACCTGCATGCCCAGCGAAGCCGCCATTTCAGCGCTTGCTCGGCCGAGTTCACCAAAGCCGATAACCGCGAAGATGGAATTTTTTAAATCGTTTATAGGTTTGCCAAAAAGGCAAAACGAAGAGCTCTTTTGCCATTCTCCATCAATTACGCTTTGCCGATAGCTCAAAAGCTCGCGTCTTAGGCACAATGTTGATGCGATAACATGTTCGGCCACAGTGGTGGCGGCATAGCTTGGAATGTGACTAACTGAAACTCCCAGTTCACGGCAAGCGTCGAGATCAATAATATTGAAGCCGGTGGCGGCTACGGCAATATGCTTGATGCTAGGGCAGGCTATTAGTAGTTGACGCGTTACCTTAACCTTATTAGTGATTACTACATCGGCGCCAAGACTGCGTTCAATAGCTAACTCGGCCGGTGTTGAGGGGTAGTTGGTCCACTCGTGATTAACCTTCGGCGGGCGCAGGCAAAAACGTTCGGGAAGCCCAGAGCGGTCGAGGAAGACGATTTTTTTCAAAGATGGTTTTTCTTGCATTTGTGTATTGTAGTGCAGTTGGTTTGCTTACCAAAATCCCTTACACTTCTTGGCCTAAAAGAAGCGCAAAAAGATGCACTGAAAAACGTCAAAACTGCGTTCTAATATGACTTCGTTGGAGGAAATGTGACAGAACAACTCATCATTGCATTGGATCAGGGTACAACTAGCTCGCGAGCGGTGCTTTTTGACCATCAGGCCGATATTGTCGACATGTCGCAACAAGAGTTTACCCAATATTTCCCTAAGTCTGGCTGGGTCGAGCACGACGCGATGGACATTTGGAATTCGCAATTCTTGGTGTTACAACAATTAGCCGCCAATAACCAACTTCGCCCGACAGATATCGCCGCTATTGGCATCACCAATCAGCGCGAGACTACGGTGGTCTGGAATAAGAAAACCGGCAAGCCTGTTTATAATGCAATTGTCTGGCAAGATCGGCGTACCGCCGCCAGATGCGATGAAATTTCAGCCGCTGGCTGGAAAGATAAGATTCAACAAAA
>JBLHXJ010000186.1:0-5862 GCA_047629535.1 Arenicella sp. | reverse complement strand
TGTCAGTCAAGAATGCAGGCTCTTGAGAAATAACATCGACAAGTCTATCTTGCTCCTTAACCAGGTGCTCTACCTCAGACAACTTAGTCTTCCTAGCAAGCGTCGTTAAGTCTCGCAAGCTCGACTTCAGGTTGGTAAATAGTGCAAGGTCAGATTGATTAGTTAGCCAAGAGAACAAAGAGTCAGATGCCACATAGAGCAAGTCCTCAACATCATCTCGCGAGACGGTCTTGCCAATAGCAACCTCAAGGTCTGTAATACTCCGATCAAGCAGGTAATCCATGCCGGTGCGTTTATTTTGTAAACCCTTTACGTACTCTTCCATGGTGCCAATCGAGATTGCGAGCGCCTCATTAAGCTCCGCTGTCGGCTCAACCTCGCCATTTTCTAGTGCCACGAACTGGTCTTCGGCCATTTTAAGTAGCAAGCTTACTTTCTGCTCACCAAGAACTTGTAACGCGCCACGAACTTGGCGAATTTTACCGTCAATACCTTGCAAAATCTCTGTGTTTGTTGGATCGACCCCAAACTGTTCTAACTTTTCCTCAATATTCTTTAGGTTTTCTTCAACTTCGCTGCCAACCACATCGAGCAGGGCCTGACGCTCGCTGCCTGATAAATGAGTGCCGTCTAACGCGTCAGTCAATTCTTCTTGATTATTGAGCGCGATAAGTGCTTGACGCTTTAGCTGCCCATTTTGCAACCAATTGCTATCAACATCATCAGGATGATGAATGCTGTTTTCAATAAACATCAACGCCGAAGCAAGATGGAACCCTGTGTCTTCATCGCGCTGAACCAAGCCTCGTCGCATGCCACGAATTACTTCGCTTGCCTGTGCCGAAATCTCATGCACGATGCCCGTATCTTGCTTTTCTGTGGCTTTCTCTAATATCTCTAGCTGAGCTAATATTTCAACCAAACCGCTGCTATCGGCCTGCTCAACCTCGAAGTAGCTGGTAACTAACTGGCGAATTAAAGTAAGCGGCAAATCTCCATTATCTTTAAGGTTCGCAAGATTCGCCTCAAGTTGGCTAAAATCGACCGCATCTTCATCTAGTTTTAGAGCTGGGAAATATTCATGTAATTTGAACGCGTCACCAATTTCATCCATTCGCTCGGTACGCTTTTCGCCAACACCGGTATAGAACAGCATGATTTTAATTAATTCGTCAGCTGGATCTCTAACCAAAGCCGATTCGCCATGTTGCTCTAACTCACGAAAACGGTCATCGATCTGACGAAAAATACGGCTGTGTACGAGTTTATTGCCAAGGTCATTGTGCTTTACATAGTCCGAGTAGGCTGATGCAACCCACCATAAACGGGCAACCGCTCCAAACGTACTCATTTGAAATAGCTTGTCGATTACCATCGCCATTTTATCAATCGCGGTATCGTCGTTATCTCGCAACCATTGCAATAAAAAGGTCTGGTAATAAACACGTAGAGCCTTAGCTCTCTCGACATAAACCTTGTCTTTTAGCGCTTTATGGGAATTCACTTCCGGAAAGACTTCAATCATTGGCGAGAACAAAGACGAAATTTCGATGCCTTTAAGGCCTCGAGATGAGCGCATTTGGTTAATTAGCTCGACAACGTCAGTCGGGTTCTCAGGGAGGCCGCTCTCAATACGGGCAAAGGTAGCTTTAAGCGCTGAAAACGCGCTATCCAACAACACCACAAAAGTAGACTTACCCATTTTGCTATCGGGCGAAGTAAAATCGTCAACTAGCAGCTCGCCTTCCATCATCAATGATGACAGCGCCTTCATCTCAAGCATCTGCAGTGAACCAACAACTTGGTGCAGATGGTTACTTAACCCATAAAGGCTTTCCTTATCGTCGGTACTAACAAATTTCTGCAGCTCATTGCTGGCACTGCCGAGCGTTAGCTCAACTTCGCCTTTAACCCACGTAAAGGTTTCAATGTCTATATTAGAATAGATGGACATATCAGGTCTCGGTACTCGTTCGTTTTTTGAGTCTTATTATCGTATCGATTTGGTCGCAAATACCGCTTAGCTAGGTGGTAATTTGAATCGCGATACCGATGTTTCAAGATCTTTTGCAAGTTCCAGCAACTTCGCTATTGAATTCGCTGACTCTTGCGCCTTACGAGACGTATCGGTCGATGAATCACTTACCAAGGCTACTTTTTCAGTTACTTTGATTACTGTTTCGGCCTGCTCGTCTGAGTCTTTCGAGATACCCTCTACTAGGCTAGACAAGCGTTGCGATACGCTCTCAATTTCAGCCAGGGCTTTACCGGCAGAGTCCGCAACTTTGGTACCTGAAACTACTTGTTGGGTCGCTTTTTCCATCGAAAGTACCGCGTCATTGGTATCGTTCTGAATGGTTGTTACTAGCTCACCGATCTTCTTGGTTGCTTCCGTAGAACGTTCAGCAAGGCTTTGCACCTCATCCGCTACCACTGCGAAACCGCGACCCGCTTCGCCGGCCATTGACGCTTGAATTGCCGCATTCAATGATAAAATATTAGTTTGCTCAGCAATGTCATCGATCAGCGCTACGATATCGCCAATGCGCTGAGATGATTCACCCAGGCGCTTAATCCGCTTAGACGTATCTTGGATTTGCTCGCGCATGTCGTCCATACCTTCGATAGTGTCGCGTACCGCCTGCGCACCTTGCGAAGCCGCAAGCAGCGACTCAGTCGCCATGGCTGATGAGCTATTCGCGTGCTCTGACATCTCACGCATACCGCTTGATACCTGCTGCATCAATGTCGCCGCCTCAGAAATCTGCTCTGATTGAGTGATGTTCGATTGCGATACCGATTGAGCGTTACTTACCGCTTGCTCTGACTCATTAGCTACCTCGATCGATGCACGATTAATCTGCGAAACTAGTTCGCGCATCTCGATTACTGCGAAGTTGACCGAATCGGCGATCGCGCCTGTAATTTGGTCGGTCACCTCAGCCTCTACCGTAAGATCTCCATCAGCAAGCGCGCTCATCTCATCAAGAAGCTTTAGAATAGATTCTTGTTGATCAGCTAGCGTCTCTTCTAAACCAGCATCATGTTGAAATAGCTCCCGCGTTTGCGCTTGGCTATAACGCCATAGGCTAAAAGCACCTAGTAAAGCAAAGATCAACGGAAGGATCGTTACTAAGTTACTCACCAACTTCAGTGTACCACCTTGGTTGCTCGCTGCTTGAATGCGCTCTGACAAAGCAGCACCTTGAGTGCCCATTTGCCCAAGTGCGGCACGAGCCTCACTAACTGAGCTTGCTCGATCACCAACTTCTAGCACACGAGCTTCTAGGTCGGCGTATTGTGCTCGTAGTGGCGAAGCGGCTGTACCAACGATTTCAGCCGAATTACTAACGATACGACTCAGCGTTTCTTGCAAACGAAGCATTAGTCCATTTTGCTGGTCAGCCAACTGGGACAAGTTGCTATCGGTGGTGAAATAATTTCCATTAGAGCCATTTAGACGACTAAGGATGCCGTTTAGATTGGACGCTTCAGAAGTCAAAAATAAATATTTGTCTTTCGCTGCACCTGATGCTTTGTTACGACCTTCTTTTGCGACCGCTTCTACAAACACAACCGAATCACCTATTGCTCGCGACAAACGACCATTAAGCGCAAACAGCTTTTCTTTGACTTCAGTGACGTCTTGCTGGTTAGCTAGAAATTGCTCAGAGGCGGCTTTGTAACCTGCCCACAACTCATTTACGTCTGCGTCGTGAGATCCATTAGCAAAAATTGCGTTGGCCAGTTTAGCGCTAAACTCATTAGCGTTACTCAATCGAGTAATTGATGCTTCAGCATCTTCGATTGCTTTATTAACCGGTTCGAAACGGCCCACTTCGGTCATTGCCTGAGTGGCCGCTATGCTAGACAAGTTTACTTTTGAAATAGCATCAACACTGTAATCCGCGCGCTGCTTCTGATCGCTTACTGCCGGGCCCAACAACGACGTCGACAGCAGTGCGAGTGCAAACGCGATAAGCGTTAGGAATAGCCATAGCTTTTCATTGCCTCCGCTGTTATCGCCATCAACAGCGGCAACCGCTGGTTCTTCGAGATCAAAATCGTCCAATTGATCTAGGTTTTCGAGATCGGCATCATCATAAAGATTTTGGAGGTCATCTTTACCCACGCTTTCAACAGCGTCGTTTAGATCAAGAGCATCATCTTGGTAATCTTGTTTCGGTTCACTCATTTTTCCACCTATTCAACTTGCACTATAGTTACCGCTCTTTGGGTATGGCGGCCTGTTTTATATTATATTTGCCAGTTCAAAACCCTATGCTCTGAACCAGTCAGCGAGCACCCATAAGGGTGCCTACTGAATATCTACTGAACTTCTCTAAACTGCTCAGATGAGAGAAGACTGCTCACATTCAAACGAAACCAATCTTGGCCGTCTGCATGAAAGCCTTTATCAACGTAAGAACTCAGACCATCAAGCAGTTCTTGCTTATCATCTAAATCATCAAACTCTTTAGCGCCATCAAAGTAGCGAAAACCGATCACTCGATTGACTAATAGGGCGCTTTGCTGACCCGCTTCGTTTAGCAGTAATAAATGCCCACGTTGTGCTTGGGTCGCGCGACCATATCCGGCGAATAGGCTCAAATCCGTCACCGAATAAAGCACGCCCTTAGAATTAATCAATCCGCGCATCCAGTTCTTGGTCTGCGGCACAACCATTAGGTTGTCACAGGTGGATACCTCTTTAACATCCTGCGCATCACAATAGTAATTAATACCATTGACGATATAAGCAATATTTTTAACGCCAGCGGATTGGGTTGCATAAGTTAACCCTTGCTCCGCCAAAGCCAAAGCTTGGCTGCGAATGGTATTCAATACTTCAAATGGCGCGTTATTTGTCATCATTCTCGAGTGGCTTATATAATCGGGAGTCTAATAGATTTGGCGCTTGGTTTTACTAGTGCCTAGTTCCTTAGATTCAGGTTCTAAGATATGGCAACTAATAACCAGGCAACTTTGCTGAATTGCATGAGCAACACAGCTAATCAGTATCGTCATGCAGTTACTATTTAATTGGACCAAGGAGTGCTCGTAGTTTACTTAGCAGCAACTTGGGGTTGGCTGGTTTAACCAAGTAATCTGTTGCGCCTTGGCGCTCGGCCCACACCCGGTCGGTTTGCTGCGATTTGGAACTCAACATCAAAACGGGTATATCAGCGGTTTCTAATTGCCGAGAAATTGCCCGAGTCGCCTGGAAACCATTCATATCCGGCATAACTACGTCCATTAAGATGCAGTCGGGTTTAATCAGCTTGGCGGCGTCCACGCCTTCTTGACCAGAAGGCGCATAGACAACTTTGTAGCCGCCATGGTCAAGAATATTCTTAACGTATAAAAAATCAGTTTTAGAGTCGTCGACGACCAAAATAGTTTTGCTAGACATAGATTTATCAGGGGTATTTATTTGATTCAAACAATAATTCTTTTACTTAAAATGATTATCGACGGTTTTAAACGTATCGATGAATCGCTTCTAGTAACTCACTTTTAGTAAACGGTTTATTAATATGCTGTTCCGAACCAGCCACTCTGCCCCGCGCTCTGTCAAAAAGACTATCTTTACTCGATAGCATGATCACAGGCGTGTTACGGAAATAGCTGTTATTTTTAATCAATTTACAGGTTTGATAACCATCTAAGCGAGGCATCATGATATCAACGAAAATAATATCAGGTCGAGTGTCTGTAATCACTGACATCGCTTCGAAACCATTTGTTGCTGTAAAAACTTGATAACCTTCCTTCTTGAGAATGGTTTCAGCCGTCATCCGAATAGTCTTACTATCGTCTATAACCATAACTCGACAATCCGACGGTTGTTTAGATTTCACA
>JBLHXJ010000185.1:0-5885 GCA_047629535.1 Arenicella sp. | reverse complement strand
TTGATAGGCGTCTCGCGTAAATCTTTAATTGACACCCTTTTAGGGCGAGCTGTCGACAAGCGATTACCAGCAAGTTTAGGATTAGCTGTGCAGTCGGTTTTAAATGGCGCTAAAATAATACGAGTACACGACGTGCGAGAAACGTACGACGCGATAAGAGCGGTAGAAGCCGTACGTAATAGTTAAGTATCGAGCGCAGCTGTTTCTGCCTAATGTCATCAAATAACAAGAGCATCTATGACTAAACCTTTTTTTGGAACCGACGGAATACGAGGTGCGGTTGGTGTTGAGCCAATTACGCCCAAGACTATTGTGCACCTTGGGTGGGCATTAGGCACCGTTGTGAAGCGACATTACGGAAAGGGCAGCGTGCTTGTTGGCAAAGATACGCGTGTTTCGGGGTATCTTTTAGAGTCGGCAATGGAAGCCGGTTTGTCATCAGCCGGTATGGACGTCACCATGTTGGGGCCGCTTCCAACCCCGGCGATAGCTTATCTGACTCAAACCGCTAGGGCTAATGCTGGTGTGGTAATCAGTGCCTCGCATAATCATTATTCCGACAATGGCATCAAGTTTTTTTCACCCAATGGTTCAAAGATCTCAGATAAAATTCAGGCTGAAATCGAGGCATTGATGGCCGAACCAATGACCGTTGTCGATGCTCAAGAGTTAGGCAAGGCTTACCGTATGGACGACGCAGTCGGGCGTTATGTTGAGTTCTGTAAGGGTACTATCCCGCGGCGCATGGACTTCAAAGGCCTAAAGGTTGCGATCGACTGCGCCAATGGCGCGGCGTATCAGTCGGCACCTGCTGCGTTTCATGAACTTGGCGCCGATACCTACGTAATTAATAACCAGCCAGACGGTTTTAATATTAATAACGGCTGTGGCTCGACCTACATCGAAGGGTTGCAGCGACTGGTGTTGGAAAAAAAATGTGATGTCGGTATTGCCTTTGATGGTGATGCTGACCGAGTGTTAATGGTGGATAAGCATGGTGACGTGGTAGACGGAGACCAGCTCCTTTTTATTATCGCCGATAGTTTGCGCAAGCAAAAACGCCTCAAGGGTGGTGTCGTCGGAACCTTAATGAGTAACTTTGGTATGGAAAAAGCGTTGTTAGAACGTGGTATTCCATTTGTAAGAGCCCGAGTTGGCGATCGTTATGTTATGCAAGAGTTAAAAGCGCGAGATTGGGTTATTGGTGGCGAATCATCAGGTCATATCATTTGCTTGGATAAAACCACTACCGGTGATGGTTTAGTGTCAGCGTTACAAGTGCTAACGCAAATGAAGTTTATGGACCGACCGTTGCATGAGCTAGCGTCTGAGATGCATATGTACCCACAAACCATGATTAACGTGCGCTTGCCTACGGGCACCAATGCCGCCTCGGTTGTTGAGCTTGAAGAGGTTAAACAGGCGGTCAGCGACGCTGAGTCTATCTTGGCTGACAGCGGTCGCGTATTGTTGCGGCCGTCGGGTACCGAGCCAGTGATTCGCGTGATGGTAGAGGGCCGCGATGAGGCATTGGTAAAATCGACATGTGAAGATATCTCTAAAGTGGTAGACAGCCAACTTTAAGGCCTACTCCTTGTGTTAATTTGTTGCCAAGATTCCTAGTGCAAAGCTAGGGGCTATGCTAATATCCGCCGCTCACTTGATTCTGATTAAAGAGGTCTTATGCGACGTTTTTTAGTAGCAGGTAATTGGAAAATGCACGGCAGCTCAGAAATGACCGCCGATTTGATTTCTGGTGTCGCCAGACGCGCGCTAGATGCAGCCAGATTAAGTGAGCAAAAGGAGCTGGGGTATGACATTTTAGTATGTCCGCCAGCGCCTTATTTGAGCCAAGCGATTGCCAGCTCAGAAAGCCAACCTATTTCAGTCGGCGCGCAAAATGTGAGTCAACATGACTCAGGCGCATACACCGGTGAGGTTTCTCTTTCGATGTTGGCTGAGGTTGGTTGTGAGTATGTATTGTTAGGTCACTCCGAGCGGCGCGAGTTGTTTAAAGAGACTGACCAAGATATAGCCGAAAAATTTTCTGCCTGTCTTGATCACTCGGCGCAAATCGTGCCAATACTCTGTATTGGTGAGACCTTGGCGCACAGGCAAGCAGGGCAAACCGAAGAAGTCGTAGCCGCTCAGTTAGAGGCCGTTATTGATAAAGTCGGAATTTCCGGTTTTGCTAACGCGGTTATCGCTTACGAGCCAGTATGGGCAATTGGTACTGGCGAAACAGCGAGCCCCGAACAAGCGCAAGATGTTCATGCGTTTATTCGTGCCAAGCTTGATAGTTTGAACACTGAGATCGCTCAAGCAGTAAGAATTGTCTACGGTGGAAGTGTTAAGCCTAGTAACGCTAACGAGTTATTTGCTCAAAGAGATATTGATGGTGGCCTAATTGGTGGTGCGTCATTGCAAGTAAGTAGTTTTGCAGGAATCTGTGAAGCTGTACAAAAAATTACAGAAAAGACTTGAACGCCAAGCTTTAAGACCAATATTAAGGTTTTAAGCCGTGTTCTGCGAAAATAGAGTTATAAAATGAACATCACAACTATTCTAATACTCGTCAATGTATTTACTGCCGTCGCTATTATTGCGCTAGTGCTGATGCAGCAAAGTAAAGGCGATATGGGCTCAGCATTTGGCGGCGGCGGCTCTTCGAGCATGTTCGGTAGCAAGGGCTCTGCTAACTTCCTAACTCGTTGCACGTCAACAATGGTTACCTTGTTTTTCGTAAGCAGCCTAACGCTGGCATACATATACGCTAAGCGTAATGCGTCAGAGCAGGAAATTGCCCCTATTACGGTTGAGCAAAGCAGCGAAGTGCCAACGATTGATTCTGTTATAAACGAGCAATCGAGTGATATCCCCACTATTGACGCTGACGAAGCCGTCATAGAAGGCGAGATCCCGGTAGTTCCATAGTCGACTAACGACAAAGGAATTATGTCTACTGTTTGAATGGGTAGACCAAGTAACGCAAGTAAAGAATAAGTCCAGGTGGTGGAATTGGTAGACGACGAGCCGAAGGCTTTAGTGCCGCGAAGGCGTTGCCTGAGAGCGGCGCACGCGTAGCGGGTCGTAGACTTAATCAGTATTAGCTAGACCAAGTAACGCAAGTAAAGAATAAGTCCAGGTGGTGGAATTGGTAGACACGCTATCTTGAGGGGGTAGTGACGCAAGTCGTGAGGGTTCGAGTCCCTCTCTGGACACCAAATAGAAGGCCCAACTCAGGTGATTGAGTTGGGCCTTTTTTATTGCATGATTAGTCTAGACATTCAATAGCTTCGCAGGGGCTAATGTGAGCGCTGTAAGGAGTGATGTAAATTAATTACTATATAGACCATGTTTGAGAACCAAGGGGCGGCAATGAATACTTTAATTCGGCCGACTTTAAGATCTAATCCACATTTTAGCGCGCACCTAGTAGGCCAAATAGGAAACCGTCCATCAGTTAACCCGAATGCCTGAAATTGTTAGAGGATGAGAGGAAATATAGACTCTAATACCTAAATTGATTTGAATTACGGTCAGCGACATACTCTAAGTGGACATTCGCTGAGATGAAAACGCGCATTATTGAGTAGTCTTGTCGATCTAAGTGTTTCTCACCGAGTACAGGAACCATGATGCACCCTATAAAAATGGACCCTGAAAGTAATTTTTGGTTCACAGCAATGATCACCGATACACTTGGGGTCATTCGCCTTTAAGAACTACTTTCATTCCTTAGATCGTTATTCCTTTTTACTAGAAGCTATTTTCAATAAGCGATAAGAAGCTAAACAATCAGACTCAGTTGAACGCTGCGTTGTGGTTAAGAGAAAATTTTCGCCATACATGATTGCGTCACGGCCAGGTTGGTAACTTATTCCTGCCAGCTCTATTCCTAGATTGGCTTAACCGCATATTTTGCGGCTCTGATAACTCGCTTTTTATTCTTCCATAGCTCGGCTTTGGGAAGTTCCTCAAGCTTAGTCCCATTGCGATGCATGAGAACCTCGATACCACCAATCCAGTTGAATACGGTTCTGCTTTGCCGGTCTACAATCACAATTTGGACCGCGGATGCGGCGACATTGCCGCCGTAATTCTTACCGAACATAGCTCCTAGAAGGCTATCGCCTTTGTGTTTTATTTTTTGTTAGGTACCACCCCATTCGGCCTTATCTTTTATAAAAGCGGCACCTACTGGTAGAACATTAACCGCCACAATTGCGTTAATCGGGTGTTGAAAAAGAAGCTCGCGCCGCGTGTGTTCGCTGATCAGAGCAGAGTTTTCCTGGCGTTTTTGTGGCATATACAAGGAGCTAAACTGCTCGCGGATTCTCTCTACTTCTGTTGGCGGCAATACGCTGTATTTCTACTTGCCTAATTTCTTTAGCACTTCATCCATAACGAGTTGTTTCATTTGTTCTGGCATCGCTAATACCGCTGATGCTCTTAAGGGCATCACCGCTAGGTCTTTAAACTGTTTCTTGAAGGCACTTTTGGAGATATCCAAAAAGGCATCTTTGGTACTTTGTGCGCTCAAAGGGCTAGCCGATATGGTTATAGCGATTACTAATAATGTTAGGATTAAATTTTTCATTTTCATCCCCTATTTTTTCATGGCCTGTGCAGCCAGGTTTTTTTGGTACCAGTTAATTATCGGCGCATCTTCCGCTTCTGGGCGTAAACTTAGGTATTTTTCTGAAGCCTCTTTGGCTTTAGCCACCTGTCCTTGTCGGCGATAGGCCATACCAAGTTCGCGCCAGGGCTCAGAAAAATTAGGCTTAATTGCCACGGCCTTTTGGTAGGCATCAATGCTTGACTCTAAATTGGCTTGATTGTTTTGTTTGCGATAAGCCTCGCCTAGCAAGTAGTGGCTGGTTGCGTTGTCGTGCAAAGAATTAGTTAGTCTTTTTAACCGTTGAATGGCCATACCAAATTCGCGTCCATCTATCTGCAGTTGAGAATTACTTATTGCCGCAAGCCGCACTGCTTGCAGGTACTTGACGTCATCCATCCCCTCGTTTTTGATTGCTTGTTTGTTCTTTTTGATTTGCTTGGCCAATTTTTTTTTCGCGCATCGATGTCTGGGTGGCTACTCCACATTTTAGCCGCATTTACGACGTCATCGTCAGAGATAGGCATCGCCTCAAAGGCGGGTAATGCTTGCTGCGGTGGGTAGCCAGCAGCAATAATTAATTGCAAACCTTGGGTATCGGCCGCTGTTTCCAGTTTACGTGAATAGCCACTGGTGACTAGATCTGTCCAAATTTGTCCGCTACTCAATAGTCCAGTATTTACCTGACCCGTTTTTGCTGCCATGCCAACCGTGGCAAGAACGCCCAAGCCTTTGGCGACTAGCGATTGTTTTTGTTTTTCTTTAATCTGAACAGCGCGATTCATTAAGTGGCTCCTTTTAGTGAATTAATTAGCTGTATTCTAAGTACTTCCCAACGATCTTTCGAGTGGGCTTGCACCTCAAGATATCTCCCCGTAGAATCATCAAAAATTTTTTAGATTAATACGCGCTACATGCGTCTTTGGCGGAGATTGATATGCCTAAAATTACATTTATAGATTTCGAAGGAACTGAGCGGACTGTTGGTGGTTCAGTTGGTGATACTGTTATGGAAGCAGCTACTAGCAATGATGTTCCGGGAATCGATGCAGACTGTGGCGGCGCGTGCGCATGCGCAACCTGTCATGTTTATATTTCAGAAGATTGGTTGGCCGTCGTTGGTAAGCCGGACGACCTAGAGGCCGAGATGCTGGATGTAGCGGAGGAAGTGAAAGACAACTCACGTCTTTCATGCCAAGTTAAACTGACCGAAGAGATGGATGGTTTGGTGATAACAACGCCAGAGAGCCAATTTTAAAGTATCGCG
>JBLHXJ010000184.1:0-5952 GCA_047629535.1 Arenicella sp. | reverse complement strand
GCGATAACCAATGGCGCCAGAAGGTAAACCCGATGTGATGTGTAATCCAAATGCCACATCAGGGTTGTGCCGTTTAAAAATACCTTCCTTTAGCATCATTTCAGCGCCGCCTTCTTCGCCTATCGGTGCGCCTTCCTCAGCGGGTTGAAAAACAAACATTACGCTACCGTGCAAGTCTTCTTGCATGCCGGCCAACACTTCCGCTGTGCCCATCAACATGGCTACATGGGTATCGTGACCACAGGCGTGCATAATGCCAACGTCTACGCCTCTGTAATTAGTTTTCTTGGTCGATTTAAACGACAGCTCACCTTGCTCTGTTACCGGCAAGGCATCCATGTCGGCTCTAAGCATCACCGTCGGGCCAGGCTTTCCACCCTTTAAAATGCCGACAACGCCGGTATAGGCTATTTGAGTCTCGACTTGCATGCCCAAGCTTTTTAAATGCTCAGCAACTATCTTTGCCGTGCGGACTTCGCGGTTCCCTAGCTCAGGATTTTGATGAAAATCACGCCGCCACTCAATAACTTTGCTCTCAACACTATTGAGTAACAAAGTTGTTTTTTCAGCCGCTGCAAAAGCCGTTACTGACGCCAATAGGCTTAAAGAAATACAGCACGATAACAGTGTTTTTTTCATTTTATGTTCTCTTGTCGAATAATGTAATAAGCCAATACTAGCACTCTTCTGCAAGATTAAACTCAAGTCAGTAAATGCTTTGTTCTGGGTGTTTTTTCAGGTAAACCTTACAACGCCAAAAACCTCTATTGATGTTAGCAACTGTAAAGCCTGACTGGGAATAGCTGCGGCTTGCCGGTGTATACGTAGATTTCGGCGTTAACCGCTATGATTCCTTCTCGGCTAGAAGGCGAGTCCCGATGACGCTAGATATCTGTCCGAGAGTAGTGGGGGGTATGCTTCGTATACTCATAAATAGTGTGGCTTGTTAGTGTTAATACTAGCTTAGCGTTACTAACCAGCCATCAGTTAATGCAATAGATAACGAGAAAAATAATATGCGTTCAAAAAGATCCGAAGGAGAAGTGCAACCAGGTGTGAAATGGGGACCATTTACTATGCGTATCCCACTGATTCATCTGCGCTTTTCGTTGGCTGATATGTTACAAGGCCTAGCCGTTGCTGGAGCAACCGGGTTGGCATTAGTACCTTATTTTATGGCGTTGCTTGGCCTAAGCTTCGAAGAAGCAGTGGTCATGGCAATGTTTCATAGTCTATTAATATCTTTTTCATGGATGTTTTTTGGTGACCCCTATGCACCTGGTTGGCTTACTCCGGCGATTCCGTTTGTAGTGGCTTTTATCACCGCGCCGGCCTATATCGGCGACCACACCTCGCAGTTTCAGGCAATGACGGCCTTGTCGTTAAACTTTTCGTTTATTCTAATTGTATTAGGGGTTACGGGCCTAGGGGCAAAACTAATTAAAGTTGTGCCCAACGTGTTTAAGGGCGGCATTATTCTTGGCGCTGCAATCGCTGCGTTTTTGCGTGTCACCAAAGACGGAGATGCCGCGAACGTTTTCCAATCGGCACCAATTGCCGGCACATTGGGCGTACTTGTTTGTTTGATATTCGCTTTTTCAAAACCGCTCCAAGCGTTAGCGGCCGACAACAAAGTGCTGGCAAAAGTGCTGGGATTTGGTTTGCTTCCTGGTTTTGTTATTGCCGGTACCGTGGGCTTTTTCACCGGTGAGTTTGAATACAACATTCGCTGGGAATTATTGGATGTCGCCACTGCGGCTACTTCTCTATGGTCTAAAGCTTCGCCGTTTATCATCGGCTGGCCTCCGGTAGAGACTTTTTTAGCGTCCTTTCCGTTAGCTCTAATTACGTATATTTTGTTTTTTGGTGATGTCATTACCGGCAATGAAATGATTGAGCAAGCACAGAAATCAAGAACTGATGAAAAACTTGAACTTGATAGCAGTCGAGCGCATATGGCAACCGGTATCCGTAACGTGTTAATGGGTATATTCGCACCGTTTTTCGCAACTCAAGGTGTATTGTGGACGGGTATTCAAGTCGTCTTGTTGAAACGATGGGCGGAGGGTAGAGAAAAGGTGGATTCTATTTTTGACAGTATCGGTAGCTTTTATGCTTTCGGCTTACCACTATTATTTATCTGTTTACCGTTAGTAACCTTACTCGAACCCTTATTGCCGTTAGCCCTAGCGGTTACCTTAATATTGACTGCTTTTGCTTGTGCGACACTGGCTTTGTCGCTGGTAGACGATGCGACTGAACGTGGCGCAATGGTGATTACCGCAATGGCATTTAGTGTGTTTGAGCCATGGTTAGGATTGCTGGTCGGGATTATCACTGTTGCCGCCTTATGCGGATTTAAAGTATTTATACCAGCCCCCGAGAAAGACGCGTAACAGCCGCCGCTGCGAGTAGGGCTGATTCACTAGTTTCTAAAAAATTTAGAAACTAGATCGAATCAGTCTTAGTTCGACGAACGGGCTTCGAAATACCGGTTAGACCGTATTTGTGCTATCGAAAGTATTGGTCTTTGCCGGTTATTGGACGGTAATAGGACTGGTAGTAGTCTAAACGACTAGGTAACCGATCACGTTATTCACGCAGGTCAAGAGCCAGACTCAATCCGACAGAGTTGCTACTGCAGTCTTGTAATAAAAAATACGCTTGAAACTCTAATAAAACATACGGTTGAAACTCTAATAAAACATACGGTTGAAACTCTAATAAAAATACGCTCGCAACGCCGTTCGCCACCCTCAAGCGGACGCTCTATCACTGACTAGTCGATATATTTTAGTACGTCGTCGGCATAAATATTGCAGTTTTTACAAAACTCAGAAAGCGATAGTTTGAAAACTTCACCGTCTCTAAAGCGAATTACTTTTCGGTTTTCGATTATTTACTGCCGATAGATTTTCGTGGATTGAAGGCCGCGGCTTGACTAAAATCTTGGTACGCTTTTTTAACGTCATCGGTTTTAGCTTCCGGTAAAACGATATTCAATACTGCAAATAAGTCGCCCGGGGACTTGGCCGGAATTCCACGCCCCCGCAGTCGTAGTTTATCGCTATTTTTCGAGTTGGGCGGCACTGAAAGCGTTACCGGTCCGTTTGGCGTTGGCGCTTCGATCTTTGCACCCAGCGCCGCCTCCCATGGTGCGACTGGCAGTTTAAGGAAGACATCGAGTCCTTCAACCGAGTAATAGGCGTGGGCCTTAAATGATATTTCCAAATACAAATCGCCTGCTTCGCCTTGGCCCATTGCCGCGCCGCCTTGCTTGGCAAGGCGTATATTCTGGCCTTCTTGCACTCCTTTTGGTATCCGCACATTAAGTTTACGTTGCTCGATGACGGGCCTACCATCTTTGCCAATTTTAGTTTGTTTAAAACTAATACTGCGTTTGCAACCGAGAAAAGAGTCTGCAATATCAATTGCTATCTTGGTATGCACATCTTCACCTCTTGATCGAGCGCCGCGATAGCTTTGGCTTGCATGGCCATTATCTCGTCCAAATATATTCTCGAAAAAATCACTAAAGTCAGCTGTCTCAGCGCCAGTAAATCCACCACCGTCAAATCCCGATTTCGGGCGACCATTGGGAGGTGGGCGAAAATCTTGCCCCGCTTTCCAATTGCTTCCAAACTGGTCGTAAGCTGTTCGTTTTTCTGGGTCTCTCAGTACTTCATAAGCCTCTGAAACTTGCTTGAATTGTTGCTCAGCGTCCTCTTCTTTACTTACGTCTGGGTGATATTTTCTAGCCAGCTTTCGATATGACCTTTTGATTTCATCAGCGTTGGCATCTCGTTTCAGCCCCAAGGTTTTGTAGTAGTCTTTATATTTCATAATCAAATACCTTTTATAAGCTCACAATCAATGTTCAGTGTATTGCATTCTAGGGCTGGTTTTTTAGGTTTAGGTAATTGTCCCGATCAATTTAAATATTCAAAATTTTGGCACCAGGCAAGCGGTACTGATTAAATCAACGAGCGAGTGTCAGAAGCTCGGTTGAGTGTATTAAACTTCCGCCAGCGCAGCTTGGGCGTGCAACCGATCTTATGTTATAAAGTTCAACACTGCTTGTTATACTAAGCGTGATTAAATTAATCAATCTAATTTAAAATCAATTGCTTACAAATCATATGCGATATGGTTTCGCCTACTAAATTTCGGTCTAGTGGCAATTAAACATACTTCAGGAGCTTTAATGGGTTTTCAAATCAGCGATCGATCACATCAGTTAAATTTGCAACTCGAGGCATTTATGCAAGAGCATATTTACCCACGCGAGCATGATTGGCAAGAATTCACTCTTGACCAGAATAATCTATGGAAGGTGCCACCGTGGTTTGATGGTTTACGCGAGAAAGCCAAGGCGCAGGGCTTGTGGAATCTATTTCTGCCCGATGAATACAAACCATGGAGCCTCGGTCTGACGAATATTGAAATAGCCCCGCTTTTTGAAACGATGAGCAAGGTGGTATGGGCTCAGGCAGTGTTCAATTGTAATGCGCCAGATCGCGGTAACATGGAGGTGTTAGCCAAATACGGTACTGCGGATCAACAAAAGCAATGGTTAGAACCCTTATTGGCCGGCGATATTCGCTCCGCGTATGCAATGACAGAGCCTCAGGTAGCGAGCTCTGATGCGACCAATATGGAATTGGAAATTCGCCGTGATGGAGATGAATACGTATTGAATGGCCGCAAGTGGTGGACCACCAATGCCATTAGTGATCGCTGTAAAATCATGTTGGTAATGGGCCGATCAGACCCCGATGCACCGCGCCATCAACAGCATTCAACTATTTTAGTGCCACGCGATGCACCGGGGATCAAAATGGTTCGAGCGCTAAGAGTCTTTGATAGCTACCATTCGCCGGGTGGTGAAGCTGAGTTTCTATTTGAAGATGTTCGTGTACCGGTTACCAACATGCTTAAAGCGCAAGGCTGCGGTTTTGAAATTGCACAAGGTCGTCTTGGCCCTGGACGTTTTCAATACGCAATGATGTTTGTTGGCTTAGCCCAGCGATGTCTTGAATTAATGTGTGCACGAGCCGAGGAACGCGTTGCTTTTGGTGAACGGTTAATCAAGAAAACCAGTGTTCAGCATGAAATAGCCCGTTCTCGTTGTGATATCGAGCAATGTCGCCTATTAGTAATGCAGGCGGCTGAGAAAATGGATGAGGGCGGTTTAGAAGCAGCTCGGCCTTACGTATCTATGGTCAAAATCGTAGCGCCAAAGATGTGTCAAGATGTTGCCGACCGAGCGATGCAGATATTCGGCGGTAAAGGCGTCGGCCAAGATACCATGATTCCTGAAGCATTCACCATAGCTCGATTTTGTCGAATAGCTGATGGCCCTGATGAGGTACATATGTCGCAACTAGGCAAGATGACCGCACGCGAGCTGAATGCTTAAGCAAAGAAAGGTGCGGTTGGCTGACTTAAGCAGACTCGTTTTATGCTAAGCAACTAAGATTAGTGCTGGTTGCTTAGCACCCTCGATTTGGTAATTCAATACTGGCGGTATAAGTGAGCCTCTAGGCCTTGGGTTTGACCCGAACACAGGATCCTCGAGGTAGAATCGGTTTTGCTTTCGACTGCGCTACATGCAAGGATTTAGTCCGAGCGATGAAAGCTCACATCATTATCGAAATCAAATCGCAACATTAGAGAAAATTCATGTTAAAGCTAATTGCAAAAATATTTGGCGTTCTGCTTGTCGTAATCATTGTCGGTCTACTGCTGAAATTTGACTCCGCTAAACGATTATATGAAGTCACTACCTTGTTTTATGAAGATAAGATCGTGGCAAACTTCTCGAACATGAAGGGCATTCTAGAATCGGTTGAGATTCAGAGTGATAGTGAGCCGTACTATTTTTCTTACCAAGCTCAACCATTACCGGAAACATTTCGGTATAACGGTCAAAGCGTAGTAACTAACGAGTTT
>JBLHXJ010000183.1:0-6036 GCA_047629535.1 Arenicella sp. | reverse complement strand
ATACTATTTTATTTACTAACTCTGACTCTAGAGAGCCAGAATTAGCGGGTATAAGAGGAGCGATTACAGGGTCTATCCTGACTCTGCTTGTGACCCTTGCCTTGTCGTTTCCAATTGCCGTAGCAACCGCGATTTACTTGGAAGAATTCGCGCCCACTAATCGTATTACCGATTTTATCGAAGTTAATATTAATAACCTAGCGGCCGTTCCCTCGGTAATCTTTGGCTTGCTTGGTTTGGCAATTTTCATCAACTTTTTTGGTATGCCTCGATCAGTTCCTTTGCTCGGTGGCTTTGTGCTAACGTTGATGACACTGCCGACCATCATTATCTCCAGTCGTGCGGCAATTAAATCAGTGCCGCCCTCTATCCGCGAGGCCGCTTTAGGTATGGGCGCTTCAAAAATGCAAACTGTATTACATCATGTTTTGCCGTTGGCGATGCCCGGTATGCTTACCGGCACCATCATCGGAATGGCTCAAGCGCTGGGTGAAACAGCACCGTTACTTATGATCGGAATGGTTGCCTTCATCGTCGATGTCCCTACCGGTGTCACCGACCCTGCAACCGTACTACCAGTGCAAATTTTCCTATGGTCTGATAGCCCAGAGCGAGCCTTTGTAGAAAAAACATCCGCCGCCATCATGGTGTTATTAACCTTTTTGATCTGCATGAATAGCTTTGCCGTTTGGTTGCGTAAACGACTAGAGCGTCGCTGGTAAAAATATTATTCTCGCAAGCAAATTAGTAAGGCGAGTCACACACTGAAAATTAGTTAGTAGAAGTACTCATATGAACACAACACAACAATCAATGGCCGAAATAGTGAAAGAAACATACCAAACAGTAGGGCTACCATTATTAGACGACTACAAGATGCGGATTCGCAATGCGAACGTATTTTACGGCGATAAGCAGGCTATTTTCGATGTTAATTTGGATATCGGTAAGAACCAAGTTATCTCTATGATTGGCCCCTCTGGTTGTGGTAAATCTACCTTTTTACGTTGCTTGAATCGGATGAATGACACCATCGATATCTGTCGTGTAGACGGTCAGCTTTCGCTTGAAGACCAAGACATGTACGACAAAAAAATCGATGTTGTCGAACTGCGTGCGCGAGTTGGCATGGTGTTTCAAAAGCCAAACCCTTTTCCCAAGTCAATTTATGAGAACGTTGCCTATGGCGCGCGGATTCACGGCTTGACCGACAATAAGGTGCAGCTCGACGAGCTGGTAGAAACCAGCCTCATTCGCTGTGGCCTTTGGAAAGAAGTAAAAGACCGTTTAGACGAGCCGGCTACTGGCCTCTCTGGCGGTCAACAGCAACGCTTATGTATAGCGCGAGCTATAGCGGTTAACCCCGAAGTGATTTTGATGGACGAGCCATGCTCAGCATTGGATCCGATTGCTACCGCAACGGTTGAAGAGCTAATTCATGAGCTGAGTGAAAATTTCACCATTTGCATCGTCACGCACTCAATGCAACAAGCCGCTCGTGTGTCGCAACGAACCGCGTACTTTCACTTAGGAAAGCTGATTGAGGTTAATGACACATCTCAGGTGTTTACAAATCCTGAACATCAATTAACAGAAGCGTATATTACTGGCCGAATCGGTTAATCTATCAATAGCAGATTAGGTCAAGGAGCAATTATGAATGAAGAAGTAATGGTTGGCGGGCACATCTCTCGTAAGTTCGACCTTGAGTTAGATGAAATTCGCTCGCGAGTCCTAAAGATGGGGGGCCTGGTTGAAGCGCAGTTGGATAAAACGCTTGAAGCTCTGCGCGACGGCGACAGTGAAGCGATTGTCAATGTTGAGCAGTTAGATCGAAAAGTCAACGCGCTGGAAATGCAAATTGATGAAGAGTGCACTCAGATTTTGGCTAAGCGGCAACCTGCCGCCGGCGATCTACGTATGATCATCGCTACGACTAAGTCGGTTCGAGATTTGGAGCGCATTGGTGATGAAGCCGAACGAGTTGCCAACATGGTGCAACACGCACTTGACAACGATGCATCGGTAAAAGCATTTAAGGGCTTATTGTCTCTGGGGGAGCATGTTAAAGAATTGTTGCATGAAACTCTCAACACTTACGCGCGCATGCAAACCCGCTCAGCGGTTTTAAATATGCGTAAAGACCAAGCTATTGACGAGGAATATGCTCGTGTGGTGGTTCGTTTGGTTAACTACATGAAGAAAGATCCGGATAATATTTCCGACGCTTTAGACGTTATGTGGGCGGCTCGCTCACTTGAGCGTATCGGCGACCATTGTATTAATATTTGCGAGAATGTGATCTATCTGGTTGAAGGCCAAGACGTTCGACACAAAGCAATTGATAAGGTCAGTGAGCAGTTAGCGTAGTTCACCGATTAGCCTTGATGCTCGATATCTAGGTTAAAATAGCGCCAGTGGCCAATCAACCTCGTTGATTGGCCATTTTTAGTTATACTCGATTAAAATCTTCCAAAATGAGTTTATCCGTGGCCAATATAGCTATCCGCGACCTTCAAGGAGAAGGTCACCATTCACCTTACGCAAATCAAAATGTCACCACCACAGGTATTGTTACCGGTGTTGTTCGTCGTGGCTTTTTTTTACAAACCGCAAATAAGGCCTGGGACGGAAAAGGTTCGGATGCGATTTTCGTCTATAGCAGAGATTGGAAGCCTAACAAAGGTGCCAAGCTGGTGGTCAGCGGCGAATGTCTTGACTATGTTAAACACGAAACAGCCAAACCGGTTACTCAACTACGATTTGAGTCAGCAGAGATAAAAAGTACCGACACAGATGGTGTCGTAGCGATTTCACTGACACAAGAATTTTTACCAAGCGACAATGCTCAACTGGCAATCTTACTCAATAGCCTCGAAGGCATGTTGCTTGCTATTGAAGCGGGTCAAACTTTTGTCGCGCCGAGCAACACATTTGGTGACTATGTGCTTGCCCTAGACTTCCCTACGCCAGACGAAACGGCACCGCGGACGAAACACGGCGGATTTATTGGCGATCAGTTAAATAATACCCGTTGGCTGCCAGGTTTTCGGGTAACTAATTATAATCATGCGCCACGTTTGAATGTTGGCGCAAGGCTTAATAGTCGAATAGAGGGGCCGCTTAATTATCGAGCCGATTCATATCAAATCGCAGTCAGCGAGCCGTTTGAGTTTGAAGAAAGCTTTATTGAAGTGACTAAGTCATCGTTAACAGCAAGTGCCGGTGCGCTAACGATAATGACGTTGAACTGTTTTAACCTTGACCCCAACGTTGAGTCACCGCTGCGAGTGAAAAACCCTCGACAAGACGTTGATGATGATTGGGGAGAAGGGCGCTTTCATACTTTGGCTCAAGCCGTCGTGTTGCAGGCAAATTCACCCGACATTGTCGCGCTACAAGAAATTCAGGACAGCGATGGAGCCGAAATGACAAATGTAGTAGACGCTGCCGAAACTTATCGACTGCTGATTTTAACCATCAAGCAGCTAAGCGGAATCGAATATGCCTGGGTTGATATGAGCCCTGAGCTTGGAGCCGACGGAGGGCAACCTGGTGGTAATATACGTAACGGCTATTTGTATAACCCTAATCGAGTGAGTGTCGATGTCGAATCGCTACATGTATTAGGCAAGGGCAACTGGGCCTTTGATGATTCTCGTAAGCCACTAGTGTGTGACTTTATTGAAAAAGAATCGGCAAAGCGGTTAACCCTTATCAACGTACACTTGGCTTCTAAACGTCATCAGGAAAGTATTTTTGCGGTTGCTGACCCTGGCTCCGATGGGAAACTAGGGGTAAGAGTGGAGCAGGCGCATTTAATTCATCGTGAGGCTGAGCGTACGCTGCTGCATGGCAACGAATACTACATTACCGGTGACTTTAACGATTCGGAATACAGTCGCACTCTAGACGCTTTGTGTGCCGATAATGCGGTTAATTTAGTGATGCAGCTACCAGCCGTTGAACGTTATGACTATAATCATCGTGGTAAGTTACAAGTACTGATGCACGGTATCGTCTCAGGTTCGTTGGCTAAGTCCGCTAGGGCCGAATATGAAATTATTAATGGCAACGAATTGATCGGGGTAACGCCAGGCGAGGCAAATGACAAGCCCAGCGATCACGCATACGTGATTGCTAAAATAACGCTTTAACTTGTCGAGGATTTATATAGATCGGTCGCTTTTGCAACTTGGCCTTGGGGGAACACGCATCTAAAGACACTGCCTTCGTCTTCGTGGCTCTCTATTTGTAGCTCGGCTGAATGGCGTTGTAGCACATGCTTGACGATGGCTAAGCCTAAACCAGTGCCACCACGTTCTCTTGATCGATCGGTATCGACACGATAGAAGCGTTGAGTTAGGCGCTCTAAGTGTTGAGTGGCGATGCCGTAGCCATTATCTTTTACTGAAAATATGGCGCAACTATTGCCATTCTGTTTACTGTTCTGCCAACGCACTTTGATCACCCCGTTTTCGGGCGTGTAGTTAATCGCATTGGTGATCAAATTTGAGAATGCGCTATACAACTCTTTTGATGCTCCACTAAGCGCAAGTGAGTAATCAATATCAAGCTCGAGTTTGTGTCGCTTCTCCTCAATCAGTGGCGCAACTGCTTCGACGATAGTATTAATCAAGTTAGTAATATCGACAGGCGCATGGGGCGTTATATTCGCACTGTCTTCCAACCTTGCCAGATACAGCAGGTCGCCGACAATAAGTTCCATGCGAACACTCTGCAGGTTCATTTGCGCCAACGGCTTGGCAAACTTAAGCGGCAGTTCGGGGTTGTCGCGTAAAATTTCGACGTAGCCTTTGAGCACCGTTAGCGGCGTCTTTAATTCGTGCGACACATTGGCAACAAAGTCTGACTGCATTTGATTTATCTTAACCAAACGGCTGACATCACGAGCGATTACCATTCGCAGGGTGTCGGTATAGCGTATGCATTTGAAGCTGATAGTTTGTTCGCTGTTTGACACCGAGTTAACGACCACGCCTTGCTCTGGTGGCTTCTTCTTTGAACTCGCGTTTTGCAATAGATGATCAACTTCTGGGTGGCGAATTAAGTCACCGAAGCGCACATTACTGTCTTCCGGCCAACGGATTCCAAGTACCGTGTTAGCGTTTCTATTAGCCCACTCAATCTTGCCATTATCGTCAACTAATACGATCGCATCAGGAAGCGCGCTTACGGCTCTTCTAAACTGAGTCAGGTAAGCACTTAGCTGACGCTTACGTTTAGAGTTTTTAGCATTTGTGCGGAGGATCGAACGATACAAGCTATGCAGCTGGCCGTCGACCTCGGGCATCGGGTTGTGCTTAGGATTTTCGGCCCACAAGTATAATAGGTTGAGCCGATATACTTGCCATGCAATGATGCCGATCGACGCCAACAGCATTGGCAATAGAATGTGTCCAATAGTGTATCCAAATACTGCGGCGATAAGCAGTAAGCCGACGAATTTCCAGATATCATTTTGCATAGCGATCGTTAGCTTAAGTTAAATTATAGTGCCTTACCGAGACTAATTAGCTTGTAGTGAGAAGCGATAGCCAACGCCACGAACTGTGTGTATATAGGTGTCGCACTCGTGAGGTTCCAATACTTTACGTAGACGTCGAATATGCACGTCCACGGTCCGATCTTCAACATAAACTTGGTCTCCCCATACATTGTCGAGCAGTTGATCTCGACCAAATACACGGTCTGGATGAGACAATAAAAAATGCAATAAGCGAAACTCAGTTGGGCTAAAGTCGACGTTTTTTGAGTCAATTAGAACTCGATGTTGAGTTGTATCAATTTTGATCCTACCGGCGCTAACGATGTCGCTAAGCGTTGTTTTGTCAGATAGTCTGCGTAAAACTGCTTTTATGCGTGAGATTAACTCCTTAGTCGAAAACGGCTTTTTTATATAGTCGTCAGCACCAACATCTAAGCCTCGAATCAAATCATTTTCATTATCTTTGGCGGTTACCATAATGATGCCGACATGATGAATACCTTCACGGCGGATTCTGCTGGCGAAAT
>JBLHXJ010000182.1:0-6080 GCA_047629535.1 Arenicella sp. | reverse complement strand
AACCTAACAGTAGACGCTGACAGGGTGTGACCCTTTACTTGTCAGTATCGGTCTGCGGCGGCTGGCTACGCCGATGTGCCACGGTGCTCGGTGCAACATCCGCTCGCATTTTATAATCAGCGCCGAAGTCGGCGGTATTGTGGAAGGTCATCGGCGTGGTACTCGCCGCGCTCAGTAACCGGCTTGCGTACTCGTCGTGATATTGCGCACATTTTTCGTCACCTACGCGCACTGGGGCCCAGCCGACAAATGGAGGCAGCACTTGCAGCCCCGTGTAATGCAGCATGCCATGATGAATGTGCCATAAAGCGACATCCATATCACCTAGCAGTCCGTCAGGCTGAAACATTTCATCAAAGCCACCGGTGGACGTACATACCATTGCCCGCTTGCCTGTTAGGCCTCCCGTCTCGAAGCGTTTTCCCGCGCCATAAACGACGGTGTTCAAAAAAACTCGATCGATCCACCCCTTCATAATAGCGGGCATTGAAAACCAGTAGAGTGGAAATTGAAAAACTAGGGTGTCGCACCAGTTAAGCCATTCGAGCTCTGTCGCAATATCGGAAGCCAATGCGTCGTGTTCAACCGCAAACTTTTGCTCACGGTCATATTGCAATCGCTCGGGAAACCTACGGGTCTCGAAATCAGCTTTCGATGCCACAGGGTTAAAATTCATCGCATATAGATCTGATACATGAACTTCATGACCCGCGTTTCGCAAAACGCTGACACTATGCTTAAGTAACGAGCTTTGAAAGCTGTGCTCGTTTTCTGGGTGTGCAAAAACTATAAAATACTTCATTTAGGAGTTCTCCATACGGGATTATGAAAACGGTTTTTCGATACGTTGGCTACTACAGGCCAAAATCATAGCGCAGCATATTGTGCTGCGCCCTTAGGTTTTAATTCGGCCATGACACCATTAGTAGTTAATGTCCTTTACGCCAATTCTTCTTGTTCATGTGACTATGTTTACCAAAGAAACTGTTACAACAGCTTCTATTTTCTGACAATAAGTTCGCCACTAGCCTTTCGGCTTCGAGCGCTTCTTGAGCGCTAAGGTTGGCGCCGATCGAGGTATAATTAGCGGTAGCTGATTCTCTAAGTTAATAAGTCACGCATGCAGGCACCTTCAAACAACAAAGGTAAGAGCTCACGCTCAATTATTCGTAACAAATAGGCGAGATCATATTCTAGCTCCTTAGCATGTCTGGGTAGGTATCTGGGCGGGCACTTTCCCGACGCTCATTAGTTGAACTAAAAGAGCAGTCTAGACGAACCTCCTAATGATATCGATGCAAATGATAGTGTGAGTCAACTTGGCTAATACGTTAAAAATTGCGCCTAGAAAACGTTCTTGAACGTCGTAAATAAATTATTCAACCGCATCGATTCCGCTAACTTCAGTTGTGGGGTCAAAAAAGTAGGGGTCAGGCTCATTCCAAGCACCTAACATTTCATCAAAAGATACGGGATGATTAGTCTCCTATCTATCAAATCGCAGCCATCGTCAACTACCCTCAGCTAACAAGGAGCGAATGTTATTTCGCAATCACTATAACCCCAAAATACACAAAGCAACAAATCTCACCCACACAAATTTTGCGGCTTGACTATTTGGCCACGCAGCGGATTAGTTAGGTTTGGGTCGAAAAATAGAGGCCTATCCAGCCGTATATTCGAGCGTAGTCTATCCACCCTTACTGCGCGCTGCACGATGCAGTGCCTGACACTAATCGGCACTGCTAGGTCTATTGCCCTTTGTAATTCGCGGACTGCTTCGGCGGATTAAAACTTCAGCCTTTGAAGGCCTTGTTAAGATTAAAAAAGGTGTCGGAGAGGGTTAAAATAAATCCCTCCGACATCTTTTAATTTCTCAGTCTAGACCACTCGAGGGCTAAGAGTGATTCCAACAGGCTAGATTTTCACCAATTGCTTGCCAAAGTTTTTGCCCTTTAGCATTCCCTGAAAAGCCTCCACAGCATTGGCTAAGCCCTCGGCAATGGTTTCTTGATAAATCAATTCATCGGCTTTGATCCAATCAGTTAACTGATCGGTAACGTCTGCGTGCTGGTCTTGCCACTCATTTTGCAAGAAAAAACGATGTTCTGGCATCGGCTCACATGCGCCAAAAATAGCTTGGGGTGTCTGAGCTTTGCTGATATCAACGTCATTATAGGCAGACACAAATCCACAGATCGGCACTCTGGCACCGGCGTTTAGTAAGGGCGCAACGGCTCTGGCCACGTCACCACCGACATTTTCAAAATAGATATCAATGCCTTGCGGGCAAGCGCTTTTTAAATCGTCACTTAGAGCTCCGGCTTTATAATCAACACAGGCATCAAAGCCTAGTTTTTCAATCACGTAAGCACACTTTTCGGCACCACCAGCAACACCCACCACTCGGCAGCCTTGCTTCTTGGCTATTTGACCAACAATTCCACCAACCGCACCTGATGCCGCTGATACAACAACCGTTTCACCGCTCTTGGGTTTACCTACATTCAGCAAACCAAAGTACGCTGTGCGACCGGTCATGCCCGCCGCGCCCAAATAGGCTTGTAGCGGGACGCCCACCGGCCGAATTTTGTACACCATAGGTGTACTGTCACCAACAATAGAATATTCCTGCCAGCCGCTATAGCTGGTTACGTGATCGCCCACCGCATACTTATCTGAACGACTTTCAACCACCTCTCCAACAGACTCGCCGACCACAACACCATCAATTGCGACTGGGTTGGCGTATGACTTAGCATCATTCATCATCGGCCGCATATAGGGGTCCAACGATAACCATAAGGTCTTGATTAAGATTTGCCCTTCCGCTAGATCAGCCACAGGAGATTGCTCGATACGAAAGTCTGACTGTTTGGGTTCGCCTTGTGGGCGGGCGGCTAGCACTACGGCTCGATTTGTATACGTCATATTAATTCCTTTGTTTTAAGTTTGTTATTTTTGAATTCGATCACTTCAAACTCAATTATTTTTTGATCAATAAAAAGAGGCTGAGCAGATTAGTGCCTAACCCTTTTACGTTACGCTTTTAATTCGGTGGTTCACTCAAAATTTTATACAGTATGAGCCCTAATTGTTCGGACAATTTTTTGCTCGAGACCTTAAGACTAGAAGCGGTGATGCAGTAGCCTTCAATAAAAGGCAATAAGATAGCAACCGCACTATCGAGTTGCTGCTGCTGGCAATTCTCAGGAGCGGTTTCTTTTATTGCTTCAAAAAGCATCGCATGCAGCTTTATATAATATTCATCTAGCGCTTTTTTTACCGCGCTGTTGCGTTCCGCGATTGCCCAAATTTCTTTAAACACAACGGCACAATCACTGCTCTCGATATCATTTAAAATATGCCAGGCAAGTAGACCTAATTTTTTTTCCGGGCCCGGCTGTTCCGGAAACGAAAGCAATTGCATCGCCGCTGCATACTCTAATAAAAAGCCTTCCAACAAAGCGCCTAAAAGCAGCTCCTTAGTTTTGAAATAATATTGCAGATTACTCAGCCTCATATCCGCCGCCGCGGCAACCTGCCTCATCGTTAACCCCTGATCACCCGACTCTTTTAAAATTGTCATGGCGCAATTTAATATGTGCTCAATTTTCGAACTCATTTACTTCTCAACCAGTCATGCTTCTCTTAGGCCCACAAATATATAGCAGTTGACGCTTTAGGTCAAATGACCTATATTGCAATTAGGTCGAGCGACCTAATTATTTAATAGAGAAATTGGAATAAAAATTATGAGCAGTCTTCAAGATCAAAAAGCGGTATTAATTGTTGGTGGCTATGGCATTGTCGGGACGCAGATTGCGTCGATTCTGAGACAGCGGCACCCCAAAATACGGTTAATAATTGCAGGGCGTGATGCCAACAAAGCAAAACAGTTTGCAGAGACTCTCGGCTATGCTGAGGGTGTCGCCATGGATGCAACAAAGGTCAGTCAAATATCGCCCTTACATGGAAAATTAGCGGCGGTAGTTACGGCAACTAATGATCTAAATAACTATGTTTTGTTAGATACTATTGCTAACCATATTCCTTACATAGATGTTACGCGTTGGACCGCGCAGCTCAAACAAGCAATTGTTCGTATTGCCAGTGAAAATATTACTCAGCCGGTAATATTATCCTCAGCATGGATGGCTGGTACAGCCGCGTTGTTGGCGAAAAAAGTGTCTCAACAATTCTCAATTGTAGACACGCTAGATATTGATATTCTTTTCTCCCTCAAAGATAAGGCTGGGCCAAATTCAATTGACTATATTGATCAACTCGGCACACCGTATGATGTGTTTGATGGTGGCAACATTAGAACGGTTAAGCCAATGACTGAACCGAAGTATGTAGACTTTGACAGTGGCCTTAGCACCAACACCTTCCGCTTCGACACCCCTGACCAACTTACATTGCCGATATCTTCCAGTGCAAATAGTGTTTCAGCACGCATTGCGTACGATGATAAATATTCTGCTGGCTTGTTATCATTTTTGGTTCGATCTGGGCTTTGGCGGATTATTAATAGGCCCCTGTTCAAAAAATTCAGACATTCCTTGCTCTATAATCCCGGTGAAGGTGGCCCCCACGAAGTTCTCGTGACGGTTATCGGTAAGGGCACTGATGGCTCACCTAAAACTGTTCGCGCTACGCTGTTGGATGATCAAGGCCAGACCCACCTAACAGCGTTGGGTGGTGTTATTCAAATCGAACGAGCGTTGTCTATTGCTGGTAATTCAGGAATACATTCTGGGGTAACCTTTCCAGAGCGTCATGAAGATGTTGATATAGCGCTCGCTACCCTTCAGGAGCATGGCGTTAGGGTTTCAATTGAAGGTTAAGTCATATTAAAAATAGCGATGGCAAACAGAGGCTGAACGACTCTACTTTAGAGTCGTTCATAAAGGTCAGCGTTAAATCCGGTCAAGCGGCTAGTCACGTTATGACTCATTTTATTAGAAACAAAGCGGCCGGCTAACTGGTGTTAAAAGACTCCAGAGAACGGCGCTGTGTTATGAGAAATAACGCTTGCGAAGGCGTGATGGCTCTTTGTTAGTCGCCTTGCATTTTTTTTAATGTTATCGCTTAATCATCATCGATATCGTCGATATCCACCTGCCCCGTTAGTCTGCGGCGTATATGTGACCACGACATGCCGATAGCAAGCAATAGCGAGATAATCACCAGCACCACCCACGTCATAGCGCCGACGTTATTAACTTGCAACCAGCCTAGATCATAAAAAAGCCAGACGAAGCTAGCAAAAAATGCGCCCGCCAATATAAGGCCAAGAACGCCGAGTGATCGGAATGTTGCCCGTATGTAGATTCCCCAAGTGATCACAAGGAGTAAGCCACAGATAGCAAGCGCGGGCGTGAATTGCGGGAACGAGCTCTCAGCCCAATGGTAATAGGAATACGTCGATGGATTATACGTAGCAAAGACCAGCACTAAGGCAAAAACAAAACGGATTACAACGCCCTCAAAACCCAACACTTTCATAAAAACCTCAAACCGTGTATCTAATTGAATAATGCCTCAGGAGCAACGTCGTATGAGGCAGATGATCTACAACCTAGATTATAAAGAATTGTCTTCGCTTCATCTTTGCTTTATTTACAAAGCTCTGTTGTTAACAAGACCTGACCCGAAAGCTCGTTAAACGTTCTTCAAGCGTCGCTGCAATCGCCTTTATGCGTGGCCATGCCTATCCATTTGTAGTCGCTAGAACCGTCTGAGTTCAAATCACACAGCCACACGCGATCTCAAGCTTGCTTGGCCCGGCGATTAACAAAAGCAAGTAAAGCATCCAAATTCATACGGCTGTCCAGTATCGATTATTTAGACACTATTTTTATTGCAGCATCTGCCAAGGGGGCATAGTTTTCGAGCAATACCTGGTTTTGCTTGAATCCATTGCTTTTCACAGAAAGGCTGCGGACACCGATAAAAGAACCTCAATCGACGTCTGACCTTATTGACTACCCTCTTGTCTCAAATAGACAAGGTTTGACTGCGTTAGGGTTTTAAAGATAGTGATTGCTTTACAGGGACCGCTGACAATGGGCCCC
>JBLHXJ010000181.1:0-6101 GCA_047629535.1 Arenicella sp. | reverse complement strand
CACCATGCACAGAAATCGCGCCAACAGGGTCATCAATCTTCATTTTATCTAAGGCCAGAATTGAGAACACTACCAACATACCGCCAGCAGCACCAAACATGGTAGCAAGTAGAGGAGTTGGAGTTGATGGTTCTGCAGTAATTGCTACCAAACCGGCAAGTGCGCCATTCAATGCCATGGTTAAATCAGCTTTTCCGAATAGAAGTCTCGACACTAACAGAGCCGCGATCAAACCACCTGAGGCTGCAGCGTTGGTGTTCATGAATACAACCGCTACAGCGTTTGCGTTCTCAACCGATGAAGTCGCTAGAACCGAGCCACCGTTGAAACCAAACCAACCCATCCAGAGAATGAACATACCTAGAGTTGCAAGCGGTAAGTTCGCTCCAGGGATCGCCTGAGCCTTGCCATCACTTGAATATTTACCTTCACGAGCACCTAATAACAGCACACCAGCGAGGGCCGCGGAGGCACCAGCCATGTGTACAATACCTGAGCCAGCAAAATCTGAGAAACCAAGATCGCCTAGGGTATACATACCAAATACGGCACCACCGCCCCACGTCCAATTACCTGACATTGGATAGATAAAGCCGGTCATCACTACCGCGAATGCAAGGAATGCCCAAAGCTTCATTCGCTCGGCTACGGCACCTGAAACGATTGACATGGCCGTTGCCACAAAAACCACTTGGAAGAAAAAATCAGCTGATGGTGCGTAGGTAGCTGGCTCGGCCGCTCCAGTGACGCCATCCCCAGTAATGCCGCTCAATAGTGCATTGCCCAAATCAGGATACATAATTGAATAACCGCAAAGCATGAACATGGTGCATGCCACGGCATACAAGGCTACGTTCTTAGTGAGGATTTCGGTGGTGTTCTTAGCTCGGACTAAGCCGGCTTCTAGCATGGCGAAACCTGCAGCCATCCACATTACCAATGCACCGCAGATTAGGAAGTAAAAGGTATCTATCGCATACCCGTGTTCGAAAATTGTGTTTTCCATGATTAAAGAGTCTCTCTATTTAATAGATGTTGGAATGTTTGCGATTAGCGACCTAAATCGCTTCTTCACCGGTTTCACCGGTACGAATTCGGATTACTTGAGCGAGTTCTAAAACGAAAATTTTGCCATCGCCTACTTTGCCGTTATTCGCTGAACTAGTGATAACTTCAATAGTTTGATCCAACATGTCGTTAGACACCGCCACTTCGATTTTTATTTTAGGCATGAAGTCAACGTTGTATTCAGCACCACGATAGAGTTCGGTATGCCCTTTTTGGCGGCCAAAACCTTTCACTTCCGTTACCGTCATACCCTGTATACCGATGCCAGCCAACGCGTCTCGAACGTCGTCTATTTTGAACGGTTTAATAATTGCTGTGATCAACTTCATAGCACTTCACCCTTTTTTAGTTAATTTAGTGTTTTATTGAATTTAAAATCTGGTCGTTACAGCTGATAAAAATATCGGCTCCAACTTCGTCAACACGCGCTCGACGTGCTGACGTCTTGGAACAAGCAAACAGCGTGCCAACTTTTATCACAAGGTAAAAACCAGCTATTAGGGGGTTCTTTACAATGCATTCGAAATTCGCATGCCCTGACATAAAGCATTGGCAAAATCTAGCGCACCCAATTGGTGCATTAAAAGGAAAATCTTGATGAGTCGTGAATCACAAATAGCTGAAACGACCTACAACAGCCCTTTTGAGAGTTGGCACGATGTTTGCTTTACCAACCGTAGATGGAAATTTAATTGTTATGGATAACAAAAAACTTAACGAGAGCGGAACAAGATGTCCGCCTCATATAGAAGAGAATTACGAGAGGTAATTAATATGAATACTAAAAAACTTATTATTAGCAGCGTTGCAGCAACAATCTTAGCTTCAAGCAGTTTGGCGAGCGCCGGTGACATCGAAGCTAATGTTGCACTTTCTACAGATTATGTTTTCCGTGGCTTCTCACAGACCAATGAAGATCCAGCAATTTCAGGCGGATTTGATTATGGATTTGAGAATGGTTTCTCGGTTGGTACATGGGCCTCTAACGTAAACTTCGGTACTGACACCTCGACAGAAATAGACGTCTATGCTGGTTATGGCTTTGAAGTTTCAGAGGGCGTTACGGTAGACCTTGCCTATATTTACTTTATATACCCTGGTGACACTGACGACTTTAATTATTCTGAATTTGCTGCAAGCGTAAGCTTTGGCGACGCAAGTCTAGGATTGGTTTACTCTCCGGACTACTTTGGTTCTGACGATTCGGCAATCATACTAAACGCTGACTACTCTGTAGGCTTAGCTGAGAATCTAGGCTTAGACCTACACGTTGGCTACAGTGATGTTGACTCTGACGATTTCTTTGATGCTGGTGAAAGCAGCTATATCGACTATTCAGCAGCACTAACAACCTCAGGCGCTGGTGTTGATTTTGCCCTAACGTATTACGGAACTGACTTAGATGATATTGATGCAGCGGATGATCGAATTGTATTTTCAGTAGGAAAAGCGTTCTAATTAGATAAGCTTTAAGTAACAAAAGGCCGCTGAAAAGCGGCCTTTTTTATGTCCACATAGATTAAATCAGACGTCTATAAATAAGTCTAAAGTGACATAAGGGCAAACTGCTATTCTGAAAGAATCGCCACTACTTCATCAATTTCAGAAATTAGCTCCGCAACCACCTGCCTCTTCACCTGTGTCGTTGGTGTAGCTTGGCCACCAGCTTCCATTTCAATCTGATTCTTGGCACCACTGATAGTGAAGCCTTCGATGTACAGGAGACTGCGTATACGACGAATAAGTTGCACTTCATGGCGTTGATAATAACGACGGTTACCTCGCCGTTTAACCGGATTTAATTGTGAGAACTCCTGTTCCCAATACCGCAATACATGCGGTTTAACCAGACACAACTCACTTACTTCGCCGATAGTAAAATACCGTTTGCTCGGTATTGGCGGTAAGGTTGCGTTATCTCCTTGGTCAAGCATTTATGTTGGGTCCCCTATGACTGTGTTTTTTCTTATGAGGCGAGTTTATCAGTTCAGAGATACATTCGTATACAGCAAAGTAGCTTTAGCAACAAAAATTGACTTAATTTTTGTTTAATTACGACTATTTAGAGTAACTAACTAAAAAGATGCTTAAGTGTATCTGCGTTGTCTTCAATCGCTTCTTTAAGCTTTTGGCTGGCTTTAAAGGTTACGACTCGGCGAGCGGAAATAGGTATTTCCTCTCCAGTCTTAGGGTTACGCCCAGGCCGAGCGGGTTTATCACGCAAACCAAAGTTACCAAAACCGGATAGTTTTACCGAGCTTCCGTCTTCCAATGCGCCTTTAATCGTCTCAAAAAATTGCTCGACGAACTCTTTCGATTCACGCTTATTGAGCCCTAGTTCTTCATGCAACGAAATTGCCAACTCTGCTTTTGTAATCGCCATTTATACCCCCTTGGTCTCTCGAAACGAGAAACCTCATTTAGCCCTAGTCACTTAGAATTAGCTAGCCAACTCTATGCCGCCAACCATTAATACATTAACTACGTAATGTTGCGCCCCACTTGGTTTCCAACAATGAGAGCGCATCCCCCATCAATTTTTCAGCTTCCTCGTCCGTCATAGTTTTGTCTTGGTGCTGTAACACTAAGCTCAACGAAATACTTTTCGCATCGTCTGCCACACCAGGACCTCTATACAGGTCAAACAACTCTACCTTATTAAGTACAACACCTAACTCATCTCGTAATGAATTGAGTAAGCTTGCAACTGGCAAATCCTGAGCCACCAATACTGATAAGTCACGTTTAATACTCGGGAAACGAGATACCGACTGAAAGCTCGGAAGTTGCGCCTTCAAAGCGACATCTAGATTGATCTCAAAAGCGTATACCTGACTTACCCCGAAATGCTTTTCAACTGTTGGATGAAGCCTGCCGAGCCAGCCTAATACAGTCTGATCACCATTTGATTCATGACGAATTAACGACGAACTCTGACCTGGATGCAGAGCAATATGCTCGAACTGATTAAATATAATGGGGTTTTTGTGGCCGGTCAAGGCAAGTACGGCCTCCAAATCAGCCTTAACATCATAGAAATCAACGTTTTTTGGCCTATTTTGCCCCCATTGTGTTGGAACCACTTGCCCCATCACTACGCCCGATAACTTTTGCTCTTCGCGAAAAGCCTTACCGTCTTTGTGGTAACTTGCCCCAACCTCATAGAAACGAATACGATCATGTTGGCGGTTGGCGTTAAACTTAAGCGCCCCCATCAAGCCAGGGATTAGACTGGTACGCATTACCGCCATATTGTCGGCTAACGGGTTAGCTAACTTAACCGGGTCTTCTCGGCTAAATATCTGCTGCACGCTTGGGTCGATGAAGCTATAGGTGATGGCTTCGCGGTAATCTCTTGCTACCAATGATTGGCGAACTTGGCGCGCATCTATTCTATCTTCTGACGCGGCAATCGATCGCGGTGCGATACGTGGCATCGCCGTGGGGATATTGTCATAGCCCTTGACACGTGCAACCTCTTCGACCAAATCAGCTTCGCGTTCTATATCAAAGCGATAGCTTGGTGGCTTAACCGACCAAACGCCCTCGTTACCAGTCACCGAACTGGCTATACGACTTAAAATATCGCCAACTTCGACCTGATCTAGGTCCATGCCTAGCAAACTTATCAAACGGTCTAAACGGATCTCAACGGCGGGCTTGCCTTGAATACAACGGTCATCTTTTTGCTCAATAACCGGGCCAGCTTCACCGCCACAAATCTCTAGCACCAACTCAGTAGCACGCTCAATTGCTTGTGGTGGTAATTGAGGGTCGACGCCACGTTCAAAACGAAACGAACTCTCAGTATGTAGGCCATAACGGCGTGCTTTTCCAGAAGCAGACTTGCGAGTGAAATGAGCCGCTTCTAAAACAATATCAACTGTATTGTCATCGATAGCGCTATCGAGTCCACCCATAACACCGGCAATAGCGATTGGCGCTTTGGCATCAGCAATAACTAAAGTATCACCATCGAGTGTTACCTCGGACTCATCAAGCAAGGTAATCTTCTCACCCGCTTGCGATTGACGAATAACGATTTTCTGATTCAACTTAGCTAGGTCAAACGCATGCATCGGTTGGCCCAGTTCGAGCATCACATAATTAGTAATATCGACCACAGGGCTAATTGGGCGCACGCCACTACGCCGCAAGCGCTCTTGCATCCACAATGGAGTGGTTACGTCTTGGCTGATACTTTTTATTACACGGCCGATATAACGAGGGCAATTTTCTGTATCGTTTAGCTCGACCTCAATTGCATTATCAACGCTTGCTACAACCGCCTCAATATCTAAGGGGTGATATTGACCGCCAGCAAGAACTTTCAGTTCTCGAGCAATGCCTTGTACGCTTAAGCAATCGCCTCGATTTGGCGTCAGGTCAATATCGATTAACTTATCATCGAGTTGCAAGTACTCGTCAACTCGTTGACCGATTTCGGCATCCGCATCTAATTCGATCAAGCCCTCTGAGCTTTCTTCAAGGCCAAGCTCAGAAGCTGAGCAGAGCATACCGATTGATTCGACACCACGTACTTTGGCTTTCTTAATCTTCATGCCATTGGGCAGTTTCGCACCAACCATAGCTACCGCAACAATCAAATCATTACGAACGTTGGCGGCTCCACAAACGATGTTCAGCACTTCGCTACCAATATCAACAGTGGTGCAATTTAAGCGATCGGCGTCTGGGTGTTTTTCAACACTGACAACCTTGCCGACCACTAAATTGTCAATTGGCCCGGCAAGCGATTCAACGCCATCTACTTCGAGCCCAGCATTGGTAAGACAATCGGCAATTTCTTGGGCGCTTAAATCGACGCGAACCCAATCGCGTAACCATTGTTCGCTAATTATCATTTGAACTGCTCCAAGAAAGTTAAATCGTTATCAAAGAAAAGGCGTAAGTCGGTAACACCGTAGCGCAACATGGTTAAACGCTCGACACCGAGACCAAATGCAAAGCCAGTGTATTTTTCAGAGTCTATGCCAACGTGCTTAAATACTTCTGGGTGAATCATTCCACTG
>JBLHXJ010000180.1:0-6104 GCA_047629535.1 Arenicella sp. | reverse complement strand
TGATGACCAGACCGAGCTATGGCGAGCTGGAATCGACAAAGCCGCGCAACAGCAACGTTTGCTAGCGGGCTTCTCGGTACACCCCTTGGATGAGGGCTGTATTGAGCAAATGCGTATGTACGCAAAGTCGGGATTGAAACTGATGAAGCTGCACCCGGTAGTACAAAAATTTTACCCAGATGACCCCGCGCTGATGAAGGTTTATGAAGAAGCTCAGTCATTAGGTGTGAGCATATTCTTTCATGGTGGTCGTGCCGGCATCGAGGCTGAAACGTCACACCGTTACGCAATGCCTAGACACTATGAGAAAGCACTGCGTGACTTTCCTAAAGTGAACTTTATTTTAGGTCACGGCGGGGCACGTGATGTTGATGCGATGTTAGAGCTGCGGCTAAAGTACAGTAACGCCTGGCTAGGCACACATGGTCAAGGGATCGGTAAACTCGATACAATCATCGACCGCACTAAGGGCAAACGTATTCTCTTCGGTACTGATTGGCCTTTTTATCATATTGGTTCGGCGCTGGCTAAAGTACTAATTGTCACTGAATCGGCTGCTAGAGAACGCCAGCGGTTCGATTTACTGCGTGGTAATGCGCTTGAGTTGCTAAGCTCGATTTAGCTAGCGAGATAAACTGAGCTGATGCTGAATGAAGAAAAAATGTCTGTCCTTGGCCATGCTATCCGAGCCTCAAAGAATAAATAGTATCAGCCTCACAGAGTGGCGACAGCATGGACTAGGTTTTTTCTGTCGAGCAGCCGTGCGGTAAGCTTCTAAGCCGTATCAACACTCTTGAATGCCAGTGGTTGCTCGGTGGCACGATTAAATCGCTCAGCGTAATCAGCGTGCTCGGTGCCCATCAGTCGATCCCAAAAGGTGAAGTAGAAACCGTAGTTGCCATTGCCTTTTTCGTGATGTAAATCATGGTGCGTAACGGTGGTGAAAATACCAAAAATCGGGTTTTGTACCCAACCTCTTGGGAACACTTCATAGCCACAGTGGGCGATACCGTTGCGAATAATTTGAATTAACATGGCGCTAACAAATGCGACGCTGTGCATCGGTACAATAGTGAAGAAAAGCGGTACGAAGAGGTAGACTAGAACTGCTTCTGGTGGTGCAAATGAGTAAGCGGTAAAGGGCGTTGGGTTATGTGATTTATGATGCGTCATATGGAAGAACTTGTAGAATTTCGGATTATGCATAAAGCGATGAGTCCAGTAGAAATAGGTATCTAATCCGAAGGTCCAAAGGGCCACCGAAAATACTAAGTAGGCCCAACCATAAGTATCGACATCGTCGTATATTTTAAATACTGGGCCATAAAATAGTGCTTCCAAAGCATAGTTGGTTACGCTGTAGGCGAAGACAAAAACCAGGATCGATAATCCCGATGTTCTGATTTCGCGCAGCATTTGTTTATGCCGCATTTTATCTGGCAGCGGCTTGCGAATTCTGCGCCCCGCGAGAACGCCGCCAAGCAACACCCATATCAACAAAAAAGTGCCCCCGGCGCCGATAAGGTAGCGCATTCCTTCCACCCGCATGCCCTCTGGCAGATTGAAAATGAAGCTAGTTAGAGCGCCGTTTATAAATTCGACAATCGTTAATATAAATTCCATGCTGTTCTCCGTCTGTTGGATTCAAAGTGAGGTATTAGCTCGAGGTGCGGTAACACTTTATGAATTTCAGTGGAGTAGGTCTGCTCGATGTTAAAAAATGGCTATCGCTTTTAAAACTGAGCAGAGTTTTTCAGTTCTGATGATCAGTTATGGCTATGTTACAGACGATTTTCTTAATTGTTGGCTTCGATAGTCAGTTGGGGTGATACCTTCGCTGTCTTTAAACGCGCGATTAAACGGTGCGAGTGACGAAAAGCCAGCTTCTATTGCCAAGGTCAGAATAGGAATGCGACCTTTATTTAGGTCAGTTAAATCCGCTTTCACAGCGGTAATACGATAGTGGTTGAGAAATGCGGTGTAGTTGCGGTAGCCCATCGACTGATTGATGAGGCTACGTAATTGATGTGGTGGCAAACCGACGCGCTGCGATAATTTACCGATGCTTAAACCATGTTCGGCATAGGCGTGCTGGTCTTGCATGACCGAAACCAGGCGCTGATGCGCCTGCTGGTCTCTTGGGTCTATGCCTTGAGTATCGGTCTTGGGCTTGCTGGGCGGAAAAGCCAAACGCTCTGGGTCTAACTTGGTCAGCCACATCACCGCCCATAGACTTAGGGGTAGGGTAAATAGATAGATAAAAAACATCGACATGAATTTATCGATACCGACACTATCGGCTAAACGTTCAAGCAGTATTGAAACAACAATCAGCAACGCGATCGCGATTACGAAGTACTTTCGCATTTTTCGGCGGCTCTCGACTAAGTCTTCGCGGTGACCTGAGATGGCGACATAGGACAAGTGCGCCATCATCATGAAGCCTATCGCCGAGACCGCTACTTCTAATGGTGGATACCACCAATTATTGAAGCCCATATAATGTAACCTGCCAGGCAGGTGCATCACAATATAGAGCGCGGCAACGCTAAATTCGAGCCAAGCTAATTTGAATTCATCATCGAATAGCGCCAAACCAAACCACCAAACGAAGATAAAGCTGAACATGTCGATCAGGCGCAGCGGTATTGCGACGCGGCCAGTTACGCTAATGTCTGGGTGGCCGGTTGATAAGAATAAACAGATTAGCGACACCGCTAAAGGCAAGGCAAACTGAAGCGCGCGAATATGACGGCCGTCGCGCAGTATCAATAGTACCAGTGCTAGTAGCACGCCGATGCTGCTGAACTTTAAAAATGCTTGTAGTAGTAACATGCAGTTAGAGCTTGGAAGCTTTCGATCGACAGCCACTCGAGTTTGAAAATATGCTGCTCATAATTAAGTCCGCTGTTTAGATAATATCAACTAGCGCAACTACTATAAATTAGCTCGTTGGTTTTGTACAAAAAATCACCTTCGCGGGTGAGGCCACGCCTAACTGCAGTTCGTAGAATGATGAAATACCTCACGACATGGAGTCACAATGATAATCATCGCCAGCCAATTAGCCGAATCTGTTCTATGCACCTTACCTAATGGCCAGCACGTAGAAGTTACTATGTTAGTCGCTGAACAAGATGATTGCTTTGCTGAGCCTAATGTCGAAGCTGCGGTGACGCTATTAACCAGCTATTTTGATTGCGCTGCGGGCTAGCCTCTATTTAGTATTTATAAGCCGAAAATTTCAGTAACGGTCTATACTAGAGCGCATTATTAAACTCAACACATATCAACAGGCCATGAATATCATCATTCCATTTTCAGAAGCTTGTGAGCGTAATAAAGACGTTATTCTCGAGACTGTTAAACCTTATCTAGAGAAAGTCACTAGCGTATTAGAGGTGGGCAGCGGCACAGCGCAGCACGCGATTCATTTCTCGCAAGCGTTAACCTCTCTGCAATGGCAGGCCAGTGATCAGTATGAATATTTAGATGGCATCAATGCTGCTCTGAATAACGCTAAGTCAATGGGCCTCCGCATAGATAATGTTAGCTTTCCTATAGAGCTTAATGTGAATCAGCCCATCTGGGTCGAAAACGGCCCCCGTTTTGACGCTATTTATACCGCCAACACCTTTCATATTATGAGTCAAAGCGATGTCGAGCGATTTTTCTCTGGTTTAGATTTAGTGACTCAAATTGGTAGTTATCTAATCGTTTACGGGCCGTTTAAGTACCAGGGGCAATTTACCAGCGAGAGCAATCTGAACTTTGACGCCAGCCTCAGATCAAGAGGTGTTGGCAGCGCGATCCGTGATTTCGAATTAATAAATGACCTGGCCCAAGCGCAAGGCTTTGATTTGCTTAAAGATTACCCGATGCCAGCTAACAATCAATGCGTTGTTTGGCAGAGAAGCGTCAACCGCTAAGCCCTAATGCGAAACTAAATGATAACCATTATCATTGATAAAGCATTTTAAAAACAAAGGCTTAGTGATTATTTTGTGTATATGAAATAGTTTGATTTGCTATACTGTCGGCATATTTAATATCAAGCTGAGATCAAGCACCATGAAAGCAAAAGAAGGCGTTATCGACGTATTAAACACGGCACTAAGAGCCGAGTTAACCGCAATCAACCAATACTTTTTACATGCAAGAATGTACAAAAATTGGGGTTTAGAAAAACTTAACGAATTGGAATACGCAGAATCAATCGATGAAATGAAGCATGCCGACATGCTAATCGAGCGTATCCTAATGCTCGAAGGCCTGCCGAACTTACAAGATCTTGGTAAGCTTTATATCGGCGAAAACGTATTAGAAGTTCTCAAGTGCGATCTTCGTTTAGAAGAAGAGGCTATTCCGATGTACGCCGCAGGCGTTGCCCAGTGTGAAAAAGTTGGCGATTATGTGACTCGCGATTTGTTATCTAAGATTTTAGAGAGCGAAGAAGAGCACTTTGATTGGCTGGAAACTCAGATCGAATTATTCGGTAAAGTGGGTGAGAAAAATTACTTGCAGTCGATGATGTAAGCGACTTTTCGTGACTTTGTTGCGAGTAGAGTCAGGGCCTCTTGCGTATTAGCAAGAGGTTTTTTTTTGCTTTTTGGAATATGATAGTAGGTACGTGATGATAGGTAGGCGATGATAAAAAAACGATTATTACTATTGATGATACACACCGCTCTGATTTATATCTTGAGCTTTGAGGTGTTGTTAGCTGAGGAGCCAATTTGGCCTAAAGGGAAAGTGGCCGTCAGCCTGTCCTACGACGATGCCTTGCATTCGCAGCTCGATAACGCGATACCGTCTTTAGATAGGCATGGTTTTAAAGCGTCGTTTTATCTAGTACCCACCTCGGACGCTTTTGATTCGCGCCTAGACGAGTGGCGAGCCATTGCATCTGTCGGCCATGAGCTAGGCAACCATACTTTAAAACACTCATGTAGCGGCTCTTTAGCTAATCGCGATTGGGTTGAAGATGATAGTGATCTTGATAAGCAATCAGTGACACAGGTGATTACCGAAATACGTATTGCCAACACACTATTGACGGCGATCGATGGCAAAAAAGAACGAACCTTCACAGTCCCCTGTGGCGATTTGCACGCCTCCGGAGAAAACTACGTGGAGCAAGTCGCAGGTGAATTCTTGGCTATCAAAGGGCTAGAAAAACCAGTTGGCTTTTCGAAAACTCACGCGCCTGTAGGTCAATCTGGTGATCAGCTTATAGAGATGATCGAGTCGGCGGCTAGTGATGCCCAACTTATTAACCTAATTTTTCATGGTATTGATGGAGACTATTTGTCTGTTTCTAAGCAAGCGCATGAGCAATTATTAGAATACTTAGCCGCCAATCGAGGTAAGTACTGGGTTGATACATATCTCAATATTAGCAAGGCTAGAAAAAGATAGATGCTATTTGGCTTCGAGTTATAGTCGCAAGTCAAAACGTTAGTTTATAACTGATGTCCAGCCTCAGCTCACTTCGGTTACTCGCGACGCCGACAACCTCTCCGCTGATATGAGACTGATAATCACGATACCTAGCTCGAGTTTCAAAGCCGTTTGCCCATGGTGCGCGATACCTGAGTTCGGCGTACCACCAATTTTCGCGAGCTTGCCCGAGTTCGCGACCGATTGAGTTTTCGGCACCGATACCTTTAGCATAAGCTAGTTTTGTTGAGAGTCCTCTGAGTGAACCCAATTTCCAACTGTATTTATAGTCGGCCAGCCACACCGTCTCGTTCTTGTTGGTTAGTTCTGGGCCGAAGGTTCGAGTCGGGAAGGGCGTAGTGCCGTGATCGCCGTCAAAATTATCCTCAATCCAAGTGTCACCGAATTGTGAAACGGTGAGGCCGAGGGTGTGATTTTTTATTCCATAATGAGCTGCGAAATAGGCGCCTAATCCATCGTGGTCCTGCCGGTATGCTTGTGTCGCTGATGAGGAGTCTAGGCTGCTATTAGAACCCTCGATAAATAGGCTGCCAGCATCATTAGAGCTCAATATAGCCGCTTCGAGTTCGATTGATTCTAGCTCATTTGTAGTCTGCTCAAACGTGGCAACTAGACCCAATTTTCGAAGATAATTATCAGCCTCT
>JBLHXJ010000179.1:0-6121 GCA_047629535.1 Arenicella sp. | reverse complement strand
CCAGCGTGCTTTGAAAGCATGGATTTGCCAGCACCTGACTCGGCTATTATTCCAATTCGGCCAACCTTGGTATCAACCGAGCCTGCATGCATGCAGTAGGTTTCACGCAACGCGAGCAGCAGCACTAAAGCCGGCCCAGTGATCAACTCCATATTCAAGCCAACACCGAGCGACTCACAGTTGAGTACATGTATATGTGATTCATCGAAATCTATTTGACAGACTGGAACGCCCTCTATATCAAGCTGGCCACGTTTAGCTGAACGCCAATACCGCACCTCGCGAAACTCGGCATCAAAGTTCGCTTTACCAAAATAACGTAGCGTAGAATTAGCCGCTGTCATCATTGGCGGTTCAACAAAATGAGTTAATAGGTCAGTGAAACGACGGGTAGCTAAACCGGTTGCATACGAAGATAAGCCTGCTATCGAGTTTTGGCATACAAGGGCCTGGCCGGCGACACTATAGTGTGCCGCTTGCGCATCTGCCGCCAAACCTCGGCCTGTTATTCGAATCATCGTTTGTTACCTTTAAACGCTGGCCATGCTATCAATCTATTCAATAATGACGTTTAATAAGCTTGAGCTTGGAGACTACTTACTCAATAATTTCATGCCTAATTAGAAAACATAAGCATAACCGACAGATTACCGTGCAATCAATACTAGAACGTTACCAGCGCCTAAAAAAAATGCCGGGCGGAAAAATTATCTTCGCCAAACTGGTCGGTTTGTCGGCTCCGTTTTTCAGCAAGATTCGCCCGATTTTTGTTGACCTGCGTCCAGCCTATTGTGAAACGCAAATGAAAGATCGGCGCGGTGTGCGCAATCACTTAGGCACCATTAACGCAGGCGCTCTTTGCTCGATGGCGGAAATGACCGGCGGCTTAGCGCTAGACTCTATTGTGCCAAGTTCACTGCGATGGATTCCTAAAACGATGACGGTGCAATATATTGCTAAAGCAACAGGAACCATCACCGCGATCAGCGAGTTCGACCCAAGTATTGTTAAAGAGGGCGATGTGGTAATACCCATTGTTGTTTCAAATGCCGCCGGCGACAGCGTGTTTACCGCCGACATTACATTTTACGTAAGCAAAAAACCTTCTAAAGCAAAGTCATAGCTATGCAACAAGTTAATTGGGCTATTCTCGCGCCTGGGAAGATAGCAAGCAAGTTCGCCACCGCCTTGAACGGCGTCGCTGATGCTCGCTTATACAGTGTCGCCAGCCGCGATATAAATCGCGCACGTTGGTTTGCCGATCAGCATGGCTTTGAAACCACGGCACCTAGTTATGCGGCATTGATGGCCGACCCAAAAGTTGACGTAATCTACATCGCCTCACCTCACACTTTGCATGCCGAACAATCAATCAACTGCCTGAAGTCGGGCAAAGCGGTTTTGTGTGAGAAGCCGATGTCTGTCAACGCGGATCAAGCTAAGTTGGTATTCGACGCCGCCGAAGCTAACAACACTTTCTATATGGAAGCGGTATGGACTCGTTTCATGCCGATGCTGGTGAAGGTACGTGAGATCATTGATAGCGGCCGTATTGGTGATGTGCAAACAGCCCAGGCCAGCTTTGGCATCGATGTGCCATTCTCACCGCAGCATAGGCTTTACGACCCCCAACTCGCGGGCGGGGCATTGCTAGACGTCGGTATCTACACCATCACTTTCGCGCAATGGCTAATGCAAACAGCACCAGTGAAAATTACAGCTGATGCGCAACTTGGTCCAACCGGGGTTGACCAACGCACCGGTCTGATACTGCGCTACCCTAAAGGCCAAGTGGCGACGCTCAACTCGTCGATTGACTCTAGAAGCAATCACCAAGCGTGGATTTTTGGCAGCAAAGGCAGCATCAAGATGTCGTCATTTTGGCAATGTGAAGAAATCGCCGTGAATATTGATGGTGAGACTGAAACCGTAAAGATGCCGCACAGAATTAATGGCTATGAGGGCGAAATTGAAGAAGTTCACCGACGCCTAAACGCGAATAAAATTCAGAGTGATATTTTCCCATGGTCTGAAAGCTTAACGGTAATGCAGATTATGGATGAGGCTCGACGGCAGATTGGGCTGCGCTACCCCAGCGAAGCCTGAAGCAACACTCGCGCCCGCCGGCCCGAGCACGGCTTAGCGCATATTACTTCTTACGAAAAGACCGCTTGATTGGCTGTAGGTTAATTTCGTCTATGACCACCGATCGAGGTTGTTTCAAAGCCGACATAACCGCATCGGCAACTGACTCAGCCGGAATTTCAAACTCGTCGCCTAATTGCGGGGCAAAGTTCAAATCGTCAAAAAAATCTGAGGCGACAGGCCCTGGATTTACCAACATGACCCGAATACCGGCCGACGCGCAGTCAGCGCGCAAGCTCTGCGCTAAACCTCGAATTGCAAACTTAGTAGCACAATAAACAGCCCCTGCCTTGCCGCCCTGCAAGGCCGACTCACTGCCGATCAAGACAATATCACCACTACCTTGTTGCTTCATTTTAGGCAAAAAGTGTTTCACTAAGAACAGGTTGCTAACTAGATTTGTGTCGACCAAGCGTCTAATTTGCTGGTGCGAGAACTGCTCGATACCACCAAATTGCCCATATCCCGCATTCAGAACCAACACCTTGGGCGCCGCCTTAAATGACTGTAAGCTATTGGCCAGCTCATCTATCTGCGAAAGATCGATTTCAGTCTTCTTTAATTGATCGAATTCTGTGGCCGAAAAATCACGTGCAACACCTTCAACTGAATATCCATCGGCGAATAGCGCTCGCGCAGTTGCTAAACCAATGCCGGAACTAGCTCCGGTCACCAACGCGGTTAATTGATTCATGCTTTGGCACCTAGCTGAGGGCTAGCTTGGTCACTCGACTGACCTGCTTGCGGGTCATCATCAAACGATGAATAGGCAAAAAGTTTATCCGCGCTTACATACGCCTCACACATCCTGCCAACATTCTGCAACACTTCGGTTTCAATCACTTCGGTGTAGGTCACCATGGCGCTTTTCTCATCCAGCCCAGCGCTAAACAACCAGTGCTCGGGGTGCAACTTACGCATAGTTTTATAAAACCCCTTGGGCAACCGGAATCCACCGAGGGTTACGCTATCAATGCGCTCAGCATCTAGCGCTTTGAATACATGATCGATCATCTGCTGATAATCATTGAGGTAGTCTTGATGCCAAATAACCGGATCAAACCTCAAACCAATACGCCATCCGTTGTCTTGCAACTTAAGCAATGCCTCAATTCGCTTTGCCATGCTAGGCGCACCGACTTCCAACTCTTGGGCTACCCGCTCAGGGCTTAGACTATAAGCAACGACAACATTTTCTTGCGCTGGCCGCTTCAATAAGGACCTAATTTGTGTACTTTTGGTTCTCAGTTCGAGTACTGCATTAGGAATGCTCGCGAATTCTTCTACAAAGTAATCAGCGAAATTGGTAACGGGTTCGTAAGCCAGGCTATCGCAATCATAGCCACTGAAAAACCAGGCCGGCTTAGCATCATTCTGATGCGTGCTTGCAAGCTCTCGAATTTCTTCTAAAAAATCTTCATAGTTTACGAAAACCAAGTAATTTGCCGATCGCAACATACCTTGTAAAAAGCAATATCGACAATCGTATACACAGTTAAGCATGTGTGAAAAATAGTAATGTGCCCCTCCCCCTGTTTCATATTGCGACGGCGTGGGCATCACCTTTTTATTTTGCTTAGCGGCCAAAATCAGCGAAGGGTTATTCTTTTGAATTCTAAAATTTTGCGCATGCGAGTTAAATATCTCACCATAACGATCAATCTCGATCCGCTTTGCTTTAGGGTAGCGATCGGCTATGGCCGCGGTTCGCGGGTGATCAACAACCTCCTTCTCGATATAGATGACATCAACCATGACGCTCTCCGGTGGCTAAGCTTGAGAGTTCAGAATGATCACTATGCCCATCACCAAGCGCAGGCGCGGTACTATCAATGAGGCTGACTAGCTTAAGCAGTACATCATCAAACTTTGACTGCTTATGTAATTCAAGCTCAAGCACTGCCTGGTTAAGCCCGAGCGCGGCCGCCCGTTCTAATAAACGATTAAGTTGTTGCTGTTGGCTATGAGTTCGTCGAGTGTCGACTAACGGCATGTCGATAGTAGCACCAGCCGCAAGGTCCACAAGCGCGAGTAATTTATCAGTGAAGCGATTGACTATTGCCACTTGAGGCTGCATCAGCTGAGTGATTTTCGAGGCATTTAAACGCTCCACACTATTCTCTTGGTTATCTGAAATGACTTTAATTGAAGCGACCAACTCGGGCGAGCTAAACATGCTCGCCGACCGATAAAAGGCCAAACCTTCCATATCAACCATAGCCGCATCTGGGTAGCTGCTGGTTGGCGCATTAACGCTCATTAAGGCATCGCTGTCGCCACCCCACTTAGCCACCAACGGTGAATAGTTTTGGCGTAAATCGATACCATCTATATAGCTATAAACTCTAACCGGCTCGCCGATCAGCCGGTCTAAGTGCCCGGCGATACCAAGATTAAGCCATACGCGCTTACGCTGGCCGGTACGCCCGGCAACCCAGCCAACCGCGGTCGACATGCAAGAAGCACCGATGCCGGTGATCACAATCTCAATATCCAGCCCCGGTTTGGCATACACGCCGAACGGCCGATCAAGAGATTTCTTAAGGCCGTAAAAATCGACCCAGGGCTTAGCCTCGCAATTGAGCGCGATCATAATCGTCAGTATCGGTTGTTTCTGTGTCATCAAAATTGCTTTTTTCTAAGACCCAATATGCTCTTCGGCACTGAGTTTTGACAATGATTGTTGGCAGCGCTCGGCGAGCTCATGATTGCCATGCTTTACCGCGCCTTTGAGTAAAATGCTTAGCTTCTTCAGAAGCACCTTAAGCGCCGCTTGGTGGTTTGACGGTGAAAGTACTAAGCCACTCGCCAGCAGGTTTTCCAATGCTATCACGCGAAATCGATCCATACCCCAATACTGGCGTGAGAGTTGATCATCATGCCCGCCGTACTTGTTAATACACGCTTGCTCAATATAGGCAACTGGGTATTGGCTAGCAATCTTTAGCCACAGATCATAATCTTCACACGCAGGCAATGATTGATCAAACAGACCAACCGCTTCGAATACACTTTTATGAATAACGATAGAAGACGGCGACATCGCGCATAGCGGCAGACACCGCTCAAAAATCCAACCACCTGACTTTTTATGTTTATTCATTTGATTGACGCGCACACCATTGCGAATCCATATTTCTTCGCTATGGCACACTTGGTGCTGACCACTTTCTAATAATGCGAACTGCGCCGCTAGCTTATGCGGCAACCATTGGTCGTCAGAATCCAACAACGCTATCCACTCTCCGTTTGCTCGTCGAATTCCCATATTACGAGCTGCGCTAACGCCTAGGTTATCTTGCCTAAAATACAAAACATTAGGCTGGGTCTGCAAATAACGCTCAGAGACTAAGGCGTGAGTCTGATCGGTTGATCCATCATCGACCAATATCAACTCCCAATCGTCGCGCCCGCGCAGATAGGTTTGCGCCAGCACCGAGTCGATCGCACGACCAACAACGGCATGTCGGTTAAAACTAGGAATAATCACAGATAACTTCATCCCAAGATTGTACCGCGACCACTGCGACAACACGTAGATTGGTCTGCAATAACATTGAAAAAGCTCGCGTATATATAGGTATCGAGCAATATCAGGGTATAAAACTCACCACTGGTGTTGCAAATACCCCACAACGATAACTGATTTCATGAAGTTTGGTTAACTGTCTGTTAAAGCGAAGTAGATGAGCATTAACAACCCCTATAGTAGATTCATGAAATATAAATGAGTATTTGTATTCATAACTCTCTCTTCTTTTTGTTAATTTAACGCCGCTTTTTTAAGTGGCGTTTTTTTTGCCTAAAATAAACTAACAAAAGCGTTGAAACTTAGCCCAACACACATATATAATCCCGCTCCACAGTGTTTGCCGGGGTGGCGGAACTGGTAGACGCGCCGGATTCAAAATCCGGTTCCTTCGGGAGTGTCGGTTCGATTCCGACTCTCGGTACCACTGTGCAATAAAAAAGCCTC
>JBLHXJ010000178.1:0-6135 GCA_047629535.1 Arenicella sp. | reverse complement strand
GGCTTTGCTATTAAAAATGGATGATGGCGATTTGTATGAGACCTTTGATGGCGACAAGTACAGCCCAAAACGTTTGCGTCCTGGTCAGCTAGAGCGTTTCGCTGAACTCGATCTAACGGTTATTGACGCGGCGCCATTGAACGTGAGGCTCAATGTGCCTGAGTGGATTGCGCCAAAACTTGAAAAGGCACTGGGCGATCGTTTTGAAGAAGAGATGATCGCCACCAATAAGCGAGCGACTACTGATATTCGGGTAAACACGCTTAAAAGTTCAATTGCGCCAGTGCATCAAGCGTTTACTGACGTCGGCTACATCTCACATGTAACCGATTTATCTCCTTGGTCGATTCGCTTTGAAAGTCGAGTTTCGTTATTCGCTTTACCGGCGTTCAAGCAAGGTTGGTTTGAGATTCAAGACGAAGGATCGCAACTCCTTGCCTTACTCACAGGCGCTAAAGCAGGCCAAAAGATAGTTGATTTTTGTGCTGGTGCTGGTGGTAAAACATTGGCTATCGCCGCGATGATGGAAAACAAAGGAACAATTTATGCCTGCGATGTTCATACCAAACGTTTAGAGCAACTCGGCAAGCGTAGTAAGCGGGCAGGGGTACACAATGTACGTACTCACATTCTTAGTTCCGAGCACGATAAGTGGGTTAAAAAGCATGCCAGCTATGCCGATACGGTGCTCATAGATGCGCCGTGTACTGGTACCGGAACATGGCGCAGAAGCCCAGATAGCCGCTGGAATTTGACCGAAGAAAGTTTGCACAATTTAGTTGAGTTGCAGCAATCAATTTTACAAAGCGCTAAGCGTTTGGTTAAGCCGGGTGGTCGACTGCTATATGCCACTTGCTCAATGCTAGAGGAAGAAAACGAGCAGCAAGTGCTTAAATTTCTAGCTAATAACCCTGAGTTTTCAGCTGAAGAGTTTGATCTTCCTGAGACTCTTGCCGCACACCCCGAACGTTTTATTAACAACGGGCATGAGATTCGCACCTTTCCTGCGTTGACCGGAACCGATGGTTTTTATGTCGCCAGTTTACGTCGCCAAGAGGAAGTGCAAGACGAGCCTGAGAGTTAGCCCAACGATTGGCGTGAGTTAAGATGCCTCAGTCGTAAGTGAGTTATCTTATAAATGCAAAGCTAAGCGGCCAAAGCAACCAGAACTTGTCGCTTACGCTCGCCCGAATACGGACGGCGCCCGTGCATGGTGATCTTGTTGTCGAGTAAGGCCACATCACCGTCTTGCCATTGCAGGTCAAATGTGTAGTTCTCTGATAACGCGGCAATACGCTCAAGGCCTGCTTTTGGTATCGCTGAGCCATCACCAAATGCTAAGGCACTCGACGGGTTGTCTCTAACCCCAGCCCAACCCATATAGGCGGCAACCAGTTGGTTATAAAACACGTTTTTACCGTCGTCCAAGGTCAATACTGCTGGCAGTACCGGGGTGATTGCCTTTAAGCTGCCGTCGTCTTGCCATTGCCACTCATAAGCAAGTTCGGCTAACTTTTTCTCGGCCTGTTCTTTTGTTTCTACGCTCAAGGTACTAGCCCAACTGCGACCTTGTCCAGATTCGGCATCGTTTTTAGATGGCATGTGAGTAGTGTATCGTAGGCCTTTGTTTTTAAACTCTTTTGCTAATTCAGGGAGTTCAGCTTCAATGGCTTTGAATAGTTGGTCTGAGCGACAAATTGGCGTCGCTCCGCCTTGCTCGGCAGCGCTATTGCAGAAGAAAAACAGCTTTTCAGGTGAGATAGGTGTTTGGGCCATTTCATGATGAAGAAATATTTCTACGTCTTTTGGCGCCTCATTGGCGGTAAAAACACGTTCGGTGAAATTTATTCTCACCGCGTTCGAAAGTGATTCTTGATAGGTAAAGCTTGGGTAGCCAAAGGCGCCCGAAAAAGCATCAAACGTTTCTGCACTATCTATCGGAAAGCCACGAAATAGCAGCGCGCCAGAATTACTTAATTCGGTTTCAAGCTCAGTTTTGTGTAGTTTAATCCAGGCGTTGGTGGCTTCCACGGTCTCGAAATTGCCATCATTTAAAACAATGCTCGGGAACACGCTCTCATCGAAGTTTAGTTGGCCGTCAGTTTTGTGAAAGTTAATCATGCTGTAAATACCTAAATAGTGGCTAATTTCTAGAGCTGGGTCGTTATCGCGTTCAGTTTTTGAGCTTAATTATAGATCGGGTGAAAGGTATTAAATGCCGCCTCACAAAACACGCCAGTGTCATTGAATCGTCGGTTGCTGTTGAGGCCGCTGATCGCTACCATTTCTTGTTCACTGAGTTCAAAATCGAATAGCGCTGCATTTTCAGTCATTCTGTGTGCTTTTGTGGTTTTTGGTATCACCGTTGTACCGCGTTGAACTCCCCAGCGCAGCACGATTTGCGCGGCCGTCTTACCTAAGCGCTTAGCGGCCTCAATCACCACGGCTTGCTCGAGTACAGACTCTTGCTGCTCGGCCATATCTAACTCGAGGTAGGAGAGCGCGCCCAAAGGTGAGAAGGCGGTAACCGGAATTTGGTTCATATTGCATAGTCGCAATAAGGCTTCTTGTGTGAGGTACGGATGCGATTCGATTTGCAGCATTGCCGGCTTTATTCGCGCATAGCTTAAAAGGTCGTGCATCAAGCCAGTGTTGTAATTACACACGCCTATTCTGTGTGCTAGACCGTTATCAACTAATGTTTCCATCGCTTTCCAAGTATCTATCAGAGGTACTTTAGCTAATTCCATACCTGGGTTTTCAGCTTCTGGGTCGGCAAACCATCCTGCAGGGTAACGTAGCTCAAAAGGCACGTATGCCATGGCAATGGGGAAGTGAATCAGGTACAGATCTAGGTAGTCTAATTGCAAGTCACTTAAGCTTTTCTCTAACGCGGGCTGAACGTGTTCTGGCGCATGATAGGTGTTCCAAAGCTTTGACGTAACCCAAAGGTCTTCGCGCTTACACAGACCATCGTCAAACGCCCGACGAAAACCGTCGCCAACTTCTTTTTCATTACCATAATCGCTGGCACTGTCAAAGTGGCGATAACCAAGCTCAATTGCTTGATATACGCGGTCAGCACAATCTGCTGGATCAATTTTCCATAAGCCGAAGCCAACAGCTGGAATTGTGTTTGATTGGAACATATAACCTAAAACCTTTTAAATTTATCGAAATGCTGGGATAAAGTGATCCCGTGGTTTAAACTCTTAAAAATTATTATATCTTATATAAGACCTGAAAAGGCAAGAGTTATCTGCAAGCTTATTAAATCGCCCCTATACTGCGGACTCAATCGAGATATAAAACCCGGCCTAAGAAACACTAAAAGGCTGATGGAACCAGTTTACTCAGGACTAATACGATGAGTTTAAGTGCTAATTTTCAACCGCTATACAAGCAAGTTTATGACCGGCTTATTGCTCGTTTAGCTGAAGGCTACTGGAAGCCGGCTGCAGCATTGCCAAGTGAATTTGCCTTGGCTGATGAGCTAGGTGTTAGCCAAGGTACTGTTCGTAAAGCCTTGAATCAGCTGGTAGCCGAAAATATCTTGATTCGGCGTCAAGGCAAGGGCACCTATGTGTCTGAACACACGCAAGAAAGTTCGATGTTTCGTTTTTTTCGCTACCGTGAAGCGGGCGGCGAAGATTTAATCCCGATAACCGAAATTATTGACATTGAGCGACGCACGGCAACTGAGCGTGAAACCACTAAACTCAATCTTGATAAACAGTTAGAGTTGGTTCAAGTGACGCGCATTCGCTCGATCAACGGCAAACCGGCGATTTTTGAAAGGGTATTGCAGCCCTTAGCTATCTTCCCTGATATAGATAAAGAGCGCGAACTGCCAAATTCGCTTTACACCCTCTATCAGGAAAAATACAACATCAGCATTGTTGAGGTGCGCGACGAGTTACAGGCGGTGAGTCTACCCGCTGACATTGCCGCGCATCTTAATTTAGTTGCTGATAGCCCCGCGCTTATGACTGAGCGAGCCAGTATTAACATCGACGGTCGGGTTGCCGAGTGGAGTCAGGCTTATTGCAGCACCGATAATTTTGTGTATTCGGTGTCGCTTAAATAATGATTAATAACAATTTTACCCAAGCTTAGGGTCGATCAACTTTTGGATTTAACCGTGTCTCAATCTGTCGCAGCGCCTGAAATTTTCGAATTTAACACACCTGACTGGAATAACATCGAGGCCACCAAGGTGGTTGGCGACGCGCTACTAAGCAAGCCAACTCAGGTGTGTTTAAGCACCACGCACGGCGAGCTATTGATTGAGTTCAGCTCATCGGGTGTGCGACTACGAAGCGTGGCTCACCGAGATTACGATTATGGATTGATCATCAAGCAGCCAGACTTGAATCCGCTGAGCCTCGAAAAAACCGAGCATGGTTGCTGCATTAGGGATGGTCGTTTGTGCCTATTGATTGATTACTCGCCGTTCGCTTATGTGATGAGCGATGCTAGTGGCAGGCTCATTAGCAAGTCGCCAAGCGATGGTCACTTTGTTCGTCGTCATCGAGTGCCGCCGCTGGCAAAGACCTCACAAGGTTGGGTCTTTAGCGTTGATCTTAAGTCGAATGAAGCAATCTATGGCTTAGGTGAAAAGTGGGGTGCGCTAAATAAACGTGGTCAATTAATCCGCTCTTATAATTGTGATGCACTCGGTGTTAACGCCGAGGTTTCATATAAAAATACCCCGTTTGTCTGGAGCCCGGAAGGCTGGGGTGTTTTCAGTCATACGCCGAGTATTGTGCTTCATTCAGTCGGCCACCCCAGCTGGTCTCAGCGCGCCTACATAACCGTGGTCGAAGACCCTTATTTAGATCTTTTTCTGTTCGCCAGCCAAGCTGGGTCAGACAACGACAATTCAACTAGCTCGGATTCAAGTCGCCCTCAATTAGTAAATCGGGGTATGGATATAATTCGCTCGTACACCGATTTAACCGGCTCAGCATCAATGCCGCCGAATTGGAGCGGGGGCGTCATTCTATCTAAAGCCTACTACCAAGATCCAGCCGAATTGCTCAAGGTCGCGCATCAAGTAAGGGACCGAAAGATGCCCTGTGACATCATCACCATCGACGGTAGGGCATGGCAAGACACGGACACACGTTTCGCCTTTCAATGGGATAAGTCCCGCTGGCCAGAGCCTAAACCGGTGCTAGATGAACTTAAAGAGCTGGGTTTTAAAATCTGTATTTGGGAATACCCTTTAATTTCAGTCAAGCATGACCTCTTCAAAACGTTCGATCAAAACGGTTGGTTCTTAAAAGATAAACGTAACGGCGAAACCTATTTATACGATTGGGACCAACAGGCATTCGGCGACGTGCTATCGCCGCTGCCCAAGTCCGGTATTGTCGACTTTACCCACCCAGATGCCTACGAGTACTGGAAGCAAGCGCACAAAGCTCTGTTTGATATTGGCATCGACATGATCAAGTCTGATTTTGGTGAGCAATTAGAAGACAATAATATGTTGGCTTATAATGGCGAGACTGGTGACAATTTACATAACGTATATGGCTTTCTCTACAATCGATGCGTTTATGAGGCTGCCGAAAAATATTCAAAGAATGGCCCGTTTTTGTTCAGCCGAGTAGCCTGGACCGGCTGTCAGCGCTTTAATAGCCAATGGGGCGGTGACCCTCAAGCTGACTGGGAAGGCATGATTGGTAATATTCGTGGAGGCCTCTCTTGGGGGCTTTCAGGTGGCCCATTTTACGCCACCGATATTGGCGGCTTTTACAAAGACACGCGCGATGATGCGCTTTATGTTCGTTGGGCTCAAGCGGCGGTATTTTCCGCGCATTATCGCTTGCATGGCATCGGCCCTCGCGAGCCATGGTCGTATTCTGATGCGGCTAATGAGGCGGTGATGCAGGCGCTGGATTTACGCTATCGTTTACAAGCTTATCTACAAAAAACCATGCGCCAATCGGTCGAGCAAAGTCTGCCGGTTCAGCGGCCTATGGTGATTGCCTTACCCAATGAAAAACAGTCTTGGGCGTTTGAAAATCAATTTATGTTTGGCGACGACCTATTGGTAATCCCTTGCTTTGACCCGCTTGGTACGGTCGAGTTTTACTTACCTGAAGGAGACTGGATAAATTTTGATAT
>JBLHXJ010000177.1:0-6222 GCA_047629535.1 Arenicella sp. | reverse complement strand
CTGGAACTTCTTGTCCGCGGCGACCACGCAATGGAATGCGAGGCGCCTTTTGCGGCTCGCTGTTACGCTTTTCGAAGGCGGCTAATTTAGCCGCTTCGCGTTCTTCTGGTGACTGCACTGGCTCACTAGAAGGCTCGGGCTGCTGTTTAGGCATTCTATTTGGATTGCCTTTTTCGCGACGCTCACGATCACCGCGACTTTCTTCAGCGTCTGAGGCATGACTGGGCTTGCCGTCACGACTTGGTTTAGTGTCGCGACTGGATTTAGTGTCGCGGCTAGGTTTGCCATCACGAGTCGGCTTGGCGCCGCGCCCGCCGGAAGGCTTGCCGTCTCTTTTAGCGGCGGGTCTGCCGCGGCTATCTTTCTTGCGGTTTGATCTGAGGTTAGATAAATCTGGAACTACCGCATCCTTAAACATTAGCTCAGCAATGTCGCGTTCAACCGGAATGGTGTGGTCGATGAACTGTTCGATGTCCATGATGTTCATCGCATAGGTTTCGCAAATCAAACTCATTGCTGTGCCACTGGCTCCAGCACGAGCGGTTCGGCCAATACGGTGAACATAGTCTTCGGCATCGCCGGGGAGGTCAAAGTTAACCACGAAATGCACATCAGGGATATGCAAGCCGCGTGCGGCAACATCGGTTGCTATCAATACATTAACGTCGCCGTCTTTGAACCGCTGCAATAGTGTTTCACGTTTCTTCTGTGGTACGTCGCCCGACAGCATGGCGCATTTGAACCCGTTTGCTGTTAACCAAGCATCAATTTTTTCAGCCATGTGTTTGGTGTTAATAAATACCACGCAGCGCTCGTTATTGGCTTGTTGCAATAGACCCATCAATAACGGTATTTTTTCTTCATTCGAGGGCATGTAAGCGATTTCGGTGATTCGGTCACCGGTTATCTCCGCTTCAATCTTGACCACCTCTGGTTCACTCATGTGCTCGTAGGCGAGTTCGCCAACGCGCGCCGACAAGGTAGCCGAGAACAATAAGTTTAAGCGTTCGCTGGGCTCAGGCATGGCTCGAAACAAGTAGCGAATATCGGCGATAAAGCCTAGATCGAACATGCGGTCAGCTTCATCAAGAATAATTACTTCCAAAGCGTCGAGTGCAAATACGCCTTGTTTGAAATAGTCAATGATGCGCCCTGGGGTGCCGATTAATATATCAACACCAGACTCAATATGGCTGCGCTGCTTTTCGTAATCAGTGCCGCCGTAGGCCAACGCCATTTTTAGGCCTGTATGCTCGACTAATTTTTTGCCGTCTTCATGAATTTGAATTGCTAATTCGCGAGTAGGAGCAACAACCAAGGCGCGAATCGGGTTCTTCTTTTTCGATTCTTTACGTTCTTCGTTCAATAGCTTATGAAAGCATGCAATCAAAAACGCTGCGGTTTTACCGGTGCCCGTTTGAGCTTGACCACTGACGTCTTTGCCTTGTAGGGCAATCGGTAATGAGATCGCTTGAATCGGCGTGCAAAACTCGAAGCCAATGTCATCGATGCCTTTTTGAACGTCTGGATGAATGTCTAACTCGGAAAATCGAGTATCGCTTAAATGTTTATCGGTCATGATTTTATGAACACTAAATAAGTTAGCCCTAGGAAGGGTTGTCTGTGATCGCTACAATGCGGCGCTGCTGAACGTTATCGGCAGAAACAAGCTGCGAGAGATCCTCGGTACGGCTATTTTGGGTTGAACTGGCGTCATGCGATGTGCGCGATAATCATTATTCGTCTATCAGTTGACTGTTATAAAGCAATCATTCGCTGAGATTCGAACGGTGATATTAGTCGAAGACCAATTCCAGAATTTTTGTACTTGCAATATGCAAAATAATCCGCACACTATACCCTAATTTCCAAATAAATAGGCGAATAAGTTATGTCCCAAAACACCGTTGAGATCACCGATTCTAGCTTTGAATCAGACGTATTAAAGGCTGACAAGCCTGTACTTGTTGACTACTGGGCAGAATGGTGTGGCCCGTGCAAGATGTTGGCTCCAATTTTAGAAGAAGTAGCCGCCGAATACGGCGACAAGTTAACTGTTGCTAAGCTTGATATAGACAGCAACCCAAACACTCCGCCAAAATTTGGTATTCGAGGCATTCCTACTCTAATGTTGTTCAAAGAGGGCGACGTTGCCGCGACTAAGGTTGGCGCTATGTCTAAGTCTCAATTAACTGCATTCATCGACGAAAATATCTAATTTGGATCTGCCGTCGAGGCCGTGGTGCATGCTTGGATTGTGCGCCACTGCAAGCTTTTAACAGGATCGCCCTCGTGCTCTACCAATAGCCAAGTGGCTTGCAAGCATGCTGGCTTTAATCCGCTAGACATTGAACCAAGTAGCGTGATATTGTCTCTATAGATTCGCAGTCGCCGAATCGTTTTTCCAAAAAAAGTTTCCCAGCGCGCCGGTACCGGCCAGCTAAATTCAATTAGTTGTTTGTAATTGCGATTGGCTAAAGCGTCAGTTTAGTATCCTAATTGAAGGATGCAGAGCAAAGACTTGCTCTCGACCATTTCCATTAAGATGAAAACACTTGGGTTTGATAATTCATGAAGTGTTAGTTGTTCATCTAGACACTTCATCTGCTAATAACTCCACTAAAAATCATTAAGCACTATGTCAGCATCTTTAACCGATCTTAAAAAGAAAACCGCTACCGAACTAACAGAAATCGGGCGCTCTATGGAGCTAGACGGCCTTGGCCGTATGCGTAAGCAAGACCAAATTTTCACTATTCTTAAGTCTCTTGCCAAGCAAGGCGAAGATATTGAAGGCGGGGGCGTAGTAGAAATTCTGCAAGACGGCTTCGGTTTTTTACGCTCTGCAGATAGCTCATACTTAGCGGGTCCTGATGATATTTATGTATCGCCAAGTCAGATTCGTCGTTTCAATTTACGTACCGGTGATACGGTTATTGGTCTGGTTCGCCCGCCGAAAGACTCGGAACGCTATTTTGCCTTACTGAAAGTTGAAACTATTAATGGCTCAACTCCTGAAGAAGCTCGAAATAAAATTCTGTTTGAAAATCTAACGCCGCTACATCCGAATAAGCGCATGAAGTTAGAGCAGGAAAACGGCACTTCGGAAGATTTAACCGGCCGAGTGATTGACCTAATCGCACCGCTTGGCAAAGGTCAGCGCGGTTTGATTGTCTCGTCACCGAAAAGCGGCAAGACGGTAATGCTGCAACAAATTGCTCAGGCAATCACCGCTAATAACCCAGATGTTGAGTTAATGGTGTTGTTGATCGATGAGCGCCCAGAAGAAGTAACTGAGATGCAGCGCACTGTGCGCGGCGAAGTTATATCATCAACCTTTGATGAACCTGCGGCACGACACGTACAAGTTGCTGAAATGGTGATCGAAAAAGCTAAGCGTTTAGTCGAGCATAAAAAAGACGTCGTTATTTTACTGGACTCGATTACTCGTCTTGCGCGCGCCTATAACACCGTGGCACCAGCATCAGGCAAGGTTTTAACTGGCGGTGTAGATGCAAATGCCTTGCAACGCCCGAAGCGTTTCTTCGGTGCTGCTCGTAATATCGAAGAAGGCGGCAGCCTAACTATTCTAGCCACTGCGTTGATCGAAACTGGTTCTAAAATGGACGAAGTCATCTACGAAGAGTTTAAAGGTACGGGCAACATGGAAGTACACTTGGAGCGTAAGATTGCCGAAAAGCGTATTTACCCGTCGATTGTTGTGAATAAATCATCAACTCGTCGCGAAGAGTTGTTAATGGACCCCGAAGAGCTGCAAAAAGTATGGGTTTTACGCAAGTTGCTGCACCCGATGAGCGAATCTGATGCGATCGAATTTTTGCTCGATAAGCTTAAAGCAACTAAAGCTAATTCAGAGTTTTTTGGATCGATGAAGCGCTAGTAAAGGCCTAACATCGTCATCGTTGTTAGGCTGCATAGCTTGTTAAAAAGAGTATCGCTGTTACAGCGATGCTCTTTTTTTATGCTTAGTCTAGAGCGATGGCCCAACAAGGCAATCAGGTTTCGCAGGCTTTTTCGAGAATGTCTAGAATCGCGTCATGCTCACCGTCTCGTAAACTGTATTTTACCGGGTCTACTCGCGGATGGCAGTGTGCCTCCATCGGCATTGCTAAAGGCTCGGCTGTGTAGCGCACCGCTCCAGAGCTATCAACATGCCCTAGAATCATTTTTGATGCGTCGCCATTGATTAATAAGTCTTGGTGGCCCAGGCCTTGTCCGGCAATGATGTTGTCAATGCCATCAAAGTCGCTGCGGTCATATATATGGATATGACCGCTCAAAAGTGTTTTCGCGTTTACCTTTTTTAGTGAGCTTATCAGCCAATCTCGCTCACCGGTACTGCCCATGTCATGATGGCTGCCTTGTTCTGGGTCGTGCAGCGGTCGATGAGTAAACGCAACGGTATCGGTATAATTATTGTCATGCGTCATCAGCTCAAGCAGCTCACCGCGTGAGCCAGCACCATAGGGCAGAATATTGGCGGCGGTATCAATATTTACAAACCGAGTTTTACCGATACTAAAGACGTTATTCAACGGCCCAATTTCATGCATAAAACGCTTATATATTGCGCCATTATTGTGATGGTCGTGATTGCCAATACTCACATAGACCGGCAAGGGAGCGTTGTTAAATGCGTCGATGGAGCGCTGATAGTCGCCCTCTTGGTAGTTGAAGTCACCTAAGTGTAAAAGAAACTTCGCGCCCAGAGCATGTGCTCGTTCAATGCACCAAGCTAACTCTTTATCGCCACCGGTATCACCAATTGATGCAAAGGTATATTCGCTGACTTCTGGTAATGTCCATTGCAACGAAATTTTGCTTTTCGATTCGGCTTCAATGCTTAGCGTGCGCTTAGTTTTATCCGATGCCTCGTTAATAGTCAGCGTGCCCGTAGAGTGGCTAAGAAGCGCCTCTGGAGCAATGTTGGATATTGTAATAAGGAGCTTGCACGGTGCTTCACATTGCAGCTCTAAGCTGGGCTGTGGCGAAAATGCTCTGAAGCTGGCATCAAAGCTCTGTTGCCCGGCCGTATTGAGCAATGGGGTTTGTATTAAATCGACACCAGATGATTTCTCAATGGCTTCAATGTGAAACTGTGTGCTAATCGCCAATGGATCCCAATGCAGCGTTGGCAGGCGTATTCCACGTTGATAGCTGTAGGCACTCAGGCCCAAGCCGGTAACGCCTAGTGCCGAAAACCCTAGATAACGCAATATCTGTCGACGAGTAGTCATTTGCTTCGCTTCCTATGGATGGTTCTTGCGAATTTTGAAGATAAAGACTCTTCGCTCCCCAACCCCGTTAATTATCTTCTTGGGCGCACCGTGATTGTACCAAAGTGTTTGCCTTGCAAGATCTTCATGGTAGTCATTTGGCTTAATCGATAAGGCCACGTAATCAAAACTATTAATGTGCTTGCTGTCCATATGCGATTCGAGCTGCAGGGTAGTGTAGGCATCGTTTAGTCGATCGTTTTGACCTCGGCCAGCATAATAGATTATAAGCGGATCATTGCTGAAAATATGTGAAGTCTCGGGCAGATGGTGTTTTATCCAAAGCCCAGTTTCTTTGATATGGCTCTTCTTTGTTCTAACATCTAAGCCTTCTACCGAGGTAGCCGTCATTAGCAAGATAGCGAAGATGGCAATGCCTCGCTTGGTAAGATTAAAGCTTTTGAAGCCATTCAGCATGCGGTCAATGACAAATGGCGACAGCAGTAAAAGTGTTAGTGCTGAGGCCATAGTGTAGCGGCTTACCAAGAAGTTGTTGTAGACACTATAAGCCACCAATAGGCACAGATTAGAAAGTACATAGACTAACCAAACGCGTTTTATAAGCTGATTTTTAAAACCTATATTTTTAATGTATGCATAAAGGGCGAAAAAGAAGTAAAACACCGCCATCCGACGAATAAGCTCGTAGGCGACACTGCCAAGGTTAGTGAGAATAACGCCTAAATAGTTCCAAGTCGTTAGCTCGGCACCACCTAACTCTTCCTGTGTGTTGAGTATAAATAAGTCAAATACGTTGTGAACATCTTTACCTGAGGCCCGCGCTATTTCAATTAAACCCGCATACTTATCGGTGATGTACCAAATAGTTAAGCCAATTGACGCAACAAGCAGCACCGCAGATAAGATCATTAATATCAGCCGACGGTGCGGAATTTTAGTCGCCGTGAACAATATTAGAAAGTAG
>JBLHXJ010000176.1:0-6283 GCA_047629535.1 Arenicella sp. | reverse complement strand
CTGTAAGTTATTGATCATCAACAGCCCAAACAATCCTAGCGGCGAGGTGATGAGTGATGATTTTCTTAAGGAACTTGCCAGCTACTGCCGAGCGAACGATATTTGGGTGTTGAGTGACGAAATTTAGTTTCAGGTTTGCCATGGTGATACTGAACATGTCTCAATTGCAAAATATTACCCTGAAGGCACCTTTGTATTCGGTGGTTTGAGTAAGCATTTGTCGATTGGCGGCTGGCGTGTCGGCGTGGCTCTCTTTCCCGATACAGAACTTGGCAAGCAGTTGTTACAGAAGATGGTCGTATTTGCCAGTGAGACTTGGTCGGGAGTATCAGCGCCGATTCAGTATGCGGCTATCGCGGCGTACCAAGAGTACGACGATGTCGAGCAGTACGTGGCAGACTGTCGTGAGATACACGGCATACGCAGCCGTTTTATTCGAGCTGAATTGATCAAACTTGGCATTCGTTGCACCCGTGCTCAGGGTGGTTTTTACATAGCTGCAAACTTTGATCAATATCGAGTGGGGCTAAATAAATTGGGTATTAGCAACGCCGCGGAGCTAGCCAATCACTTGCTGAGTGAGTATCACATTGCCACATTGCCAGGAAGTGACTTTGGCATACCTGCGCAGACGCATACATTGCGGTTATCCACCTCGTATTTAGATATGGAGACGGAATTTGATTCGCAGCGAATATATGACTTGTACAACGGCGGTTTAGGGAGTAAAAGTTTAATGACAATTGACAATCATCCAGCCACCCATGGTGCGTTGGCCGCGTTTGCACAATTTATAAAAACAATAAGTTAGAAGTCTATTTAACACTACTCATCTATCTGGGGAGGAGAGATGACAAAACAAACTGAAACATTTTTATCGTCGGTCGAAAAAATGTTCGACCAAGCGGCTGAACTAGTTGGCCTTTCAGACGATTTACGGCACAAAATTAAAGTTGCCAATTCAACCTACACGGTTCGCTTTGGTGTGCGCCTTCGAAATAGGCTATTTACATTTACTGGTTATCGCTCGGTGCATTCCGAGCATCGCGAGCCGGTAAAGGGTGGTATTCGATATTCACCACATGCGGACCAAAACGAAGTGGAGGCACTGGCGGCACTGATGACCTATAAATGCGCCTTAGTAGAGGCGCCGTTTGGTGGTTCCAAGGGCGCGTTGGTGATCGACCCTAGTGAATGGGAAGAGCATGAGCTTGAGCGTATTACGCGGCGTTTCACTCAGGAGTTAGCTAAACGCTCACTGATTAGCCCAGCACAAAATGTGCCGGCTCCAGATATGGGGACAGGCGAACGTGAGATGGCGTGGATGGCGGATGAGTATAAAAGACTTTACCCTTCGGACCTCAATAGTTGGGCCTGCGTGACGGGTAAGCCAGTCAGTAAGGGCGGTATTCGTGGCCGTGTTGAAGCCACTGGTAGGGGTGTTCAGTATGCTTTGCAGGAGGCTTTTCGCCACCCTAACGATATTAAGTGGGCTGGCTTATCGGGTAAGTTAGACGGCAAGCGTATTGTGGTTCAAGGCTTGGGTAATGTGGGCTACCATGCAGCACAGTTTTTATCTCAAGAGGACGGCGCTATTATTGTTGGCGTGATGGAGCGAGATGGCGCTATTGTTGATGACAGAGGGATTGACGTCGATGGCTTACATAAACATATTCATGAGAACGGCGGTGTAAAGGGTTATAAAGGTTATACGCCTGACTCGGCAAGTGTTCTAACAATGGACTGCGACATTTTTATTCCAGCGGCGATGGAAGGTGTGATTACCAGTGCTAATGCACGTGATATTAAAGCCAATATCGTAATCGAAGCTGCGAATGGCCCGATAACCTTTTCGGCGAATGAGATGCTCAGGGATATGGGGTGTTTGATTATCCCTGACCTATACGCCAATGCCGGTGGTGTGACGGTCTCATATTTTGAATGGGTTAAGAATCTGAGCCATATTCGTTTTGGTCGAATGCAGCGCCGCCAACACGAAAAGCAAACCTTGCATATGGTCGAGGCAATCGAAGAAATGGTTGGCTCGCAGTTCCCAGCTAAGCATTTGGAAAAAATCATCGAAGGTCCAAGCGAGTTAGATTTGGTTCGCTCTGGTTTGGATGATGTTATGCGTGAAGGCTACCAAGTAATAAGTAAAAAGTGGCATAGCGATCCGCGAATTCCAGACTTGCGAACCGCGGCGATGATGATTGCCTTAGAGCGAATTCAGGACTCTTATGGTTCTTTAGGCATTTAGGAGATCCTTGGAGATCTTGATTCTTCTAGGAATTTGATCTTTCTCAAGGTTAGTAAATAAAAAAGCGAGCTTAGCAGCTCGCTTTTTTATTGTTTACTTTTTGGACCGCCGTTTGAAGTTTTAGGCGGCTTGCTCATCGATATGAATTTCTTCGACCAAACCGGCATCGGGGTCGTTGTATACATCGAGATCTATCCTGCCCTCACTCTTAGCGACGATTACCGTTACCACCGCGTCACCGGTAACGTTGACCGCTGTGCGGGTCATATCAATTAATCTATCAACACCAATGATGATGCCAATCGCTTCAACCGGTAGGCCAACTTGGTTAAACACCAGGGTTAGCATCACTAAGCCTACCGATGGCACGGCAGCGGTGCCGATTGAGGCTAATACGGCCGTCACAACTACCGTTACATAGCCTATTAAGCCGAGCTCTACGCCATATAGGTTGGCGACAAAAACCGTCGCTACACCCTGCATCATGGCGGTGCCGTCCATATTAATGGTTGCACCAAACGGGACGCTAAAAGATGACACTGCGCGATCAACTCCTAGGCGTTGCTGGACGGTTCTTAATGTGACCGGAATAGTTGCTCCAGAGCTGGATGTGCTGAAAGCAAATAACTGGGCGTTTCTCATCTTGTTTAAGAATATTCTGATATTCAAGCCAGTGAATATTTTCAAGATCGCCATTTGCGTTACAAAGGCATGGAAGAGTAGGGCGAACATAACCACTAAGAAATAGCCTGCAAGCTGCTGTACTAAGTCAAAACCCAAATCTGCTATGGCTTTACCGACCAAACAGAACACCGCTATAGGAGCAAACCACATAACGATATCAACCATACGCATAATGACTTTGCTAACTTGCTCGATAAAATTAACCACATCTGGCGCTTCCTTCGATATGGATAATAAGGCGATACCAAAGAAAATTGAGAAGAAAATAATCGACAGCATTTTAGCTTCGACCATGGCCTCAAAGATATTCGACGGGACAATTCCGATGAGGATGTCTAAGGTACTCGACGCCGCTTGCTTGCCCTCGAAGCTGGCTTCAAATGGAATCGTCATTTCGGTGCCAATTCCAAAAATAACAGCGAAGGTGATTGCCGTCGTGATAGCGATCGCTGTGGTGGCGATATAAAGAGCAAATGATTTGGTTCCTATTTTGCCTAATAGTCGTATGTCGCCGATCCCGACAATGCCTGGAATCAATGAGAATAGTACCAACGGGACGACTAACATTTTTAGCGCATTGACGAACAATTTTCCGCCAAGTAGAAATAGGCCATTTATAATATTTTGGTCGACAAACGCGTTTTCTGTTAAGCCCGACACGTTCAGTGCCCCACCCGCGGCAATGCCCAGAAGAAGCGCAATTAGTACCTTATTAGCAAGACTCATAGTAACCTTTGGTTGATTTATTATTTTAATTTGAAACTAGATTTCGCTTGATTCAGCTTCTAGTACTTAGACATCCTATTACAATAGAGTGGCGTAGAGCAATAATCCTCACTACAGAGATCAAAATTGTTAACTCTAGTATGCTTGGAAGGGCTTTTAACCGACAGTTTATGAACCTAAACATCAATAGGTTTGATTTTTTGGGTTCGCCCGCCAAGCATGAAAAAGCCGCCCACTTAGGCGGCTTTTAAGCTTGCTAAGCTAGGAGTGTCGCTGAACCAGCGCTATCGCTCAGATCAACCATGGTTTTCCACGTTAGCAGCTAAGCCTTCGCTTTTAGCCGGCTGCGTTTTAATCGCTAATAATGCAGTAGCGATTAAAACGTTGGTGACTACCGATTACTTAGACTGCTCTATCATGTAGTCAACAATGGCTTTAATATTGTCGTCGGTAAGTGATGCATTGCCGCCGCGAGCAGGCATGGCATTGATACCATTGATAGCGTTTACATAGAGAGTGTCGGCACCCTTAGCAATATGGCTAGCCCATTGACCAACATCGCCGGTAATTGGAGCGCCGGCTGCGCCAGTTGCATGGCATGCAGCGCAACTTGTGTACATATCTTCGACTGACATAACTAATGCAACAACTGGCGCTGCAGCAACCGTAGTCGCTGAAAATTTGCCAACCGGAGCGATACGCGCGGCGGTCGCTTGAGTGTTTTCAAGCTCACTGCGTTCATCCAATCTAGTGTTCACGTCACCCGAAGCTAAAGAAGCTATTACAGCTATTATGATAGCCATCACCGTCATGACAATAATCATGATGATAAATAGACGGCCAAACGTTGAATCGTTCATTTGCTCTTCGCTCATTGGTGTACCTTTTGTTCTCTAAAATAATAAGTGGCTATCAGTTGTAGCGACAATAATATGGGTTACCTGCATTGGTCTAATATAACAACCAATCTGGCCAATTTTGGGTCTTTAAACTGCTTTCGACTGAGTTTTAAATCGGGCTGATTATAGCCCATCTAATGGGCTTGAAAAACAGTTTTAGTCGGGTTTCACAGTATAAAAAGCGGCTTTTACGAGTATATTGTCGTTAACCGCCTAGCCCTTAAATAGTGAACCCAGAATCCCGCGAATCAGTCGACGGCCTAATTGCGAGCCAATTGAGCGCGCAGCGCTGGCGACAAATGCTTCGGTTGGGGTTTGTCTGGTTGATTTTCTGCGCGGTTTGGCCGCTTTTTCGGCCGCCTCGCGGGCTTGTTCTTCTCTTTCGATAGCGTCTTCCTGGGCGGCATTTTTCTCGGCGCGTTTGATTAACATTTCATGCGCCGATTCACGGTCGAGAGGTTTGTCGTAGCGACCTCTGTAAGGTGAACGGCCAATTTGCTCTTGACGCTCGGTGCTGCTCATCGAGCCGATTCGCGATTCCGGCGGACGGATTAAAATTTGCTCTACCTGAGTTGGAATGCCTTCTTCGTCAAGTGTGCTCACAAGTGCTTCTCCAACACCAAGCTCCGTAATGACCGTACCGGTGTCGATATTCGGGTTAGCTCTGAAGGTTCCGGCAACCGTACGCACCGCTTTCTGATCTTTAGGGGTGAACGCTCTAAGTGCGTGTTGTATCTTTAAACCCAGCTGACCCAATATTTCTTCAGGGATGTCTAACGGACTTTGAGAAATAAAGTAGATACCTACTCCCTTTGAGCGAATCAAACGCACAACTTGCTCGATTTTCTTGACCAGTACTTTCGGCGCGTCATCGAAGAGTAAATGAGCTTCATCGAAAAACATCACAAATTTAGGTTTTTCGGCGTCGCCGACTTCGGGCAAGGTCTCGAACAGCTCTGACAGTAACCATAGAAGGAAAGTAGAATAAAGTTTTGGTGAACTTTGAATCAGTTTGCTGGCATCTAAGATGCTAATAACACCTCGACCCGAGAAATCTTGACTCATTAAATCTTGCAGCTCAATGGCTGGCTCGCCGAGCAGAAATTCCGCCCCTTGTTCTTCAAGTACTAGCAAGCCACGCTGAATGGCGCCAATACTGGCGGTTGAGACGTTACCATACTCGGACTTTAGCTTAGCTCGATTGTCACCCATCCAAATTAGCATTGAGCGAAGATCTTTCAAGTCAAGAATAAGCATGCCTTGGTCATCAGCGATTTTGAAACACGAATACAAGATACCTGTCTGGGTATCATTTAGCTCGAGTAAGTTAGCAAGCAGTAGTGGGCCAATTTCGCTCACGGTGGTGCGAATAGGGTGACCTTTTTTACCAAATAAATCCCAGAAGACCACTGGGCTAGGGTTCATTTGGTAGTCTTTAATACCAATTGTATTGATGCGTTCATCGATCTTTGGATGCGGCTTTGCAGCTTTGCCGACACCTGAAACGTCACCTTTCACGTCAGCCAGAAATACTGGTACGCCAATCTTTGAAAAATTTTCGGCTAAGATCTGTAGCGTTACGGTTTTGCCGGTGCCCGTCGCGCCGGCGACCATGCCATGGCGATTGGCCATGCTGGCGTTCATAAAGACAGTTTGTTGGCCGTTTCCGCCGATAAGTAGTTGCAGTGATTCAGACATGGTTTGCTATAGGTAATAG
>JBLHXJ010000175.1:0-6336 GCA_047629535.1 Arenicella sp. | reverse complement strand
CTCCTCTAAAACCTGCTGTAAATCTAGTTGACCAACAGAGTTAGCCTCTAAGTGCACCACTTCTGCTCCTGCCTCGATTAATGCGCCGGCCTTCTGTAGATCCTGAGATACGGTAAATATTATCAAATTTTGATCTGCGCCGATAATTCGTGCCTCGAGCGGCATCTGCAACTTACTATCCAACACCACCCGCATTGGCTGACGCTGTTGATTATCTAATCGCACATTCATCTGCGGATCATCGGCGAGTACAGTGCCTATGCCGGTGACTATCGCCGAGCATGATGCACGTAATGTTTGTACCGATTCTCGAGCTTGTGCGCTGGTAATCCATTTACTTTCACCATCATAAGCCGCTGTTCGACCGTCTAAGGTGGCAGCTGACTTAAGCAACACCCAAGGTTTTTTTCGTGTCATCCGACTAACGAAACCTCGATTCAACCATTGCGCTTGAGCTTCGAGCACCCCTGATTCAACCTCGATCCCGGCGCCCTGTAATAACTCGAAACCACCCCCCTCAACCAACGGATTAGGGTCTCGCATGGCGGCAACTACCCGACTGATGCCCGCGTCTATCAACCCGTCGGTACAAGGTGGCGTTCGGCCTTGATGGCAACAAGGCTCTAAGTTGACATAAGCGGTTGCTCCGCGAGCTTGTGCGCCAGCTTGTTGTAACGCAAGCCGTTCGGCATGTAACTCGCCGGCCGTCTGATGAAAACCTTCGCCTACGACCTGCCCATCTTTTACAATGACGCAGGCAACCATCGGGTTAGGCTGAGTTGACCTTTCCCCCATCACGGCCAAGTCCAACACACGCTGCATAAAATTTTGGTCCTCAGAACTTGGCTCTGAAGAATCGGCGGGGTTTGACGTAAAGGCTTGGGAATTACTCATTCGGGAGATACTACACTAGTGACTTAACGTTTATGTGGTTTACCGTTATTAACATCAGCCTGTGCTTTGGCACGCTTGGTACGGCGATCATGCAAAGTTTGCTGTTGTAAGCGTTTAATTTCATCACTAAACGCGTCAACGTCTTGAAATGAACGATATACCGAAGCAAAACGAACGTAAGCAACTTGATCAACTTCACGTAGTTCATCCATCACTAACTCACCAATTTCAAGCGCGTTTACCTCGCGTTCACCACTAGTCAACAGCTTGTGCTTAATGCGATGTAAAATATGCTCTATCTGGTCTGAGTCAACCGGTCGCTTCTCCAGCGCACGTTCTAAGCCACGTGCTACCTTCAATTCATCATAATGCTCCCTATCACCGTTAGATTTAACGATGTAGGGAAGCTTCAAGCTGGCCTGCTCTACGGTACTAAAACGTTCACCACAGGATTCGCACGAACGTCGCCGGCGCACCGCGTCTCGATCCTCAGTTAAACGAGAATCAATTACACGGGTGTCATCATTTTGACAAAAAGGACAACGCATTTAGTAACGCTCGCTCATAGTAGTTTTTAGTAGCGGCTCAATAGCGATTAATCAGAAAAATCGTAAACCGGAAAGCCCTTACAAAGCGCTAACACTTCGGTTTTCACTCGACTGGCGACACTCGAATCAAAACTACCGTCTTGCTGAACAGAGTCCATAACATCGGCCATCCAGTCGGCAAGTGTTGCCATTTCCGCTAAGCCAAAGCCACGTGTGGTGATCGCTGGCGTACCGATACGAATACCGCTGGTTACAAATGGGCTTTGCGGGTCGCTTGGAACACTATTTTTATTGACCGTGATATTCGCTGCACCCAAAGCCGCTTCAGCGGCTTTGCCGGTAATACCTTTTTCAACCAGGCTGATGAGGCTCAAATGGTTGTCTGTACCACCAGAGACAGGCGTATAACCACGCGCCATTAAACCGGCAGCAAGTGCCCTTGAGTTATCCAAGGTACGTTGCTGATAGTCTTTGAATTCTGGTTGTAAGGCTTCTTTGAACGCGACGGCTTTGGCCGCAATAACGTGCATTAACGGGCCGCCTTGAGTGCCCGGGAAAACGCGCGAGTTGAGGGCTTTTTCCAATTCGGGATTTGCCTTTGCCATAATCACGCCACCACGAGGGCCGCGCAGTGTTTTATGGGTAGTGGTGGTGCATACATCCGCAATTTGAACTGGGCTCGGGTACAGGCCTGCTGCAATCAGACCAGCAACATGTGCTATATCACACATCATTACGGCACCGACTTTATCGGATATATCACGAAAGCGCTGCCAATCGACAACTCGCGAATAAGCACTAAAACCGGCAATGATCATTTTCGGCTTATGTTCAAGCGCTAGGGCTTCAACTTGCTCATAGTCAATTTCACCAGTTGCTTCGACTAAGCCATATTGTACCGAGTTATACAGTCGACCAGAGAAGTTAACCTTAGCCCCGTGAGTCAAATGACCACCGTGGTCTAGGCTCATCCCTAGCACTGTTTCGCCAGGTTTCAAAACCGCCTGATAAACCGCGATGTTAGCCGACGAGCCAGAATGCGGCTGAACATTGGCATAGTCTGCGCCAAACAATTCTTTTAGACGCGAAATAGCTAAGTCTTCAGCAACGTCAACATGAGCACAACCGCCATAATAACGTTTGCCAGGATAACCCTCAGCGTACTTGTTAGTCAGCTTGGTGCCTTGTGCTTGCATTACCGCCGCGCTGGCATAGTTTTCAGATGCGATTAATTCGATGTGCTCTTCTTGACGTGTATTTTCATCAACAATGGCACTCCAAAGTTCCGGGTCTACGTTTGCAATAGTGTCGCTTTTTTTGAACATGAGAGGATTACTCCGTGAAAAATTTTAAAATTCTTTCTCGGCCTTAAGCGCCATGGTTAGCGTTTAGGGCGCGTAGGGTTGCTCTGGCTGGTCAGCACCTTCCTTATCGACTATTTCGACCAGTAAGTCTTCAGCCTTCGCACCAAGTGCGAGTACCGCCGGACTAGCAACGAAAATAGATGAATAAGTACCAATCAAAACACCGATAATCAGCGTTGCTGCAAAACCGTTTAGCGCATCGCCACCGTAAAAATACAATGCGATCAACACTAGCAATGTCGTCAATGAGGTCAAAATTGTTCTTGGTAGGGTCTGATTGATCGATACATTCATGGTTGCTTCGGTTTCGCTATCACGAAGCTTACGAAAATTTTCTCGAATACGGTCAAATACGACAATAGTATCGTTCAACGAGTAGCCGATCACTGCCAGCAGAGCGGCTAATACTGGTAAAGTGAACTCAAGCTGTAAGATTGAAAACAAACCAACGGTAATAATGACGTCGTGAACAAGGGCCACTACTGAACCAAGAGAGAACTTCCATTCGAAGCGAAAGGCAACGTAAATCATGACCCCGATGATGGCGTAGACCAAGGCCAAAATACCTTTCTCAAACAGTTCTTTACCGAACGTTGGGCCGACAAATTCAACCGAACGAACTTCACCAGCACCGACTTCTGACGCGGCTAAAATTTTAACCACATCGTCACTTACTTTGGCGTCGCTATTCTCTGCAGACAATGGAATACGAACCAACACATCTTTATTACTACCGAAGTGTTGCACCACTGCCTCTGGGTAACCGCTAGACGCTAGGGTCGCTCTCATACCAAGCACAGACACGTCCTGCGTATAGGTCAACTCTAGTTTAGTACCGCCGGAAAAATCGATGCCATAATTCAAACCTTTGGTAGACAACGAATAAAAACTCGCTATAAGAAAAACTACGGAAATAATAAAAGCGAACTTGCGCAGGCCAATAAAATTAATCGACGTTTGTTTTTTAAATAATTGCATGTCAGATCTTCTCTACTCTAAATTGACAATGAGTCTAAGCGACGACCGCCATAGAACAGGTTTACTAAAATTCTAGATACGAAGATCGCTGTAATCATCGAGGTGACAATGCCAATACTCAGAGTAATAGCAAAACCTTGAATTGGGCCAGTACCGAAATTGAACAACACTAGCGCGGCGATCAGGGTGGTTAAATTGGCGTCGATAATAGTTGAAAAAGCGTTATCGTAACCTCGATGGATCGAGATTTGCGGTGCTGAACCGGCTTGTATCTCTTCACGAATACGTTCAAAAATCAACACGTTGGCATCCACGGCCATACCCACAGTTAGTACCATACCGGCCACACCGGGTAAGGTTAAGGTTGCTTGCAATAGCGATAATACGGCAACGATAATAACCAAGTTAAGTACCAGTGCGAAGCTAGCGACCGCGCCAAAAACGCGATAAAACACGATCATGAACAACAGCACTAGAAGAAATCCATACAATACAGAGGTAAAGCCCTTCTTGATGTTGTCAGCGCCAAGACTCGGGCCAACAGTACGTTCCTCAATAATAAACACTGGTGCGGCTAACGAGCCGGCGCGCAATAGAAGCGCGATATCTTTTGCTTCTTTCTGGCTACCTACTCCAGTAATCTGGAAGCTTTTACCGAGTTGGCTGAGAATAACCGGCGCTGTGATAACTTCTCTGATTTCTTTAGTCACCAGTCTGGCATTACCCTTTGCATCAATTTTAGTTTCGCCAAGCGTCTCAACATAAACCACCGCCATGCGATTGCCAATATTGTCTCCGGTTACGTCCGCGTTAATACTAGCGCCTTTCGAATCGAGCCGAATGCCAACCGCAGGTCCACCGTTTTGGTCTATTGCGACACTGGCGTCAATAATATTGTCACCCGAGAATAGAACTCGCTTCTGTAATAAAATTGGCCGTCCGTCGCGGAAGAAAAAGCGCTTAGAACTCGATGGCACACGCCCCGACACCGTTGATGCGGTGTTATCTTCGTCAACTAAGTGAACTTGAAGTGTGGCCGTTTTACCTAATATTTCCTTGGCTACAGAGGGGTCTTTAACCCCAGGTAGCTGTACTACGATCCGGTCTAAGCCTTGTTGTTGAATGACCGGTTCAGATACGCCCAGTTGGTCTATTCGGTTGCGCAAAGCGAGCATATTTTTCTTCAACGCCGCTTTCTTTATTTCACTAATCGCTGATTCAGTTAACTGTAGCGACATCGTGAATGAACCATTATCCTCTCGCGTGGTCGCAATTAGCTCTGGGTTGGCTGACGACACTGCCACGTTGGCCAAGCCTTGAAGTTCTTCGGTCTTAAAGCGAAGGAATATAGCGCCATTATCTTGACGGTTAATGCCACTATAACGAATGCCCTCTTCTCTTAATAATTTTCGAATATCTTCGTAATAATTGTCATTGGCCTTCTTTGCAGCCGCGGCCATATCAACCTGCATCAAGAAATGCACACCGCCGCGTAAATCCAAGCCTAAATACATAGGCGCGCCGCCCATGCTGGCTAGCCAATTTGGCGTTGTAGCCATATCGGCGGCCGCTACCGCAAATGAATCGTCTAGCTTATCGCGCAGTACATCACGTGCAGTATTCTGGTCTTCTTCGCTGGTCAATCGAGCGCGAATTTTACCATTCTCCAAAGTAATTTGAGTAACTTCAACGCCAACTGTCTCGAGTACACGCTTAACACGCTCTAGAGTACTGGTGTCGACCACCGCGTTACGTAGGCCAATTACTTGCACCCCGGGTTCAGCTTGATAAAGATTGGGAGTTGCATAGATCACGCCAAATGCAACAATTAACAGCAGAACTAGATATTTCCAGGTTGGATTCTTATTCATCACACAGTACCGCTAAATACACTCGTGAACACGAGACTCTAGCCGTTGTTTCGTTATTAGTTAGATAGTGCCTTTAGGCATCATGGCTTGGACCGACATGCGCTGCACTTTAACTTCGGTGCCTTTCGCTATCTCAACCGTTAGGAAATTATCATCAACTGCTATGATTTTTCCTAAAACGCCGCCCATGGTGACAATTTCATCGCCTTTGGCTAAATCAGCCACCATATTCTTGTGCTCTTTTTGACGTTTTTGTTGAGGGCGAATCAACAAAAAGTAGAAGATCACAAACAAAGCAATCATTGGTAAGAAGCTCATAATGCCACCAGCACCGCCAATGCCGCCGGTTTGTGCTACAGCATCAGAAATAAAGAAACTCAATACGTCGTTCATGAGGGTTTACCTATTTTATTTTATGGTTGTCTATTAAACTTTGAAATAGCCGTAAAAAACAGCAGATCAAAAAAATCAAGCGCGAATTATGCCACAGTTGAGTCAGCTTGACCGCGCATCTCGAAGAAATTTCCTCGGAATTCATCAAACGAGTTAGCTTCAATCGCATCTCTCATTTGCTGCATCAAATTTAAGAAAAAATGCAAATTATGAAGGGTCGCTAAGCGTGCGCCCAAAATCTCATTTGTCTTCAATAAGTGTTTTATATAGGAACGCGAAAACTGTTTA
>JBLHXJ010000174.1:0-6376 GCA_047629535.1 Arenicella sp. | reverse complement strand
CTTTCAAATATCCAATATCGCAGGCGGCACTGGAGCAACCAATGTGATACCTGAAACGGTAAAAATCACCTTCAATTTGCGTTACTCAACAGAGATCACCGCTGAGGGCATTCAAACTACTGTGACCCAAAAGCTTGAAGAGATGGGAGTGAAATACTCAGCCAAGTGGACAATATTTGGCTTGCCGTTTTTGACTGAAAAGGGAGCGTTGGTCCACGCATGTCAGAAATCAATATCGGATAATCTCGGAATTAACTCCGAGCTGTCGACAACAGGAGGCACCTCTGATGGTCGTTTTATTGCGCCAACAGGAGCTCAAGTTGTCGAATTGGGTCCGATCAACGCAACCATCCACAAGGTCAACGAGTGCGTTGATTTAGAGACTCCTGAAAAATTATCAAAGGTCTATCAAGGAATTATGCAGAACTTACTGCTCTAGGAATATGCAATTTTTCAAACTAGGCTTTGCCGGTAGGGAGTTGAGTAATGCTCAGCCTAGAGAAAAAATCTAGTTATTTGACCTACGATTTTCTTGTAAATCCAGTTTATGCAGACTGTTTTTACTAAATAAATGGAATGCTTTACCGTTAGAAAAAGCGACCGTATAGTCTTCATATATCCACATCGTGTAGCTCGCATGAGTACCAACAGGGGCGGTTATGCTCTGCGGTTCGCCGAGTATTGCACGCACTTGCTCAGCACTCTTCCAACGAATTTGATCGACACTTTGTGCCAGCGCTTGACTTATAACGCAAGCAAATAACGTCATCGCCAGTGCTACTTTCTGCATAAGCTTTTGATTTTTCATTTCTATTTTATCTATCCAAGTTCGGGTGTCTCGACATTATCAAAGATAAATCATCAGATCAATGTTAGATATTAGTGCAATAGTGAGTCTTTATTGTACACTTTGTTACAGAGACACTCTTTATTGTACAAACCGAGTCGCCCAGCATGATCGTTGCCAGCCTGCCCAAATCCCCTGTATTGCTTCTGCTATTGAGTTTTTTTTGCACAGTCAATGCATTCGCCTTCGACTTAGAGAGTATCGATCAGCGGCTAAATAAATCTGAGGCACGCTATTCAGATATAGTCGACGGCACGCAGAAGACAATCGTATGGTTTGCTCAGCCAGCGCGACCAACAGCGATATCAATTGTCTACTTACACGGCTTTTCAGCGAGCCACAAAGAACTTAGTCCGATGACTGAACAGCTGGCGGAAAAACTGCAAGCGAATGTGTTCTACAGTCGCTTGACTGGCCACGGGCGAAGCGGAGATGCGCTGGCCGAAGCGACCACCGAGGCATGGAAGAAGGATGCTCAGGAAGCATATGAGATCGGCGCCACCATTGGCGAGCAAGTACTATTAATTGGCACCTCCACTGGCGGCACCTTGAGCACATGGTTAAGCGCCCAGCCGTTTGCCGATAGACTGCTTGGCAATGTCTTGATTTCACCCAATTTTGCGATTAAAAGCGGCGGAGCGTGGTTACTTAAAAATCCATTGGGCTTATGGCTTGCAAAACAACTGAGTGGCGATTACCGCAGTTTCGAACCTCTGAATGACTTCCATGCCATGTACTGGACCGAGCGCTACCCCTTAGACGCATTAGTACCTATGTTGGAACTTTTAGACGAGGTAGATGAGCTCGATAAATCGAACATAACCACACCGCAACTCTTAGTCTATTCGCCAAATGATCGGGTGATTGATGTGGAAAAAGCTCTCGCAACTGCCAAACAATTTACCTCTGCCAGCGTCACGCTAGTACCGTTCACTACCTCGACAGACCCGTCACAACATGTGCTGGTAGGTCAAGGTTCTACTGCCGGCGATGAAGTTCAACAACAGGTCGACAAGATGCTCAAAATTTTGCTGCCCTACGTTGAACAACTAATCGACAATAGTTCAAGCTCAGCGGCTCTTAGTCTACCCAAACCCTAGCATTACGAAACATACGCATCCACGGACCATACTCGCCCCATGATGGGTCTTGCCATGAGTTGGTAGCGCTTCTAAAGATACGTTCAGGGTGTGGCATCATAATGGTAACCCGCCCATCGTCATTGCTTAAACCTGCAATACCCTGAGGTGAACCATTTGGATTTGCTGGGTAGGCTTCAGTTGGATTGCCTTGGTAGTCTATATAACTAACCGCCAAGTTGCCTGTCGAAGCATTCGCAGCATACTCGGCGCGACCCTCGCCATGTGCTACCACAACCGGCAATTTAGAGCCTTGCATACCCTCTAACAAGATCGAATTACTGTCTTTAGCAATTTCAGCCTGCACCAAACGTGCTTCGAACTGTTCGGATGCATTACGTACAAAGTGAGGCCATGCATCAGAGCCAGGAATGATTTCCTTAAGATTCGACATCATTTGACAGCCATTGCAAATGCCCAATGAAAAAGCATCCTCTCGTTGAAAATAAGCTTGGAATGAGTCTCGAACTTGGTTGTTGAACAATATCGATTTAGCCCAACCCTCGCCGGCGCCTAGCACATCACCATAAGAGAAACCGCCACACGCTACCAAGCCTTTAAAATCGGCTAGGTCCACGCGTTGTTGTTTAATATCGGTCATAGTTACATCAATCGCTGAAAAACCAGAGTGCGTAAACGCAGCACCCATTTCAATATGACCGTTAACGCCCTGCTCTCGTAGAATGGCAATTTTAGGCTTAACCCCTTTTAGATAAGTGCCACCGACATACTTCGCAGCAACGTCTTGTTGGGGGTCAAAGCTCAGGTCTGATATCAAACCAGTATCAGCGGTGTCTAATAAACGGTCGTATTCTTGTTGAGCGCATGCTGGATTGTCGCGCAGGCTTTGCATTTGATAGCTGGTCTCGGACCAACTGCGGTGTAGCGCTACACGAGAAGCATCAAGTACTTGTTGCTGATTAACCGAGACACTGATTCGCTCGCCGCTAACAGGCTTGCCGATAACGCTGAGATAGCCCGCCATGCCGAAGCTTTCGCATACGGCCTCGACTTTCGAACGATCAGAGTCAGCAACCTGAAGCAATACCCCAAGCTCTTCATTAAACAACACAGACAGAGCATCACTGTCGTTGTTGATATCGAGTTCTAAACCGCAGCGGCTAGCAAACGCCATCTCCAGAGCGGCAGCAATCAAACCGCCGTCAGATCTGTCGTGATAGGCAAGTAGTAAGCCCTGGGCGACAAGTTTTTGAATCGACAAAAAGCCATTCTTTAGCTTGGCTGAATCGTCTACATCAGGTGTTGTGGTGCCAACTTGATTATAAACTTGAGCCAAAATGGAACAGCCAAGGCGCTGTTTGCCGGCGGACAAATCAAGCAGCATAAGACTTGAATCAACGGTAGTGTTAAGTTCTGGCGTTAATGTAAGGTCGACATTATCGACCGGTGCAAAGGCTGTAATCACACACGAGACCGGGGACGTTACGCTATGCGAGTTGCCCTGCTCGTCCTGCCAAACACTCTTCATCGACATCGAGTCTTTACCAACCGGTATGGCAATACCGAGTTGCGGACAGAGCTCCATACCAACTGCTTTAACAGTGTCATAGAGTGCCGCATCATCACCAGCATGACCAGCCGCCGCCATCCAGTTGGCTGACAGTTTGACTTCAGAAAGATCTCGAACATTTGCCGCCGCGAGGTTGGTTAAGCATTCACCAATTGCCATACGACCGCTTGCTGGAGCGTTGACAGAGGCTAATGGTGTACGCTCGCCCATCGCCATTGCCTCACCCGTTTTACCGGTATAAGCCGAAGTAGTAACCGCGACATCAGCCACTGGAACCTGCCAAGGGCCTACCATTTGGTCGCGCGCTATCATGCCTGTCACGCTTCTATCGCCAATGCTAATCAAAAAGGTTTTATCGGCAACAGTAGGGCATGACAACACGCGCTCTAAAGCGGCCTCTACGGTGACGCCCGAAAAGTCCAGTTCTGGCGCATTTCGTGCTACTGATTCTACATCACGAAGCATCTTCGGTGGATTGCCGAACAGAGTTTGCATCGGCAAATCGATTGGGGTTTTCTGACGCTCAGTGCCGCTCGAAAAGTGACTATCCTCGAGCACTAAAACCTCATCGTCGGTGGCCGTGCCAACAACACAATATAGACAACGCTCACGTGCGCAAATAGCTTTAAATTCATCCAATCGCTCTGGCGCGACCGCTAAGGTATAGCGCTCTTGCGCTTCGTTGCACCAGATCTGCATTGGCGACATACCAAGCTCGTCATTAAGCACTTCTCGCAAGCTAAACTTGGCGCCACGACCCGCATCGCCAACCAGCTCAGGCAACGCATTGCAGAGCCCGCCAGCGCCAACATCATGAATTGAAATGATTGGGTTTCGATCGTCAAGCGCCCAACATGAGTCAATAACCTCTTGGCAACGACGTTGCATCTCAGGGTTTCCTCGCTGCACAGAGGCAAAGTCTAGTTTCTCTGAGCTTTGCCCGGAGGCAACACTCGATGCCGCTCCACCACCCAAACCAATCAACATCGCCGGCCCGCCAAGCACCACAATGTAAGATCCGTCCGGGATTATATTTTTCTTAACATGCTGTTCGCGAATATTGCCTAATCCGCCGGCCAACATGATTGGCTTATGGTAACCACGTATGTCGCTTTCATTACTAATTGACTGTTCATAAGTGCGAAAGTAACCGGCTATGTTGGGGCGACCGAATTCATTATTGAACGATGCGCCACCAATCGGCCCTTCAAGCATTATCTGCAACGGTGAAGCTATTCGAGCCGGCTTCGCTTCGGCTCGCTCCCAGGCTCGAGGAGCGTCAGGTAAGCGAAGGTTAGAGACCGAATAACCACTCAAGCCAGCTTTTGGTTTAGAGCCTCGGCCAGTTGCACCTTCGTCTCTAATTTCTCCGCCAGAACCAGTTGCCGCACCAGGAAACGGAGAGATCGCGGTAGGGTGATTATGCGTTTCAACCTTACACAGAATATGAATATTTTCAGCGTGGCCTTGATACTCTTTAGTCTCAGGATTGGGGAAAAATCGTTCGCCCTGAGAGCCAGCCAACACTGATGAATTATCCGAATATGCCACTAGCGTGCCTTTGCTATTCTGGCGATGTGTTTCACGAATCATTCGAAACAATGAGTGCTCTTTCGATTCGCCATCAACAATCCAGTCAGCATTAAAAATTTTGTGTCTGCAATGTTCGGAATTAACCTGCGCAAACATCATCAATTCGACATCGGTAGGATTCTTTTCGAGGGTGTTGTATTGGTCAACCAAATACTCAATCTCATCGTCTGACAATGCCAAACCCAATTCGATATTAGCCGACTGCAAAGCGCTCTTACCTTGCGACAGTAATGGTACCTCAAACAACGGCTTCGGTAGTTCGTCGCGAAACAGTGCTTGGGCTTCAGCAATATCAGCCACCACCGACTCGGTCATTGGGTCATGTAGTAAACTAGCAATAGTCGATACAGCTTGAGCATCTAACTCGGCACTCGCATTAATGTAGAAACCAATGCCGCGCTCAACTCGAGAAATTTTATGTAAGCCGCAGTGCTCTACGATATCACTTGCTTTAGTCGACCAAGGCGAGATAGTGCCAAAACGAGGCAATACAAAAAGACGTTGACCTTGATGCTCAACACCTTGCATTTTAGGGCCATAGCTAAGTAAGCGTTCAAGCTTAGCTAACTCACTATGATCGAGAGTTTGCTCCTCACTTCGCAACTTTGCTAAGTGTTGGAACTCAGTGTCGATACTGACAACACTGGGTAGCACAGCCTGTACTGTTGCAAGTAGTTTTTGGATTCGAAAATTTGAGTAGGCCTGACTGCCACGCAATCTCAACATGGGATTTCCTGTTTGGTAAAACGCTAAGCGCCAGATTGTCTAGTGACGAATCTGGCGCGATAATTTATTGTAGTTTTGCTATACCTAAATGGTTAGACCAAGACGCTGAGCGACTTGCTCGTAGGCTTCTACGACACCACCTAAGCCTTTTCTAAAACGATCTTTATCTAGCTTTTCGCGAGTTTCAGCATCCCAAATTCGACAACCGTCTGGGGTAAACTCATCGCCTAAGAAAAGGCTCGCGCCTTGGCGACCAAATTCAAGCTTGAAATCGACTAAAATCATTCCGGCATCAGCAAACAATTTTGACAAAATAGTATTAACTTTAAAGGTTTCAACTTTCATCGCAGCAATCGCCTCTGCATCAGCCCAACCAAATGATTGAATATGATACTCATTGATCATTGGATCATGCAGCTGATCGTTCTTTAAGAAAAATTCAAATGTTGGGGGAGACAAATTAATGCCCTCTTCAACACCCAGACGTTTGCAGATAGAACCAGCCGCAACGTTAAGCACCACGCATTCAATTGGAAACAT
>JBLHXJ010000173.1:0-6388 GCA_047629535.1 Arenicella sp. | reverse complement strand
TAATAATGCATTTTTAAGATTATTGATTTCACCAACGACAGCAATTCTGCACTGCGGTTAGGTGTAATTTCTTTCACCCCAACAAACCAACAACCATGTATCCGAGTAAGCCAACCTAGCTAAATCAACTAGTCAGGCAGGCTTAAACTGGATTATAAAATAGCAGCAAGTCGACTCCACTTCCATTGGACTAAAGTCCCGTCATTACCTTATTAAGCGATACTTATCTGCGATACCGGTCTATATTTCGCTATTTATGGACATACGACTAGTTTAAATGTAAATCATTGTCACTTTGTTGCGCTATTGCTTTACTAACTAGTTATCTAGCTTTTGCTGCTCGGCAATGATTTTTTCAAGCGCCGGAAATATGACGGCAAAATCAAATCCGAAAATATTGCTTTGGCGACTAACCTCATTCAAAGCCGTTGCCGTGGCCTCACCGATGACACCATCAATTTCACCCATCTCATAGCCAATAATAGACAACATCCTTTGTACGCCCGCGACTTGAGTTCTAAACTGATTTTCATAGGTCCGTTTTGGCGAATAGATATTGACCTTGTTTGAGTTACGCCAATTCTTATCTATTTGGTTAAACGAAATCGCCACATCACTGTCACCGCATTGATTACCATTGGGCATTCTAAAGTCAGAGAGCTTAACGCACAGAGGCTTTTGATCTCCCCAGGCGAAAGCATCGTCGGGCATGGTTGAGCGAGGGTTTGATTCAGCGTGCACAAAATAACTGCCCTTGAGCAGCGTTACATCGATCGGGATTTCACACATACCTGGGTAGATGCGCCACCAGCCCTCAGTGGCAATCCGCTGATCAGTGGTGTGGTAACCAACCACCACCATTAATACTAGATCTGTTTGATTGCAGACTTCTAGGCGAGCCTCAGCATGGCTGAACGAAAACAACAACAATAACGCCAATAGCCATAATCGAGAGTGGCGCATCTTATGACGGAATGATTCTAGCAAATTTACGTTTACCCACTTGCAGCACAAAGGGTTCAGCCTCTAGCACTAACATTCTTGGATCCTCAAGTTTCTCTCCGTTTATTTTTACCGCACCTTGCTTAACCATGCGCCCGCCTTCTGAGGAGCTTGAACACAATTGAGCTTCTTTGGTCAGGTTGCCGATCAGCATACCATCGCCCAGAGCAATGGCTACTTCGGGCATGTCATCTGGAATGGCATTTTTCTGAAAGCGTTGAATGAAATCTTGCTTAGCACTTTCGGCGGCCGCAGCATCATGAAAGCGGGTGATAATTTCTTCACACAATAAAAATTTAATATCTCGCGGATTGGCACCCTCGGAGATTTGCTGCTCAAAGCCCTCAACCTCAGACGCCGGACGAAAGCTTAGTAGCTCGAAGTAACGCCACATCAAATCATCGGAAACTGACATCAACTTACCAAACATGTCGTTCGGCGTATCGGTGATAGCGATATAATTGCCCAACGACTTTGACATTTTTTTGACGCCATCGAGACCTTCGAGTAACGGCACCGTGAGAATCGCCTGTTGCGGCTTAGCATAGGCCTTTTGCATTTCACGCCCGACCAATAAATTGAACTTTTGATCAGTTCCGCCTAGCTCGATGTCGGTATCCATGGCCACTGAATCATAACCTTGTACTAGCGGGTACAAGAATTCGTGAATCGCAATCGGCTGATGAGAAGTGTAACGTTTATTAAAGTCATCGCGTTCAAGCATGCGCGCAACGGTATGTTTGGCCGCAAGGCGAATCATGTCGGTCGATGTCATCTTGCTCATCCACTCTGAATTGAAACGTACGCGAGTGAGGTCTGGGTCAAGAATTTTAAATACCTGCTGTTGATAGGTAATCGCGTTCTGCTGCACTTCGGCTTCTGTCAGAGCTGGGCGAGTGGCACTCTTGCCAGTCGGGTCGCCAATCAAACCGGTGAAGTCGCCAATTAAGAACGACACATTGTGCCCCAACAGTTGAAACTGACGTAGCTTATTAATAAGCACGGTGTGACCTAAATGAAGGTCTGGGGCCGTCGGATCAAAGCCGGCCTTAACCTCGAGTGGTTTACCGCTGAGAAGTTTAGCTTCGAGCTCGGCTTGCGGAATGATTTCTTCAGCTCCGCGAAGCAGCTGTTGCATTACCGCTGAGGGCTGTTTAGACGCTGAGGGCTCTGAAACCGCTGAGGGCTCTTGACCCGCTCGCGGTTCCTTAGATGATTGTTGTGACAAAATAGTCTCTCGTAAAACTTAAAATTTAATCATGCTCACGCAGGTGAAGAATGTGAGCCTTAAGGCTCCAAGATTAAACGCTCGAGAACCACATGACAAGCTTTTCGCGTGGCATCTAGCGTATCCGCATAGCCATTTTTTAATCCACCGGATTACAAATAGTCACTTTCCGCTATTTTTTGTGATTAATGATTTGCTTAACCGCTATCAAACTAGCAATATATCCACTTCAAGAGGCCCATACTTTTTGCCGGTATGAGAACAAGACTGCGTAGACAGTCGCTAACACTTTAAAGCGCCAAAATATATGCCCCAAAATATAAAGACATTTATGCTCGGAAACGTTGTCAAACTTTTTCGTAGTAACAGAGTAAATGCCGAAGATTCAAATAGACCGCAAATGCGCAAACGCCACTGGGTGCTCGGCACCGTAGTTATTCTAGGCGGCAGCTGGATCACGCACACAACCACCGCAAGGATTGCGACCCCCGAACCAGCCTTATCGATTGACGCACTGCAAGCCACAAATAAAATCACCGACCAATCTGATAATGAGCTACGCAATCAGCTAGGAACTCAAAGCCAGCAAGTTGCGCTAGTCGCGGTCGAAACCCTAGCGCCAGCTGAGCCTAAAGAAGCCTTCACCTCGATTAAGCACAAGGTAAGCAAAGGCGAATCGCTCGGGGTTATCTTTCGTAAGAAATCTCTCGACCTCTCGCTGCCGTATAAGATTTCGCAGCACGAGGTCGCCAAACAACTGGTTTCACTGTCGATTGGCAAAGAGCTTGAGTTCAAACTTGACGAGGCTCAGCAACTGCGGGAAGTCAGCTACCCAATCGGTGCATTAGAGCGCCTAGCGATTGAGTTTAACGATAACGACATTGTCTCGGCTAGCATTGAAACCTTGCCGTTCACCACCGAACAAAAGAACGTGTCAGCCGAAATAGACTCATCACTTTACCTCTCAGCCTTAAACATTGGTTTGAGTAATAATCTGATAATGGAGATGATTCGGATCTTCGGCTGGGATGTCGATTTTGTGTTAGATATCCGCACAGGCGATTCATTCCACGTCATTTACACTGAGCACCACCTAAACGGCAAAAAGCTTTCTGATGGCGACATTTTGGCCGCCGAATTCACCACACAAGGACAAACTTACCGCGCCATTCGTTTTGAAGATAAACATGGTGATTCGAGTTTCTATACGCCCGAAGGCGAGAGCATGCTCGGCACATTCCTGCGTTCGCCGGTTGAGTTCAGCCGAATATCTTCACGTTTTGGCAAACGAAAGCACCCTATTTCAAAAAAATGGAAGGCCCATAAGGGCGTGGATTATGCCGCCTCTCGAGGCACACCAGTGAGAGCCACTGCCGATGGTAAAGTAGTATTGGCTGGCCGCAAAGGCGGTTATGGCAACACGGTTGTGATCAATCATGCCGGAAGATTCAGTACGCTCTATGCGCACATGAATGGTTTTGCAAAGAAGGTCCGCTCGGGCTCACGGGTAAAACAGGGCCAAATTATAGGCTATGTTGGTTCAACCGGTTTCTCAACCGGACCGCACTTGCATTACGAGTTCAGGGTCGATGGAGTGCATCGCAACTCGCTGACTTATAAAACACCGAAAGCGTCATCGATCGACGATAAATTAAGGTCTGAATTTGATTTGCTAGCATCGGCGTTATCGGCACAGCTAACCACAGTTCAAAACAACTATCAGCTAGCCAAAGCATCAAGCAATGCCCTAGATCAAAACAGAGGCATTAAAAAGGCTACGCTGTAGCGACAAACACGATGGCCGAAGAACTATTTATTGGCTTAATGTCAGGCACCAGCATTGACGGCATTGACGCGGCACTAGTAGCGTTCGATTCAGCCAGCCAACTGCGCGTAGTTGAGACCTTGTTCACGCCGTTTGAGGCAGATATTCGAGAGGCGATTAGCCATACCGCGCAGAACAATCAAGACCTATTTAGCAACCATGATTCGCCACTCGATCAAACATTAGCGCCAATTTATGCGTCGGCTTGTGAGCGATTATTGGCCAAGGCAGATATACCAAGCGCTCATATAAAAGGCATAGCCAATCACGGCCAGACGGTCAAGCATGAGCCCAATGCCAGCCCGCCTTACAGCCTCCAGCTTGGCGACGGACAGACTCTAGCAGACTTGACCGGCATCACCACCTATAGCCAATTTAGACAAGCCGACATCGCCGCTGGTGGTCAAGGCGCACCCTTGATGCCAGCCTTTCATAAGGCTGTATTTAACGACACACAGTCTGCCGATAGCCGGCTTGATAAGAGTGCGCATAATTCGCGCAGCAACTCATTCATAGTAAACATTGGCGGCATTGCCAATATCACTCGCCTTAGCGAGCCAATCGTAGGATTCGACACCGGCCCAGGCAATGTATTACTCGACCAATGGATAGAACAACAATTAGGCTTGAGTTATGACAAAAACGGCGAGTGGGCGAAGCAAGGCAAGCTTAGCTCGGAGCTACTCAAACAACTGCTCGCTGATCGTTACTTTGCCGAACCGCATCCTAAAAGCACCGGCACAGATTACTTCAACTTAGCATGGCTGTCGGGCCGCTACCCCTCGCTTACGAGCTTGAGCCCGCAAGATATCCAAGCAACACTTGTACAGCTAACGGTCGAGAGTATTGGTGACGCGATTTTGACCCTAGGCGATGCTAGAGGTGAGATTTTTGTCTGCGGTGGAGGCGCTAACAATCCTTTGATTATGCAAGGCTTACAAGCAAAACTAAGCGCTTACCTTATTGAAAAGACAGATGTGTTAGGGGTGCCCAGTGATTGGGTAGAAGCTGTTGGTTTCGCTTGGCTAGGATACTGTCGAGCACATCGCATAAACAGCAATATCGCCAGTGTCACGGGGGCCGAATCGGAGCTCGTGCTAGGCGAAGTTTTCATGCCCATTAAGACCTAACAACAACCAATATAGCAACAACTAATATAGGCCCAGATTTTTAGCTTTAGGCTAAGATCTTTCGGGCCTATACGATTACTCAATAGTTACTTATTAGCTACGCTGAAAACGAAGACCCACAACCACAAGTAGTGCTGGCGTTAGGGTTATTAATAATAAAACGCGCACCATCTAAATCATCTTTATAGTCGATTTTAGCGCCAATTAAATACTGAAAACTCATTGGGTCAACCAACAAACGAACGCCATCGCGATCGACCGATGTATCATCTTCTTGCTGCTCTTCATCAAAGGTAAAGCCATACTGAAACCCTGAGCAGCCACCGCCTTGCACATAGACACGAAGCTTCAAATCATTATTAGCCTCTTCGACAATTAATTCGGCGACTTTTCCAGCCGCTGCCGTGGTGAAGTCCAGCGGGGTCGCTGCAGATGTTACTTGTTCAATTTCAATCATGGTTTTACCGCTCACTTAATCTATGTGGCTATAAAGAATATTCTAAGCCTATGCTCTATTATGCGGTTAACTGAGTCAATCTCAAGTGTAGCCGACCGAAGTAAAGCCGAATTAATACTATTTCGAAGGCTCTTTTTTATCCGAGCCAGCGGCAGCAACGTCATAAACCGGTACACTAGCATCTGATACCAAGCTACCGTTAAGAACCGCGCCCAACTCCATTTCTACTGCTTTATAGTGAATGTCGCCACTAATATTTGCATTTGCCTGTAACTCAACATGGCCGGTTGACGCTATATTGCCTTTTACTGTTCCGTTGATCACCACATGGGGTACGTTTACGTCACCTTCAATCACGCCAGACTCGCTCAACACCAAGGTGCCATTATTGCTATCTTGCGCTGACACATGACCTTTGATATGACCGTCAACCCGCAGGCCACCAGTAAACTCTAGGTCGCCTTGTAAAATAGAACCAGCACCGATCAATGTGTCTATTGTCTCAACAGGCTTGCCTACTTTTTCTTTATTGCGCTTCATCATCTTTAACCTTCAGTATTTTGGTATGCGGGATTAACTAGCTCATAGCAACGAGCAAAATTTTATCCGGACGTTATTTTATCATTATTATCGGCGATATTAGGCACGTTAAACCAACGCTCTAATACCTCCCCATCTTGTAAGTTTAACTCAACTTTAACCTTGGCATTGCCGACGATGACGGGCTTATCAATCGAGCCTGACAC
>JBLHXJ010000172.1:0-6459 GCA_047629535.1 Arenicella sp. | reverse complement strand
TTAAAGAGGCGCTGACGGCTTATAAAGATGCCGGTTTGTTTGCTAGCGGCTATGACTACGAAATGGGTGGAATGCAGCTGCCTTGTGTTGTTCATCAGTCTCTAAGCGCCATATTCGTAACGGCAAATACCTCGGTCACCAATTATATTTTCCTAACCCAAGGGGCAGCAAATATGTTGAATGCCTGCGGTTCGGATGAGTTAAAAGCCAAGTATCTGCCGAAAATGGTGGAGGGCGATTGGTACGGCACAATGTGTTTGTCTGAGCCTCAGGCCGGCTCGTCTTTAGCTGATATTCGCAGTAAAGCTGAAAAGCAAGGCGACGGCAGTTATAAAATCACTGGTACTAAGATGTGGATTTCGGCCGGTGATCACGAAATGACAGACAATATCGTGCACATGGTATTGGCTAAAATTCCAGGAGCACCCGCTGGGGTCAAAGGTATTTCGCTATTTCTAGTACCAAAGCATCGTGTTAATGACGATGGCAGCATAGGTCAGCCTAACAACATAGCGTTGGCTGGCCTGAATCATAAAATGGGCCATAAAGGCACCACCAATTGCTTGCTTAATTTTGGTGAGAGTGGCGACAGTATTGGCTATCTTGTTGGTGGTGAAAACCAAGGTCTCTCGAACATGTTTCATATGATGAACGAGGCACGAGTAGCGGTTGGTATGGCCGCCACGGTACTCGGACTTGGTGGTTATTTATATTCCTTGGACTATGCGCGTAATCGTCCGCAAGGCCGGCTGCTGACTAATAAAGACCCAGAGTCACCAATGGTGATGATTTCAGAGCATGCAGATGTTAAACGTATGCTGATGACTCAGAAAGCATTTGTTGAAGGCGCGCAGTCGCTAATCCTTTACGCTGCACGCCTACTTGATGAGCAAGCCAGTGCACAATCTGAAGACGAGAAAGCGAGGGCGACATTGTTGTTAGAATTGCTTACGCCAATCTGTAAGTCATGGCCGTCTGAGTTTTGTCTAGAGGCTAACAAGCTGGCGATTCAGGTGCTCGGTGGCTATGGCTACACTCGTGAATACCCAGTAGAGCGATATTACCGCGACAATCGCTTAAACCATATTCATGAGGGCACTCATGCAATCCATGGTTTGGATATTATGGGCCGCAAGGTTCGTATGGCCGACGGAGCCGCTCTAAAAGCGCTAGCGGTAGAAATTTCAAGCACTATCGCCGCTGCCGCTGAGCACGATCAACTTGCTGTTCATTGCCAAGACCTTGGTAAGGCTATGGGGAAGGTTCAGAAAACACTAGAATCAGTCAGCCTGGCATCAGACCCGTCGCTGGCTTTGGCTAATGCAACGATTTTCCTAGATTCTATGGGGCATGTGGTTATCGCCTGGATGTGGCTTAAGCAAGCGGTCGCTGCACTAGAGGGACAGGCAAAGGGTAACGCTAACGATGCCGCTTTTTACAGTGGAAAATTGGCAGCCTGTAAGTTCTTTTATCGCTATGAATTACCCAAGGCGATGGCCAATTTTGAGATAGTCGGCTCATTAGACGACACTTGCTTCAATTTGAGTGCAGAAGAGTTTATCGGCCAATAGTCTGCGCCTATCTTCGGTGTCAGCCTATAGCTAGGCTGGCATTAGTCGCCAGGCTGAGATAGGTTTTTGACCAGCTAATGATTCTTGCTAGAGCGTAATATCAACACATTGTTCAGCAATGGAATGCTACTCTTGGTGGTCTATACCAGACGCGATAAAATTTATTGCGCTGACGGTCACTAATTTTATTAAGCGAGCAATCTATTGTTTGACTCGTGTTTGACTCGGTGAGTAATTTTTACTCTCTAGCAACCTTTAAACGGAACCCCAAACTATGAGTATATTGTCTTCGGCTAAACGCGTATCAATTACAGCGTTAATGTTTTTATTTTTAGTGCCTGCGCTAAATGCCAATGCAAACCCTCTCGAAGGCCTGCCATCCGGTACCTACAGTCTAGATCTTTCGCACGCCAGTGTAATTTGGAAGGTCAGTCATTTTGGCTTCTCTACGTATGTCGGACGTTTTAATGATTTTTCGGCCGACATCGAGCTTAATGCTGAGAGTTTTGAAAAGAGTCGAGTAGCGGTTGATATTAAAGTTGACTCTCTCGATACTGACTATCCATATCCTGAAAAAGAAGATTTTAATAAAGTGCTGTCGGAAGATTGGTTTAAGTCAGCCGACTACCCTTCGATTACTTTTACTGCAACCTCAGTTAGCCCACTAGAGGGCTCTAGTTTCACTATTGACGGTGACTTAACGCTTATGGGGCAGACTCACTCGGTCAGCTTGGAGGCTACTCTGAATGGCGCAACTCCGTCTCACCCGTTTGCTAAAGTGCCGTTAATTGGTTTTTCGGCGACCACCTCTATAGACCGAACCGTTTGGGGCCTTAGCAAGTATGCACCAAGCATTGGCGCTCAAGTATCGATCGAAATTGAAGGCGAGTTCTTAAATAAAGCAAAGTAAGTTTTGCTAAACTAGATTAAACCATTGAGGGCAAGACTCTCGATGGTTTTTTAATTTTGGCCGTTCGCTTAATCTTCTACCATATCTCTAAGTTTAGAGAATTGCCTTAGCATGACCATTGTCGAAGACAAAGAAGGTCTATTTCGCTATCCTCAAGTTTTACAGCCTTATTGACGTCCCTAAGAATTTTTAGGCAGACCTAAATGCTATTTTTGCCATAATTTTCCCATCACTATGCCTGAATCTAACTCTAACTCTAGCTCGTTCTACGACACCCTTGTTTTTAAGCATCCCAAATGGATATTGATTGTTGTCGCCCTGGTGTTAGCGTCACTCTGGCCTTATCTGGATGATTTTCGTCTGGATACCTCGTCTGATTCCTTGGTGTTAGAGAACGACAAGTCGTTGAAATATTTTCGTGATGTGGTCAGTAAATACAGTGGCGAAGAATTATTAATTTTGACCTATGCACCCAAAGGCGATCTATTTGCTGATCAAACATTAGCGGATATCAAGCGACTGACCGATGAGTTGAGAGTATTGGAACCGGTCAGCTCTGTATTGTCGATTATTGATGTGCCGCTGACTCAGAGCCCGCCGGTTACGCTTGGTGAGTTAGCCAGCTCTACGCAGACACTACTCGACAAGAAAACCGACCGAGCGTTGGCAAAAAAAGAGTTTCGCGACAGTGATTTATATCGTGACTTGTTAGTCAGTAACGACTATTCCACAACCGCGATAGCGGTGTCGCTTAAGAGTAATACTGAGTTGTCTGGGTTGTTAGATCGCCGTAATAGTCTGCGTTTACAGCAAGAAAATAGCGGCCTTAGTGCCGAGCAAGAAGCTGACCTGAATGCCGTGACGCTGGAATATCAAGCCAAAGATGATGCGTTTAAAGCTCGCCAGAGTGAGTTGATTGAGCAGGTGCGTGGCATTATGCAGCCCTACCAAGCCAATGCTAAGTTGTTCCTTGGCGGTTTGCCGATGATTGTTGCTGATTCTGTCGCCTTTATTAACTCAGACTTTAAAACTTTTGGCTTAGCGTCGCTGGCACTGATTGTTTTGATTTTGGCGATCGCCTTTAGACAGCTTGGCTGGGTGATTATGCCGCTATTAACCTGCGCGGTAACCGGTTATACAATGCTTGGCTTACTGGGCCTGTTAAATTGGCCGATTTCGGTAGTGTCATCGAATTTTCTATCCTTGTTGTTGATCATCACCTTGTCGTTAAACATACATCTAATTGTGCGTTATCGGGAGCTTGCCAAACTTCACCCTAGCTTAGATCAACGTAGTTTGTTGAGTCAGACCGTGCGCTCAAAGTTCATAGCCTGTATCTATACGGCGCTGACAACCATTGTCGCGTTCGCCTCTTTGATCGTTAGTGGCATTCGCCCGGTAATCGATTTTGGTTGGATCATGTGTTTGGGTATTTTGGTGGCGGTGATAACCACCTTTATCGTTTTCCCAGCACTGACTATTTTTATGAAGCCACGACAAGTTGCTGCCAATAAAGATGTGATTAGTAGCGTGATACTAAACGGAGCCCTAAGTCTTCATAAAAAGGGCGTAGTGGTAAGCCTATTTTTCTTTATGGTCGCTGGTGTTGCCGCTTATGGGATGGCCAACCTGACGGTTGAGAATAGATTTATTGATTACTTCAAACCGAGCACAGAAATTTATCAAGGGATGCTCGAGATTGACGCCAAGCTTGGCGGCACAACACCACTCAATATTATTCTTGATGCACCGAAAAGCTTTTTTGAAACGCCGGCCGAAGACATTTCGCTAGACTCCGCGACTGATGTTGAACCTGCGCCAGCTGGGGATGACGATGAGTTTTTCGATGAGTTCGATGATCAGCCCAGCCAAAGCGCAACGACTGACGCCGACTTCGATGAGTTTGATGACTTCGACGAGTTTGATAGCGAGCCTATATCAAGCAATAGTTCAGCGAATATTGTAGCTACCTCTTATTGGTTTAACGAGGGCGGCATTCGTAAGATTCAAGCGATACAGAAATCCTTAGACTCGCTTGAAGCCACGGGTAAGGTCATGAGCCTGGCCACAACCATGAGCGTCTTCGACGGCTTAAAAAATGCCAAGGCGATGGACAACATCGATTTAGCATTTATGCTCAATGTATTGTCTGACTCAAACAAGCAAACCTTATTTAAGCCGTATGTCTCTGACGATGGCAACCAATTGCATATAAATATTCGCGTATTCGAAACTCTGAAAGGCTTAGATCGAAATCAGCTTATCGACGACATTCGAAACCTATTGCTCGAAGAGCATGGCCTAGAATCAGAACAAGTTCACATCTCAGGTTTGTTGGTATTCTATAACAACATGTTGAATTCACTTTTTAGTTCACAAATTTTGACTCTGGGAACGGTGTTTGTTGTAATCTTTTTAATGTTCATTGTGTTGTTTCGAAGCGTCAAATTAGCAATGATTACGATTATTCCCAATGTGTTCTCGGCCTCAGTGGTACTTGGCATCATGGGTGTGTTTAGTATTCCTCTAGACTTGATGACAATTACCATCGCGGCGATTAGTGTCGGTATTGCCGTCGATAATTCAATTCATTTTATAGATCGCTTTAAGAACGAAATGAGCCAGCAAAGTGATGCGCCAGCGGCTATATCTGAGGCAACTAATAACGTTGGCCAGGCAATGATCTACACCACAATTGTGATTACCGCCGGTTTTCTAATAATGGTATTCTCGAATTTTGTACCAACCATGTACTTCGGTATGCTTACCGCGTTAGCGATGATCACTGCTTTGCTAGCCAACCTTATTATGCTGCCAATGTTAGTGGCCAAATTTAAGCCGTTGTCGTAAGGCTAGTTAACCTAAAAAGGCCCAGTAATGTTAAAACATCTAAGTAGTGTCTCTGTTGTCTGCTTGTCGATAATGTCGAGTGTTTGCTTGTTTATAATGTCCGGTTCGGTACTCGCTCAGTCGACCAGTCTCAGTGAGCAAGAGCAGCAATTAATCGCTTGGGTTGATAATAATCAAGATCAAATTTTATCCGAGTTGAAGGCTCATGTAGAAATCAATACGGGTACGGACAACATAGCGGGTCTAGATCAATACCGGAATATTTTGTCAGCCGATTTAGAAGCGCTTGGTTTTACCACGCAAACGCATTCTTCAGCTGATATAGACGTGTTGAGCTGCAAAGGCGGTAGTATTCAAATTGCCGATCACCTAGTTGCTAAACGCTCTGGTTCAGCAAAAAATAGAGTGCTTATGAATGGTCATATGGATACGGTATTCTCTAAAGATGATGAATTTCAGACGCTGATTATTGAGGATGACGGAGTGTTAAAAGGACCGGGTGTTGCCGATATGAAAGGCGGCATTGTTATCATGATTAACGCCTTACGAGCGCTTCACGCACAGCGTTTGTTAGATGACACAAACCTAACGGTGTTGTTCAATAGCGATGAAGAAATTGGCTCGCTAGGCTCAAGGAAGTTGATTGAAGAATTGGCCCAACAACATGACGTAGGTCTAGTGTATGAAGGCACCTACAATAATTTAGCCACACGGGCGCGTAAAGGTCTAGGCCAAGTTCGATTACGTGTTATTGGGCGTGAATCGCATGCTGGCGGTGCTCATGAAGACGGGGTTTCGGCTAGCCTCGAGATGGCACATAAGGTTATCGCAATCGAAAAGCTGACCGACTACTCACGCAAGGTTACGGTCAATACCGGCGTGCTTAGCGGCGGTGAAAAGCGCAATACAGTGCCGGGCTGTGCTGATGCCTACATTGATATGCGTTTCCCATCGCTTGAAGCTGGGCAACAATTAGAACAAGAGGTTAAGCGCCTTGCTGCCGCTACACCGGTGGTAAAAAATGCCAAATACCCTGATTTACCCAAGGTTGAAAGTTGGGCCGTTTTACATCGGCCGGTAAAGCCCGAAAGCGAAGAGGTTGACCAAATTATCGCTCAAGCTATGTCA
>JBLHXJ010000171.1:0-6467 GCA_047629535.1 Arenicella sp. | reverse complement strand
ATGATAGTGGTAAGACGATATAAACGCGTCTCTCCCATCTCGAACTAAGTACACGCTTTTCTTGATAGATTGTCGCCACAGGCTGTGCGTCATAATTAAGCGAGGCGATTGCAGGCGGTTAATAATTGCCGCATTTCGAATCGATACCGCTGGAATCCTAGCGTTGAAAACGTCTGGATTACTGTCAGCCGCGGGATCCATAATGTTAACTAATATGGTTCTAAGCCAGGTACTGCCCGACCTCGGAAACGCCGTTATGTAGGCATCGCTAGGGCGGTGTGATAGCCGTAAATGACCCAGCGGGGTGCTTAGGCGATTACGAATTTTCTGAATCATTTGATCAGCTGACATACGTTACCCTATTAGGCTTAAGCATTTTTCTTTGGCAAATTACGGTAAAAGGTTTGCAGCATTTGACCAACCGATCTCTCGCTATAGCGCTGCATCTCATTTGGACCATTGATCGCGATAGAATTAATCATACTCAAGTCTGTCAGCGTATTTAAAACGGAGCTTGCCAAGCCATCGATATCACTCGGGCTAACACAGGGTGTTAGCGACCCTACAATTTCTGGAAGTGAGCCACGATCAGATGTTACAACGGGTGTACCGCAGGCTAGCGCCTCAGCCACTGGCATGCCAAAGCCTTCATACAACGAAGGGAATAACAGGCAGTCAACCAAGTTATAAAGTAGTGGAAGTTCACTAAAGTCATCTAAGAATAGCTGCGTAACATTGGATTCTAACTCTAACTCTGTCACTAACTTATCAAAACCAGGCGTTGGACGGCCTGTTTTTATAAGTTGCAAATTAATATCGGACCTTTGCAATATACGCTTAAAAGCTTGCAAGCTGCCAATGTGATTTTTATAGAACTCACTACCACTGATCATCACCCATTTCTTGCTTTGATCAAGTCGGTATTTTCGTGCAAACTGAGCCACAAGATCATTTGCAATTGGTTTAAATATTTTTGCAATTGGTGGCGGGATATAACTAATTTTCTGTTGCTCAATGTTCAGATACTTCGTCAAATCTCGCTTCGTATTTTGGCTAATTGAAATAATGCCATCGTATTTATGCAAGTATGAAAGAGAGTTTAAATTCAACCACGGCTTTCGAGTCTTTGACGGCTGGTTATTGATTGGTATTAACCCTTTCCAAGTTAGCATCGGTATCAGGTCATGCACGGTAACGCATTTTAGCCCGTGATTTATACTCGGAAATAAATGCGCATAACCATGGTCTAATACGTGATGTATGTCGGCGTATTGTTGCTTAACCAACTTAGGATAGTATCGATATCGTAAATAACGCATTAGAAAACGATTATCACGATATTTCTCTAACCACGAGGTTGGGGTAAATTCAGATAGCTCAAACGATTGTTGATCATCAACCTTAGACCTTAAAGCGATCGCTAGGGAGTCGGCATATATGTCCATACTAAGCCGTTTATCAGCGGCATAACAACGATAGTGACAAACAGTGGTTTGAGCCATATTAGATTAACGCCATGTCTATGAAGGCAGAGATCGTTAACATTTTCGTCAGCGCTAGATAAATTGTTCTAACCTTAGACTTCAACTATGCCACGAAAATATTCAATCGTTTTGACTAAACCTTCTTCTAATTCAATTGTGGGTTGCCAGCCCAGGACTGAGCTCGCCAAATCGATATTCGGCTGACGTTGCTTCGGGTCATCACTGGGTAGGTCTTGTAAAATTATTTCTGAATCAGAGCTAAGCATAGCTTTAACGGTTTCAGCTAATTCCAGTACCGTGAATTCGTTAGGATTACCAATGTTAATTGGCCCAGTGATCTCATCACCAGAATTCATCAGTAACACCATGCCTCGTACAAGGTCATCGACATAGCAAAATGAACGCGTCTGACTACCATCTCCGTAAATCGTAATATTCTCGCCTTTGAGTGCTTGAACGATAAAATTCGACACTACGCGACCATCGTCTGGGTGCATTCTCGGCCCATAAGTATTGAAGATACGCATCACCTTAATACGTAGTTGATGCTGGCGATAATAATCAAAAAAGAGAGTCTCGGCGCAACGCTTACCCTCGTCATAACAAGAGCGAATACCAATTGGGTTAACATTACCCCAATAATCCTCGGTTTGCGGATGAACACTGGGGTCACCATATACTTCACTGGTCGACGCCTGCAATATCTTGGCATTGAGTCGTTTAGCGAGGCCCAACATATTGATCGCGCCATGTACGCTGGTTTTAGTGGTCTGAACAGGATCATGCTGATAATGAATCGGTGAGGCAGGACACGCAAGATTATAAATTTCGTCGACTTCGACGTATAATGGGAATGTCACGTCATGGCGCATAAACTCAAAGCGAGGGTTATCCAGCAATGGTAAAATATTGGTCTTATTGCCGGTGAAATAATTATCCACGCACAATACCTCATTACCACTCTCAAGCAGCACTTCACAAAGATGCGAGCCGAGAAACCCTGCACCACCAGTTACCAATATTTTTTTAGCCATACTTGCTCATCACTACCGTTATCAAAGTTGATGAACCTCGGATTCAGAATCCAGCATTACACCGGTACTGAATTTTCCTCAGCTCCTCTTTTATGCCCAATAGCAGGCACCGAAAACACCAGTGACATTATTACAAAGAAGTAGACTCTAATGTTGAGAATTTGCAGATTAAAGTCGACAACAGATTGTGCCAAAGCAGCAATCAACACCGCCGCAACTGAAACCAATACGGCTTGACCCAAGGTGCTAACACTCTTTCTAAAGGCAAGGAAGGCCGCTCTCAGCACTAAGACCAAGAGCCCAAGCCAAAGCGTTAAGCCAAGCAGCCCTTGCTCTAGCCAGATATGTAGGTAGTCGTTATGAGCTTGATTGAATATGACTTGCCTAAAATCTTCGGAGCCGCGATAAACTTGAAATACATCGGCATAGCTATTGCCGCCATAACCGAGCAACCAAGCCTGCTGTATAGCTTGCCAAGTTATCGACCACTGTGAAACCCGCTCACCTAGCAGAGAAACTGTAGAAAAGCGAAGCACTAGCTCGCCGCCAAAATAGATAACCAAAGCGAGTAAAATTGCAGTAGCTGGCAATATGATGTTGCGTCGACGAAAAGCTAACTGATTGGCTAGCGCTGGTCGCCCAAAGAGAATGAGAACCGATAATAGAGACACTGAGAATGATAGGAAGCCTGCACGTGACTGAGACAGTACCAACGCCATGACTCCCAAGGTCAACGCGACTGAATACAAAAGTCGATAGCCGATTAGTTGGTATAACATCATCGACATCGGACCATTACCTTTTGCTGACATCAAGGCTTTTATTTGCAGCGCTAATGCCGCCGCCATACAGAGACTTATAAATGCAGCAAAGTGGTTGCGGTTTATGAACCAAGCTCGGGCAGCGCTAAAATGTCCATCTAGTTGTTGCGCATCCACTAATGTTAAGCCGCCATATTTAGCGACTATCCCGACCAATGAATGCAGTAGTCCTACGACAAGAATCACGCTAAGCAGTTGCTTTAAGCGACGCCGACTAGAGACCAGGGCGATCGATAATAAAAAAATCGAAAAAACCAATAATTCGCTACTCAATAGCCAACGGGTTTTTTCAGGAACAACACTCCAAAACCCAGCCGGATTAAACCAGTCGGGGGCCAGGCCGCTGAGTGACGAACCACTAAGTAGAACTAAATCAGTGTGCTGACGTATCGGTATAGATATTTGTAAAAATAGCAAAACTAACATCGCAGCGACGATTAGCAATGCAACCTTTGCTCGCTGCAGACCGTACCAATTACAACGCCCGCCATTAATAGCACTCAACGCGCATAAACCACTCAGAAGATAGGCACAAGCGCTAATCAGCAACCAAACTTGACTACTGTAGTAATCACTGACAAACGAAATAACAATTAATATCAGGAGGTAGGCGTACCAAATAAAAGCATCTAAAATCGGCAGTCCGAGCTTTCGCCATTCACATAGTCTAGTCACAGACTACCACCACCATCACTTAGCGCTCGACTCAATTTAGCCCGTTCAAGGGCCAAAACGGATTGCAATACGCTTAGCGGAACCTCAACTCTAGCTGCCATGTAACTATCTGACCAAGCAGATGGAAGTTTGGCGATTAACGAAGAACATAAATCAGCAATGAACTTGGTGAAGTCAGCATGCTCCGCTATGCAGTAGTGACTGATCCTTGTGGTATCATTGATGTTCCACCTGAGTAAGGTAGATGCTCGCTCTAATGTCCATGCTCGGTCGCTAATACTCACACCAGCATCTTTTTGTAGAGAACTAAGCTGTAGCCAATTCGACCCGTTTAACGGCTGCAGATTAATTCGCTGCCAAAGTATCTTACTTAAACTACGGCTTAATTCTCCGCGCTCTTGCTCCCACACCATGTACTCGAGACCCTTAGATTGACTCTTAAGCAAATGCCCAAGGCGCCTATTAATCGACTGATTAGAACTCAAATAAAGATTTTTCCCAGCTTCTGCACGAGAGTCAGAGTCGACAACGCGTGATGCCACAAACGCACTAAAAGCCAAAAAAAAGAAGATGACGACAAACGCTAGGCCAAGACATAATGCGCTTGCCCTAATTGAGGTATTATCTCTATTCACGTTACTCCCCTATCAATAATTTAAAGCAATAGCGTCAGTGACGTTGATCGACTGACACTAATTCTGAATTGATATTGCGGCACTCGCCTAGCCAAAATTTCTGAGTGTGATTCTCAAATATCGGCCTATGACTTAGCTTTGTGTTTATCCTCAATGTAAGCGTATGCTCCATACCCATAATATCCCCCGTATTGATAAGGGTTGCCTTTGCTAACATTTGCTTGTGTCAATATTAAGCCAGCAACCGTTACATTACTTGCATTCATACGCTTAATCGCATCTCGCGCCATGTGGTGCGTAGTGCGGTCAGATTCGATAGCCAATAATACCGAATCACATAGACGGCCTAATACCACCGCATCGCTGGCAGGCAGTACTGGAGCGGTATCAATAACAATATAGGTAAACTTTTTACGTAGATCATGCAGAACTTGACTGAATTTCTCACTAGCAAGCAGCTCTAGCGGGTTTGGCGGAGTGGTGCCAGAATTAAGAATATATAAATTATTTTGGTCTTTATCGTGTATTACACACTCATCAAAAGTCGCGGCGCCGGCAACAAATTCGACCAGGCCTTTAGTTGAATGGTTGTCGATAATGTGTTTTATTCTGGGGCGACGTAAATCTGCGTCAATCAATAAGGTTGGCCCTAGCTGAGCATAAGAAAGCGCTAAGTTAGAGGCCAAGGTAGTTTTACCTTCACTTTGAACAGACGAAGTAACAACTAAAACCTGTGGGGGATTATCAACATCGGAATACATCACACCAGTACGAATATGGTTGATAGCCTCAGAAAATACCGAACGAGTATTTTCCAAATAATGGCGCTCAACCGAGGCAACTTCGGCGCCCATAGACTTAACCACCCCAAACAACGGTAAGCCTAGCTTTTCTTCTACCATGCGGCCGCTTTTAAAAGTACTGTCGAGCTGCTCACGTAAAAATGCCAAGCCCAAGCCGAGTAGCAAACCACCCAATGTCCAAGTTAATATAATCGTCTGTTTCTGCGGATAGATCGGCCCACCCGGTGGCAAGGCACGGTCAATAATGCGAGCACTAGCGACTTGAGTACCTGACGAAGATAAATCAGCCTCTTTAAACTTAGACAAGAAGGCTTCATAAAAGTCATTATTGCGCTTTACATCACGCTCTAGCAACTCCAGTTTGACTTGCTTTTCACGATTAAACGAGACCGCTTTTGAGGCCACGTCTAGGCGAGATTTTGTTGCGCCGGCTTCAGCTCTAGCATCTTTAAGCTTTGGATGGCGAGCTCCGTAGCGCTTCGCCAGTTCATCAAGGTTTGCCCTAGCAATAATATACTCAGAGTTAAGGCTCTGCAGCTCAGCGGTCGTAATTTGCTCGTTACGCGATGTATTAAGCAAGTTTTCGTCAACTAGGAACTGTTGTAACCGCGCTTGGGATTGGTCTAAAGACGCGCGTAAACCCTCGATTCTTTGTGAGAACCAACGAGTCGTTTGCTGCGAACGATTCAATTGTGAATCTAAGCCTTCTTCGATGTAGGCGGCAACCAAGCCATTGGCTATCTCAGCCGCAAACACCGGATTAATCGATTGAAAGGTGACATCAACTAGATTGGTTTTCTTACCGCCTCTAACGTTTACTCCGCCCTGAATGATTTGAGTTAACCATGCACGTTTTCGCGCTAGCTCTAAGTCCGTTGGCTGAGATTGTGTTAGTTTTGCCGGCTCATCACTAACTAGCGAAACTCCCGAAATCTTTTCAAATTCCTCAGACAATGATCGCAACACACTGGGTGGAACTAAAAGCTGATGAACCGCATCTCTCTTAACCAAATCT
>JBLHXJ010000170.1:0-6504 GCA_047629535.1 Arenicella sp. | reverse complement strand
AATTGAGCCTCATATCAACCTTAGACGCCCTACACTCATCGACGAGTATCTTTAGAATGTCCTTCGATGATTTATCACAAAATAATTGCCCATGGCCTTTCTCATGATAGGCAACACCATGCTTTGCTACCAATCCGATAAAGTCCCACTGTGAATATTGTGCCAAAGCGGACTTAACAAAGTGCGGATTTTGACAAATAAAATTGCTTGGGCTTACGTCTAGATTAGTGAAGTTACAACGCCCACCACCGGACATAAGAATCTTCTTACCAAATTTATTCGACACCTCAAGCACGGCAACACGACGGCCTAGCTGGCCGGCAGTAAAAGCCGCCATTAACCCTGCGGCGCCACCGCCTAAGACGACAACGTCAAACTCCTCGGTTGAAAGGGTGTTGCTACTCATTGCGAGCGGTTGCAGCGCGACAACATTGTCATAGGCATTACAGTAATAGGCATTAGAGATCTCGTAGTGAATTAATCTGCGCGTTAGGTTTCGCGTTAGAGCAAGATTATAACGCTTAGCCAGTATTAATAGTCAGCCATATCCAGCTAACAATTGATCAACTATTGAACTATCTACCAAAGGGCGAACTCGCCAGCCGGTATTGAAGCAACAAAGGCTGTCTATTTACCAGAAGGTAACGATTACCAATTCTCTTTCCAAGGCCTTAGATCGAGCTCATGCGTCCATGCTGTGCGTTTCTGCTTATGCAGCCAAACGAAATTTTCAGCGATATCATCGGTAGATAAAATCGCGTCCTCCTCTCGTAGTTGGTCAACATTGTCTAAGTTCTCTCGAATAAAACCAGAATCAATCGCGCCATCAATGACCACATGGGCCACATGAATATTTTCTGGCCCCAGCTCTTTTGCCATACTTTGAGCCAATGCTCTTAGAGCGAATTTAGCTCCAGCGAAAGCGCTGTAACTCTTACCCGCACGTAAACTGGCAGTAGCACCGGTAAAAATAATGGTCCCTTTATTTCTCGGTAACATTTTTCGAGCGGCTTCTCGACCGGTAAGAAAGCCAGCGAAACACGCCATCTCCCATACCTTTCGATAGACACGTGCACTGGTCTCCTCAATACTAAAACGCACATTAGCACCAATATTGAACACAACCACCTCGATGCTGCCAACGTCGCTCTCTAGTTTATTGAACAAATCAGTCATTTGCTCCTCATCGCGCGCGTCTACACCAAAAGCATGAGCGCTTCCGCCTAAACCCTCGATCTCTGAAACTAGCCGCTCAAGACTCTCCATATGCCGCGGTCGTCGAACAACACAGACCTTGAGCCCTTCAGCGGCAAATGCTTTTGCTATCGCAGCACCCGTATCATCGCCGGCACCGATAATAACCGCGGCCCCGCTCATGTCTGCTGCCTAACAATTTCTTCTTCAACCTGTTGCAAGCGTTCTTTGCCGAAAAAGATCTCATCTCCGACGAAGAATGTGGGTACGCCAAAAGCTCCGCGAGTAACTGCTTTAGCCGTATTGGCCTTCAATAGATCCTTGATCTCGTCTTGTTGTATTAGGCGCATAAATAGCTGGGGGTCATACCCCGCTGCCGCTAGCACCTTGCCGACTTCTAGCGGATCACCCATATTTTTAGAATCTTCCCACATTGCCGCAAACATCACTTCTAGATATTGATCGAATGCCTCAGCGTCCTTTAGCTGCATGGCGCAAGCGCCTCGCATTAAAGCAATGGAATTAATTGGGAAGAACGTATTCATATTGAAATCGCTGATACGGTGTTTGACTAAAAATCGCTTTAACTCTAGTTCTTCATAGCCAACTTTGCTCGGCACATGTGAAAACGCTTGCCACGGCGCTTGGTTGCCAGTTTGTTTAAATATTCCACCTAACAGGCAAGGTATATAGTTAAATTCAGCACCGGTTCGCTCAGATATACCCGGTAGTAGTTTATGCACTAGATAAGAGTTAGGGCTGACGAAATCGAAGATGTAATCAACTATCATTTGGTTTTCCTTTATTGACTAGATTTTGAATTGAATAGACTTTTTAATCTTCAGCTATGAGAAAAATTAGAATTTCATAGGGACATATAATCTTAGGGTATCATTTTGGAACCGTCAACGATAAACAATGATATTATTAAACTGCAAATAAATTTACTCAATAAAATACCGCTATGCGTTGGGAAAACACACACACTCAAACTTGCTCTATCGCACGATCGACAGCGATAATCGGTGACCGCTGGACCTTACTCATAATTCGCCAAATATTTTTGCGTATAAGGCGATTCTCAGAAATACAAACAACACTAGGGATTAGCAAACACCGATTATCAGATCGACTAAATCGGCTAGTTGACCGCGAAATCGTTTACCGAGAGGTTTACGATCAAGCCAGAAAGAGGTCTGAATATAAACTGACTGACAGCGGGCTAGAGCTCTACCCTGTTATCGTTGCGCTAGCTCGCTGGGGTGATGAATGGTTAGACGATGGAGACGGTGCGCCAGTCGAATATGTGCACAACTCGTGCGGATGTATAGCAAATCCTAAACTGTGCTGTAGTAATTGTTCTGAGGAAATTACCGCGCTAAATACGATCGTTACGCCAGGGCCAGGCGTAAGCAAAAAAATAGATAGAGGCGAGCTGTCAGCGGGGGATTTAGAGTTGTATCACAAAGCAATGGAATTTTAGAAATGACAAAATCAAGACCTAGTACTAATTTAGTACTTATTCGCCCCTACGATAAGCCGATTGCCGGCTACCAATAAAGCCTCAGAGTCATATAGAGTCGCAGGCCGATATTGTTTCATTGTTGCGACTATTATACATAAGCCAAAGAAAAATCAGATTTTTAGCTTGCCTGAGCGTTCCAAATTGTTTAGCAATTAACACAGCAAAAAGCCCACAGCCGAAGTAAAAGCAGCGTAAAATTAGATCATGCAATCTATCATATCAATTAAAGACTTGAGCAAAGTCTACGACAACGGCTTTCAGGCGCTCAAAACCATTAACCTTGAGATCGAACGCGGCGAAATCCTAGCTCTACTTGGCCCCAACGGCGCCGGCAAAACCACACTAATTTCTGTTATCACGGGTATCGTTTCAGCATCATCAGGAACGGTCACGGTAGACGGGAACGATAACGTCAAGAATTACCGCCAAGCACGAAAGCTGATTGGCTTAGTGCCTCAAGAGCTTACTTTGAGTTCTTTTGAAACGGTGTGGAACACGGTGCGTTTTACTCGTGGCCTTTATGGCGCAAAGACCGATGACGCCTATCTTCAGCAACTATTGAAGGATTTATCGTTGTGGGATAAAAAAGATAGCCAACTGCGAATGTTGTCTGGCGGTATGAAACGTCGTGTTTTGATCGCCAAAGCACTTTCACATTCGCCCCGCATACTATTTTTAGATGAGCCAACCGCCGGAGTTGATGTCGAACTGCGCAAGGATATGTGGCGAATGATAAGCAAATTACGCGAGTCTGGCGTCACCATTATTCTAACCACTCACTACATTGAGGAGGCCGAGGACATCGCTGACCGCATCGGTGTTATTAACAATGGCGAAATATTATTAATAGAAGACAAAGCTGAGTTGATGCAGAAATTGGGTAAAAAACAATTGATCATCGAGTTGAGAAGTGCGGCCGCCAACATTCCGAAGAGCCTTGCCGATTTGGACGTAAGCCTTTCTGAAGATGGGTCAACTTTGACTTACACCTATGACGCCACCGCTGATGCCACCGGCATTACTCTATTATTAAATTTACTCAGCGACAGTGGGCTACAACTAAAAGACTTACAAACAACACAGAGCTCACTCGAGGACATCTTTGTCGATCTGGTACACAAAGACTCTGCGTTAAAACCATCAGCCGAGGCGTAGCCTATGAATTTTTCAGCTATTAAAGTAATCTATCGGGCCGAAATGATGCGCGCTATAAACACATTATTTCAAACATTAGCGTCGCCGGTTATATCAACGTCATTGTACTTCGTGGTCTTTGGATCGGCGATTGGCTCGCGCATTCAAACCATCGACGGGGTAAGTTACGGTCTATTCATCGTTCCCGGCTTAACCATGTTAACGATTCTCACGCAAAGCGTATCTAACGCCAGCTTTGGAATTTACTTCCCCAAATTCAACGGTACTATTTACGAGATTCTATCGGCACCACTATCGTTTTTCGAAGCGCTTATAGGCTATGTCGGCGCGGCGGCGACTAAATCCTTCGTTATAGGCTGCATTATTTTAGTCACTGCCAACCTGTTTGTAGATCTGCAGATACAACACCCTATCTGGATGATGAGTTTTCTGATTCTAACCTGTATATCCTTTAGCCTATTCGGCTTTATAATCGGCTTATGGGCAGACACCTTTGAGAAACTTCAAATTATCCCTATTTTAGTCATCACACCATTAGTGTTCTTAGGTGGCAGTTTCTATTCTATTAATATGCTACCGCCGTTTTTGCAAACCGTATCCCTTTTCAACCCAGTGGTTTACCTGGTCAGCGGCTTTCGTTGGAGCTTTTTTGAAGTCTCCGACGTCAACGTCTGGACCAGTCTTTCAATGATTTTCGTATTTCTCGCATTATGCTTGATTGTCGTATCTTGGATGTTCAAAACTGGCTATAAACTTAAAGAGTAATTCAGAGAAAATCATGAGTAGCAAAAAATATCAAAGCGAAGTACTGCAAGATGGCGATAACTGGATGGCGCGTATCACCCGGCAAGTCACATCGCGCAAATCGCTCGTGTCAAAACAACAAGATGGTTTCACTAACCAAGCCGACGCACAAGCCTGGGTTGAAACCAACATGGCCGAGTTTATTAACACGCAAAAGAGCGCCAACTCACGCCAAGGCGGCAGTCGCAAAGATCAAGAAGAAGTAAAGCGTCAACGGTCTTCTCGACGTGCCGAAAAAACCGAAATAGCTAAAAATGCTAAGAAAGAATCAGAGATAGCCGAGCAAAGCACAAAAGCTGATTCCAGTTTCGAAGCTGAGTTTGACTCGTTCGACGATTAAATTAGCCTGTCCCTAAGCTAGGGCTTAATCGAGCTGATGAACCGTATAACCAGTGGTTTTTAAACGCTGAATCAGACCGTCAGCTCCGGCCATATGTAGCGCACCGACGAGGATAAATTCTTTACCCTCGTTTTTCATCATTATATCGATTTGCTTAAGCCAATCGTCATTTCGTTTAACAAGTATTGTCTGATACATGCTTGGGAAGTCACGCTTCATTGCGACAATGCCGATCGTCTCTAACTGATCCAAATTTCCTGTGCGCCAGGCCCTTAGTAAATCGGCCCATAACGTTTCTAATTTTTCTATATCGTTGATGCCTGATTTAACCACTAGATTCGGCTCAAGCTGATTCATGCTTTCGATAAAACTTAGCTGCTGTTCAAACGACTCCAGAAAGAGCGACTCTTTATTGTCACGTGTGGCCCGACGGCCAAAGTGGGCGTCTACACCGTCGCCACCAATCAGGCCCTGCCTTTGCAGCTCAAACTGAGTTAACGCCATCATCGCTCCTGCTGGTGTAAAACGATCGAATACGGCTATCGGTATGCCTTTTGATTTGAGCAACGCATCCAATTGGCGGTAGGTGCCACGATCTAACACATTCGATAAAGCCCTGTGGTCCTGATACGAAATGGCGTTTAACACTCTGGCTTGAACCTCAGGCGCCGCTAATGCCGCCGCATCGGTTTCTAAGACAATGTCATCGACATTTTTATACGCCGTCTCAAACGCGCCAGGCAAGGGATAGTCATCCTTAGAGAGCAGATGAATTGTGCCGCCCAAATACACATAGTCGTCACCCTTACTGACCTTCCAGACCGGAGCTTTGGCGGTCGCAGGCGCCGCCATAAAGGTCAATGACAGACTAAGTAACAAGGTATAAAAAAAATTCATATCTATCCGTTAGATCTAGGTTTTATAAAGCACTTGAATCAGGTGAAAGCCGAACTTGGTTTTAATTGGGCCGAGGTACTTTTTGTCTTCGCTTCCATTGCTGAACACCGCCTTGTCAAACTGTGCCACCATTGCCCCTTTTCTAAACTCACCTAAATCGCCGCCTTTCGCAGCAGACGGGCATGTTGAATGTTTTTTAGCCAACTGCGCGAAATTATCGCCGCCATCCAGCTTCTTTTTAATATTACGCGCGTCTTCTTCATTCTTAAGTAAAATGTGCGCTGCGCAAGCCATCTTCGCCATGTCTACTTACCTCTTAAAGCGGAGTTAATTTGTTTCGGTGTTTGAAAATAAATCAGCTCACAATTCGACTCATTTATGTCGCGCCATTGGTCAACGTGACATTCAAACGAAGCGACCGCCGCGGTCGGGAATTTATCTAACTCATTTTCACTTAAACGATTAGCCACTTGATGAACCGCAGAGTTATGAGCGACCACAGCAACACGATTAGCATCATCGGGAAGACTGCGAATTATTTCCATCAACTCATCTTCATCAAAGGTATAAAAAGACAATTCTGGCACTA
>JBLHXJ010000169.1:0-6700 GCA_047629535.1 Arenicella sp. | reverse complement strand
TTGTAGCCATCTTATTTCCTCACTTTGGTAAAAAATCCTGATATTCGCTTCAGGTATTTAAACGAAGTCGTCCGGTTCTATGTAGGATTTCTTGCGGCCTACTTAACTCTTTATCGACTTCACAACGTACATCGAATCATCTGTAATAATTCAACTTGGCAAGTAAACCTTCTCGCATGTGAAAGGTCAAGGGTATGAATCGATTAATAGCTATAAAATTGACATTTGTATAGTAACTTGCCCTTGAAAAATCAATAATAGAGCGCAAAATTAAGCTTGAGACAATTTTCTGCTCGGCGATCGATATTGGCGTTTAATACAACGCCATAAGTGAGATCGTTGAGCAATTACTTAGCAGACAAAAGATGAGCGATTACCCAGAACCCATTCATAATGATGACTTAGCGCTTGCAACCGCTAAACCGCGACTTAAAAAGCCGCCTCTCTATCGTGTTCTACTGTTGAACGACGATTACACTACAATGGAATTTGTTATCGAGGTACTAACCTCGGTGTTTCACCATTCGGAGGAAAAAGCCGCTCAGATAATGATGCATGTGCACCAAAAAGGTGCCGGCATTTGCGGCATTTTTACTCGCGAGATTGCAGAAACTAAAGTAGAGCAAGTATTGCAATATGCTCAGCAGAACAAACACCCTCTGCAGTGTACTATGGAACCAGATTCAGACGATGGCGACGAGTAGTATGGCGTCAACGAACCACAGGCAGGACACATAAATGATATCTAAAGACTTAGAAAAATCGCTCAATTTTGCGGTACAAGTAGCACATGACGCGAGGCACGAATTCGTTACCACCGAGCATCTATTGCTGGCGCTGCTGGAAAACAGTTCAGCGATGGCGGTATTGCAGGCCTGCAAGGCTGATCTAGATGAGTTGCGTTCAGACTTAAATCTTCATTTGCTTGATAATGTTCCTCAAGTTGAGGATCAGCCCGAGGTTAAAACGCAGCCTAGCATTGGTTTTCAACGCGTTCTTCAGCGCGCTATTGTGCATGTTCAAAGTGCTGGTAGAGCCGAGGTGGAAGGCGAGAATGTGCTGGTCGCAATGTTTTCAGAGCAAGACTCCCATGCGGCTTACTATCTCGACCAACAGGGGGTCACGCGTTTTGATGCGGTCTCATATATCGCTCACGGTGTAACCAAAGACGGTGATGAGCTACAGGGCTTGCCTTACCCAGAAGGTCAAGAAGGTGGGGAAGTGCCTGAGCAGAAAGAAGGGCCACTAGAAGCCTATACGGTGAACCTCAATCAGCGAGCCATTGACGGCTTTATTGACCCTTTAATCGGCCGAGATAAAGAAGTTGAACGGACTATACAAATCCTCTCGCGCAGGCGTAAGAACAACCCGTTGTACGTTGGTGAAGCGGGTGTTGGTAAAACCGCGATTGCCGAAGGTCTGGCTAAAAAAATTACTGAAGACGATGTTCCAACAGTATTGAAAGACGCGATTGTGTACTCATTAGATCTTGGCGCGTTGTTGGCCGGTACTAAGTATCGCGGTGACTTTGAGAAACGTCTTAAGGCTGTTTTAAAAGCGCTTGAGCGTGAGGAGCATGCGGTACTTTTTATCGACGAAATTCATACTATTATTGGTGCTGGCGCGGCATCTGGTGGGGCTATGGACGCCTCAAACCTACTCAAACCGGCATTGTCGAGTGGTGAACTTAAGTGCATTGGTTCAACAACTTATCAAGAGTATCGTGGCATTTTCGAGAAAGATCGTGCTTTGTCGCGACGCTTTCAGAAAATTGACGTCGAGCAACCAACGGTGGACGAGACGGTACAGATATTGCGTGGCTTGAAATCGCGTTACGAAGAGCATCACGAAGTAACTTATACGCCTGAGTCGCTAAGCTTAGCCGCTGAGTTGGCGGATCGTTATATCAACGAACGTTTTTTGCCTGATAAAGCAATTGATGTGATCGATGAAGCTGGTGCGCGTACTCGTTTATTTGATCGAGAAGAGGGTGAGATTCCAGTCATCGACACCGAGCAAATTGAAGAAGTCGTGTCGTTCATCGCACGCATACCACCGAAAACGGTATCGTCCTCTGATGTTGATTCACTGAAGAATCTTGAGCGTGATCTCAAACTTGTGGTATTTGGTCAAGACGAAGCGATTGTCAATTTGGCGTCGGCCATCAAGATGTCAAGATCTGGTTTGGGCAAGCCTGATAAGCCAATAGGTTCATTCTTATTTTCAGGTCCAACCGGGGTTGGTAAAACGGAAGTATCACGCCAGTTGGCGATGACTTTGGGCGTTGAGTTGATTCGCTTTGATATGTCAGAATACATGGAGCGCCATACAGTATCGCGTTTGATCGGTGCACCTCCAGGTTACGTTGGTTTTGATCAAGGAGGTTTGTTAACAGAGTCTGTTAATAAGCACCCGCATGCGGTTCTATTGCTAGATGAAATCGAGAAAGCTCACCCAGATGTCTTCAATTTGTTGCTGCAAGTGATGGATCATGGAACGCTTACCGATAACAACGGTCGTAAAGCCGATTTTCGTAATGTGATTATTGTCATGACTACCAATGCCGGTGCGGTTGCGGTGTCGCGTAATTCGATGGGCTTCACCAAGCAAGATAACGCTCAAGATGACATGGGTGCGATTACCAAGATGTTTACCCCAGAGTTTCGCAACCGATTAGATTCGATCGTGCGCTTCAAGCCGCTTGGCAAGGAGGTAATCGATAAGATCGTCGATAAAGAATTGCTCGAAGTAGAGCGCCAATTACTCGAAAAAAATGTGCAGTTAAAAATCGATAAATCAGCTCGAGCTTGGATCGCCGACAATGGCTACGATGAAAGCATGGGCGCGCGACCATTAGCGCGTTTGATCCAAGAGGAAATTAAGCGAGGCCTAGCGGACGAACTTTTGTTTGGCAAGCTACAAAAGGGTGGCACAGTTATTATTTCGACCGAAGAGGGCGTGCTTACTTTTGATATTCAAAGCTAAACTTTTGCGCTGCCACACGGGTTAGTAATCGGCTCGCTGTGGTGCCGCTCATGTGGTCTGTCGGCTGACCAAGCTCGAGTCAAATTGCTACGCTACTGTGATAGTGTTGAGTGCTGATTAATCACTCAACACTAATTTCGATGACATCATCTATAATCAGGGTCGGATTGGCTCAAATATCGCCGGTGTGGCTGAATAAGGCAGCAACCCTTGATAAGGTGGCTGCGACTATCGCCGAGGCCGGTCAGCAAGACTGTGACTTAATCGCCTTTGGCGAGGCGCTGTTGCCCGGCTATCCGTTTTGGGTAGAACTAACCGGCGGTGCGCGATTTAATAACGATGATCAAAAGCGAATGTTCGCGCATTATGTTCGACAAGCGGTGGATATCGAAGCTGGCGACTTAAACCGTATTTGCCAGCAAGCCAAAGAGCATGCTGTAGCGGTCTATTTAGGAACCATTGAGAGGCCAAAAGACAGGACAGGGATGAGCCTCTATTGCTCGATGGTTTATATTGATAAGAGTGGAGTTATTCAGTCGGTTCACCGTAAGTTAATGCCCACCTATGAAGAGCGATTGGTTTGGTCGCCTGGTGATGGACATGGTTTAACAACGCATGCCTTAGAAGGGTTTACCGTCGGCGGGCTTAATTGCTGGGAAAACTGGATGCCACTCGCTCGTGCGTCACTTTATGGTCAGGGCGAGAATCTTCATGTTGCAATATGGCCAGGCTCAATTAAAAACACCCAAGATATAACGCCATTTCTGGCCAAAGAGGGGCGCTCTTATTCGATGTCTGTCAGTGGGCTAATGCCGGTCGATGAGATACCCAGTGATATTCCATTGTATGACGAGATCATGCAGAGTATTGGCGGCTCGAAATATTTGGCCAATGGGGGGTCTTGTTTATGTGCCCCGAATGGTGACTTTATAATTGAGCCGAAAATAGAAATCGAAGGTTTGTTTAGCGCCGAAATTGATTTAGATAAGGTTAGAGAAGAGCGGCACAATTTTGATCCGGCCGGTCATTACTCTCGCCCCGATGTAACCTGCTTACAAGTTAATCGTGAGCGCCAAAGTACGGTTAAATTAAATAATTGATTCGCACTTGGAGTTCGGTTGGTTTAGGTCAACGCTAGAAAATAAAGCTTAACTGTCTAAGGTAAGCTCGGTTACCTCAAAGGTGGTGGTGCGGGACTTGCGCGACTCTTGCATTTTTAACGGTAGGTATTCGTCGTCGTGAGATAACCAAAATGTTAGCGTTCTGCCTGGCCGTAACTCGCGTTCAAAAACGACCTTAGTAACCTGTTTCTCGCCTAAATCAGTGGTCAGCATTTCATCGTTGGTTGAACGAAGCTTAAAGCCACGAATGCGTTTGTTTTTGCCATCGACCACATACAGTGATTGACCCTCTGGGATGTCGCCCTTGAGCAGTGCTACCGCGAACCACATTGAGCAGTTGTCTACTATGTAACCCTCGGGTAAGTCGATGCTCTCACTGTGGCCATTTTTTCCGGTGAAATGGGCTTTGCGCTGATCCCAATCGAAACCAACTTGATAGTCCGTTTGACCTGTTCGGCCGCCATCGTATTTTTGTGATACCGCCTTGCCGTCCAGTACCTCGAATTCACAAGACTGCTGCTCGTTACTACCCATGATGATTGCAGCCATTCCCTCGGCTTTAGTTAGCGATTCAATCGAGTAGCCTTTTTCGGTTGCCTTGAGAATGTTTTCCACACGACCGAGTGTCGCGTTACCAAACTTACTGCTTTCAAACTTGATGGTGTAATTGATGGTAACTGGACTTAATGCATGTGCTTGGCTAGACATAATTATAGAGAGCAGAAGCCATAGGCTTGTGGGATGGAATAGCTTGGTGATAAGTGTTTGCAAAATGATTGTGCCTATAGGCTAAAATGATCCTATGAAGCTATCTTAGAGCTTAAAGGTTTGCAACTGTTGAACCGAGGTTTCACCATCTAGTAATACTTTGTCAAGGTTGATACTCAAGCGGTTTTCAGCAAACCATTTCACCGCTCGCGGGTAAAGAACGTGCTCTATTTGATGAATCCGCTGTTGTAAACTATCAGCGGTATCGTTAGCACTAATGCTTAAGCGGCCCTGTAAAATAACTGGCCCAGCATCAACTTCGGGTACTACAAAGTGAATACTTGCGCCGTGCCACTGATCGCCTGCTGCTAATGCGCGTTGATGAGTATTAGTGCCAGGGTACTTAGGTAGTAACGATGGGTGAATGTTAACTAAGCGATTATGATAATGATTCACAAATTCTTCAGTCAAAATGCGCATAAAGCCGGCCAGTATGACTATGTCAGGTTCGACAGCGTCAATTTCGCCGATCAGCGCCTGATCAAACTGCAGGCGAGAGCCGAAATCACGATGGTTAATCGCGATTGTATCAATGCTGGCTTTTCTAGCTCGCTCTAGACCGAATGCGTCTTCTTTGTTGCTAATAACCAGTGCGATATCGAGTGGCAAGTCGCCTGTTGCTATTTGCTCAATAAACGCCTGCAGGTTACTGCCGCCGCCAGAGATTAAGACAACCGCACGGGTCACCCTATAGCTGCCTGGCTCAGAACTATTGAGCTGAGCCCCATTTTGTTTAGACATAGCTCGATTATATGAGTTAAACGATGTGAACTTGTTGCTCTGATTCGCCGCCTTTAATGTCACCGACAACAAATGCGGTCTCGCCGGCTTCAGTTAGCAATTTAATACTTTTTTCTACATCGGCCTCGTCAACTACTAAGATCATGCCGACGCCACAATTGAAGGTTCGGTACATTTCGCTGCGCTCAATGTTGGCCGTATCCATCATCCAAGTAAACAGAGCTGGCCACTGCCATGAGGACTCTTTAACCACGGCATGACAGCCATCGGGAAGAACACGGTTTAGGTTGCCGGGGATGCCGCCTCCAGTAATATGAGCCAATGCATGCACGTCAACTTTTTTTAGTAGCGATAAAATCGAGCGCACGTAAATCTTGGTTGGCGCTAATACCACGTCAGATAGTGGCTTGCCGCCGATAACGGTATCCAGTGGCACATTGTAAGTGTCGATAACTTTACGAACTAATGAGTAACCATTTGAATGAGCACCAGTAGAGGCCAAGCCGATCAGCTTATCGCCAGCTTTGACTTTAGTGCCATCAATGATTTCAGATTTTTCTACCGCGCCAACACAGAAGCCGGCAAGGTCATATTCGCCAGATTTGTACATGCCTGGCATTTCCGCTGTTTCACCACCGATAAGCGCAGCATTGGCTTGAATACAGCCCTCGCCAATACCTTCGACCACTTGTGCCGCTACCTCTGGAGACAATTTACCAGTGGCGAAATAATCCAAAAAGAACAGTGGCTCAGCGCCTTGTACAATTACGTCGTTGACACACATAGCGACTAAGTCGATACCAATAGTGTCGTGCTTGTTTAAATCGAAAGCCAGTTTCAACTTAGTGCCGACACCGTCGGTGCCGGAGACTAAAACTGGCTCCTTATAATTTTTAGGCACTTCAAATAATGCGCCAAAACCGCCTAGACCACTAAGGCTGCCTTCACGCTGAGTGCGTTTAGCTATTGGCTTGATTACATCAATAAAGGCATCTCCTGCGTCAATATCAACGCCAGCGTCACGGTAGGATAAAGAGTCAGGTTTGTCAGATTGGGCCACGTTGTTGCTCCATCGAGGTTCAGTG
>JBLHXJ010000168.1:0-6730 GCA_047629535.1 Arenicella sp. | reverse complement strand
AGACCTGATGCGTTTATTAGATAGCTGCGGTTTCTATTTGTCGAAGATGGATATACGTCAAGAGTCGACATTGCACAGCCAAGCAATTCATGAAATTGGCTTAACCATCGAGCAGCCAATCGACTACTACGCAATGAATGAAGCCGAGCGTCAAACATGGCTAACGGCAAGGGTTTTAGATGCTGTACCTCTTGACTACGACCGACGCCAAATCACTATTCAAAGTGCCGATATCATCGCCGTCTTTGAGCTGATGAGTGAAATGCGCGAGGAAGTCTCAGTCGATTGCTTTGGTAGCTATATTATTTCGATGACCCATGAAGCGAGTCATCTACTTGAAGTATCACTATTGGCGAAAATGTCGGGCCTTATTAATACTGATGAGAATGGTAAAATCAGCTGCGAAATACACATCGCACCGCTATTCGAAACTGTGGTTGACTTAGAGCACGCCGAACCAACCCTTGAAAGTTTGTTCACTAATCCAGTTTATCGTCAACTACTAGCCTACACCGACGACACACAGGAAGTGATGCTCGGTTACTCCGACTCTTGCAAAGACGGTGGCATCCTGGCGTCTAGTTGGAACCTCTATAAAGCCCAACAAAATATCGTATCAGTTACCGACAAGCACGGTATTCGCTGCCTATTGTTTCACGGCCGTGGCGGCACTATCGGCCGTGGCGGCGGCCCCACTCATGAGTCAATTTTAAGCCAACCAAAAGGTACGGTTAAAGGTGGCATTAAGTTTACCGAGCAAGGCGAAGTACTTTCGTTTAAGTACAATTTTAAAGAAACCGCTCGCTACGAGCTTACGGTTGGAATCACCGGCTTAATGAAAGCTAGCGACCCGAGCAATGATCGCCAAGACCATGCGGAACATATCGCAATGATGGATCAATTGGTGGTCTCGGGTGAAGCTGCTTTCAGAGAGCTTACCGATGACAATGTTGCCACGATGCAGTATTTTTATGAGACCACACCTTCAAATGAAATAGGCTTATTAAACATTGGCTCACGCCCGTCGCACCGTAAAAAAGCCGACTATTCGAAGAAATCTATTCGAGCTATTGGTTGGGTATTTGGCTGGTCACAATCTCGTCAAAATATACCAGGTTGGTATGGCTTAGGCAGCGCTCTGAAAAACGCGATCGATAAGGGCGGCCTCGCAACCCTGCAAGATATGCAAAATAACTGGCGTTACTTCCAGAACTTGCTCAGCAACTCGCAAATGGTGATCTTAAAGACCGACCAAAAAGTAGCCAAAGAGTACTCTAAGTTGTGCAGCGATGCCGACATAGCCGAACGCACATATGCTCAACTGACCGGAGAATTTCGTTTATCGATAGACAATATTCGAGCGATAACCGGTGAGCGCTTAATGATGGCAGACTTCCCTGAAATCGGTCAATCTGTTCGCTGGCGCAATGCTTACCTCGACCCGTTAAACCATATTCAAGTGAAGCTATTGGCGCGTTTAGATAAAGAAGATGACCGCATGCAATCTAAATGGCTCAAGCCTGCGTTAGACAGCATTAATGGCATCGCAACCGGCCTACGCAACACCGGCTAGTAAACCGCTGATTAATCAGCAAGCAGTAAAAGGGCCATCTAGATTGATCGCCCTTTGCTATTTTTGCTTGGCCAATTGGTCGCGTAAAGCACGCACTTCTTTGTGTAGGTCGATAATCATCACCTCGATATGATCATGTTCTTTATGCAGTTCTTTTTCAGATTCTTTTACCGTAGCCATCGCGTCGACCACAATACCAATAAACAGATTTAGCACAGTAAACGTAGTCACGGTGATAAACGGAATAAAGAATGCCCACGCATATGGGTGAACTTCCATAATTGGTCGAACAATCCCCATCGACCAAGACTCGAGGGTCATTATCTGAAACAGCGAATACATCGAATAACCAAGAGTACCAAACCACTGCGGAAAGGTGTCTCCGAATAACATCGTACTGAGCACTCCCGAGATATAAAAGACCAGTAACAATAGGCCAGCCACCGAGCCAACGCCGGGTATTGCCAGTAGCATTCCGGCTACCACTCGGCGAAATGACTCTACGGCGGTTATCAGTCGTAACACTCTAAGAATTCTGAAGGCGCGAAGAATCGACAAACCGCCGGACGACGGAACTAGCGAAATGACGACAATAATAAAATCGAATATATTCCAGCCGCTCTTGAAAAAGCTAAGACGATAAACTAATAGCTTCAGCACTAACTCAACAACAAAGATAAACAAGCAAATACCATCGGCAAATTTCAATGCTGAGTGCGTTGCGGCGCTCCAAGCATCAGAAGTTTCTAAGCCTAAAATAACGCCATTGACGACGATCACAGCAATGATAAAATTTTGAAACCAACTGGATTCAACTAATTGTTTAATAGAGGCCATAATACGCATGTAGAAAGTTAGTAGGAGGCGATGCTTACGCCTCGTATATATATGCAGTAGAAAAGTGAAAATTCAATACTTTTGCGACTACAATTTCAGCTCACACGAGACTAATGCGATGGCACCGACCGAATTAGTCAGATCAATCGAACACAGCCAGTAGATGACAACCTTAAAACTATAATGAAAGCCACTAGAACTCGGTAATAACACTATGCAGATTATTCCCGTCACCAACCTAGCTATTATTGCGCTACCAGCCATAGTGGTGTTGGCCATTCTTTGGCGTTGGTCCGACTCAGCCGGCAGGTCGGCTTATGCCTTGTCAAGAATGGTGCTTCAACTCTGCTTAATAGGCTACGCTCTGACTTTTATTTTCGAAATTGAGAGTCCAAGTCTGGTTCTATTAGTGTTAACCGTAATGCTGTGCGTGTCCTCATGGATAGCCTTAGATTCGGTACCCGAGCAACGCCGCAATTTATACCTCAAAGCATTAGTCGCAACGTTTGTTATTAATTCGTGCCTACTGACGTTAATCACCCAAGTGGTACTAGACACTTCGCCTTGGTTTGCTCCCAACATCGTAATTCCGTTAGCCGGTATGGTTTTCGCCGTAGGCATGAATGGAATAAGTCTGTTCGCTGAGCGCTACTTTGCGGAATTAGCTCGCACAAGCGAAACTGAGGCTCGCAATATCGCCTACAAAGCTACGCTCATACCAATCACCAATTCGTTGCTGGCGGTGGGGCTTGTATCATTGCCCGGTATGATGACAGGGCAGATACTGTCGGGCGTGTCGCCACTTATTGCAGTGCGCTATCAAATCATGATTATGTTGATGGTTTTCGCCTCTTCTGGACTAACCTCAGCACTATTTTATAGTCTGCTCCAAACTGCTTCGAGTGAGCTTAAAAAATAACAACGCTGGCTCGGCTGACGGCGTGGTACAGATTTTAGACTTGCGTGATGCGACGGTTGAGTAAAACACAAAATTTGTGCTACCAGCCACATGGCACTTCACTAAAGCAAAAGGCAAGATTAGTTAGACTGGTAATTAATATAATAATTGAGCCACTTAAGGAGTTTATACATGAGCATTGAATACACCGCGATTAAATTAGTAAAACGACCTGTAACAGTTATTACCCCGGACCTATTCGAGGTCGTACGCTTACAGACACCAGAGTTAAACGACGGCCAGATTTTAATTAAGCAGACCCATATGTCGCTCGACCCTGCGATGAAAGGCTGGATGATGCCAGATCGAGATAGCTATATTCCACCCGTAGAGCTCGGCGATGTAATGCGTTCTGGTGGCGTTGGTGAGATTGTTCAATCGAAAAATAGCGGCTTTCCGGTTGGAGCTCGGGTGCAAGGTTTAACCGGCTGGGCCGAGTATATTGTAAGCGATGGCCAGGGTATGAATTTATTGCCTGACAACATTCCTACTGAAGCCGTTTTGTGTGTACTGGCATTGCCGGGCATGACCGCCTACCAAGGCTTGATTAATATTGGCAAGCCAAAAGCCGGTGAAACACTGGTGGTTTCCGGGGCTGCCGGCTCAGTCGGCTCGATGGTCGGACAAATTGGTAAGGCTGAAGGCCTCACTGTGATTGGCACTGCAGGTACCGATGATAAATGTAAGTGGCTGGTTGATGAGCTAGGCTTTGACGCGGCGATAAACTATAAATCAGCGACGTTAAAAGCCGAACTGGCTGCCGCTGCAACAAACGGCGTTGACCTTTATTTCGAAAATACCGGTGGCCCAGTACAACACGCCGTATTCGAACTAATGAACGCGCACGGGCGAATAATGGTCTGCGGTATGATTTCAGATTACAACACCTTGACACCATCGGCTGGGCCGAATTGGGTGCCAATCATCAAAAAGCGACTAACTATTCAAGGCTTCACTATGCCAGATCATTACGACAAGATGCCTGGCATGATGCAGGCCATGTCTAAGTATCTGATGGAAGGTAAAATTAAATACCGAGCGCACACACTGCATGGCTTAGAGAGTGCTATTGAAGGTATTAACTTACTCTTTACTGGCGGTAATACTGGCAAGTTAATGGTTGAGTTATAAACCGTTAAGACGACCTCCTGTGGCATTCAGTAATTCGGGGTGCTACAGGCATTGTAATCAGTCTTTAGCGTTGTTTTCTGGATCGATCCCGAGCCGATGAAATATTGAATACAACGACGATCTGGGCATCTTCATCAACTGAGCAGTGGCACTAGCATTGCCACCATTTTTTTGATATTTATGCAGTACCAAAAGTCGCTCTATGTCGCTAATACCATTGCGATACGAGATCTCATCGCGTGAGAAACTTGAAAAAATTTCCATTATTTGATTAGAAGTGTGACGCTCAGCCGAATACGGCATAAATCGCCGAACATCTGTGATTCGATGTTTCGACTCCCCTACTAGCGTGATCAAAATAAAGGCTACCAGTACAACCGGCATGACGATAGCGGCGTTAACGTTATAACCAATAGCCATTACCAATAAGAGCCCAAAGTTAGCAATCAATAAAGGAAGTATCGCAATTAGTGAATACGAACATTGGATTTGCATCAAATGGTCTTTTGGCTGCAAATAACCACGCACAAGCGATGCAATAATTAACCCTAGCATCATCAATGCAAACCCCTGAAATATATAGTACATATCCCCCCTAATAGCGGTTCGAGTGTGCCCAAGCGGCTCTATTCCAGCAATAATAATATCACTGAATATAATCAGTACTGACAAAAAAAGTGCGCTTAGGTAAACGCTCAAGAGCACCCTCTTGGCACTGCTGCGTACTACTGATAAAACATAAGCGAAGACAGAGCAAAGACCAAGCAACGAGATAGAGTAGTAGGCTCGCATCAAATACGACAATCGTCCCGCTTTAAAGAATTCAAAAAAGCTCACTACCTCACACACGCTGAGACATATAAATACAAAAATCATGCCGCTAAAGACCTTGGACCTAGTTGGTCCTTGAACTGCAGCAAAAAATACTACAATGCTTACTAATAATGCCGTCAATGCGGGCAGTACATATATGCTCATCGTCAGTTACAACCTACTGTCTAATCCAATTTACCTAAACCAATTCGCCGAACACAATTCAGCGAAAATTAATCATTGGCAGATATCTACCAAATAAACTAGCTAGCTTTAATCTACGCTCAAAAAGTATAGCCAAATTGACCTACTACAAAGCCAGAACCCGCAAAGCATCCGCCAATCTTGTCGCCACTGCGTACATGCTGTTCTTCTACCAGCTTGTTAAAATTTACCGGAAAGGTTGCCGACGTAATATTGCCTAACTTATCCAGCGTTTTAATCATCTTATTTGGCGTAACACCGTTCATATTTGACAGCTTGTCGAATGGTCTCTTACCAATCTGATGACTTAACATCCAATCAAAATCCTTCCACCCGAGTTGATTCAGTGTGTCATCTATAAGCTTGTGATGATTACGAATAAACATACCTGCAAGCTGCCCCATAATCATGTGACCCTCAATTGAGCCATCTTGGCGCTGTTTATAGATACATTTATCAACATGGGAGCTGACAGAAATTGTATTAAAGAGTTCGAAGCCTGAACTATCGTTGTTATCTGCGACACCTAGTATTGCCGCTCCACCGGCATCTCCAACAGATAGTGCACCGATAATGTTTCGCGCTGTCTTAACATCGACACCCGATTTCAAGACCTCAACAGCCGCTTTCAAGACTCTCGTAGGTACCTCTCCGGTTACTACCAATGCGTATCTGACGATACCACATTCAATATAGTTTGTGGCGATATGCATTGCATCAATAAACCCATAGCAAGCGTTAGCTACATCGTATGCGTATCGCGCATTCAAACCCAACGCGTTTTGAATCGTATGCGCTGTTGCAGGCTCAGGCTGATCGCGCTCGATACCACAAAATATAACTAAATCAATATGTTGCGTATCGATTTCGGGTATTTTTCGCAAAGCATCTCTAGCTGCCGGTATGGCTAGATCGGATGGTTTTGCGGCGTCAGGAGCCATTCTTCGCTCTTCGATACCCATGGTTTCAGACATCCAATTCTTATCGATACCATATAGACATTCAGACCTAATTTCTTCCAATAGGTCTACTGATTTGACCACTTGGGAAGGAAGATGAACGCCAGTAGAGAAGATTTTGGCTTTTTTCTTTTGCGGATGATACATAGTAAACTCCATTGCTTTGTCTGGAATCAGACAGGTTAAAAACCCCATACTAGCAATGAAAACAAAAAATAACGGAAATCAGACAGTTGTATTGTATCGGCCAACTAA
>JBLHXJ010000167.1:0-6775 GCA_047629535.1 Arenicella sp. | reverse complement strand
ACATCCAACAGCTCAATCGAGCGGGCTACTAGCGGCTCGTTAATGCTGCCGTTAACTTGAATAAAGTCGGTCGGTAAAAACTCGATACGAATATCAAATTGCGCAAAATCATAAAACAATGCATCCGGCTTTTCGGGGTACAAAGGGTGAACGCTTTTTAAATTACCCGGCTGTAAGAACAGCTGAACTTTATTGCGCTTAGCGAATTCAGTTAATAGGTCGAGATCGTTTTGAACAAAGGTGTCGAGGTGGCGTACAATCATCACCACGGCATTGTCAGCAACCGAAATCTCGATTTGTGGAATTTTGTCATTGCACGAGGTCTTTTCAAGAGTTTCGCGCAAGTCAGGAAACATCGCAGATACTTCAGGATAAAGTACTTCGCACTTATCTGTCGGCTGAATATAGCTAGTATTGCGCTCACGAAAACCAATAATCATGCCGCCTTTTTTAGGCACAAATTTAGCCCCTAAACGTGCACGACGTCGATAACCCCAATGCTCGCCAGTCATTGGCTCAAGTAAGGCTTCGGGTTGAACATCGCCAATTTTTTTAAAGTTTTCTAATAACTGCTGTTGCTTGTATTTAATCTGAACATTTTCATCTAGGTGCTGCAGCACACAACCGCCACAGTCACCGAACACAGGGCACTTAGGCTCAATACGATGCTCAGATGGCTCTAACACTTCGATCGTGGTGCCAAACAAATAGCTCTTTCGGTTCATCACTGGGATGTAGAGAACTTTTTCGCCTGGTAGCGCGAAGTCAACAAACACTACCTTGCCATCTTCACCACGCCCTACCCCTCGACCGTCATGAGCCATCGAGTCGATTTGGATTTCCCGCGGAGTTAAGTCTAGTTGCTTACGATTACGAGGACGTCTGGCCATGATTGGGTCTCAAAAAGGTGGTATTCAAAGAAGTGGATTCCGAACTTTTCGGAACAAATGGTGCGGCCGCCATTTTAGTGCAACTGTTGGCTCTTGGGTATATGATTCGAACACATAAAAAAACAAAACTTTAACCAGAGGAACAAACAATGACTTACGTAGCACTCGTCACCTTAGTGATCTTGATTCAATATTTTTATTTTATGATGCAAGCCGGAATGGCTCGAGGTAAAGACACTGTTGTTGCGCCTGCGATAACCGGCGACGAAATGTATGAGCGTCGATCTCGGGTGCAAATCAACACGCTTGAGCAGCTGATTATTACTTTGCCAGCGATAATGATTTGCGCGCACTACTTCCGTCCTGATGTAGCCGCAATTTTAGGCTGGGCATTCATTATTGGCCGCTTTGTTTACTCATACTCTTATATCAAAGAACCAAAGTCTCGTGGTGCTGGTTTTATGATCGGTTTTCTAGCTAACGTAATCCTTATTGGCTGCGGTCTCTACGGCATCATTGCTAGTATGCTCTAAGTGATTCTAGGTTTGAGCTCTAGGCCTGCTTAAAGCTCTAGGCAAACCTAATCGCCTTGCCACACTTGTAGGAATTCTTGCAAGTGTGGTTCACCTTTTTCGAGCGCGTTCTTGACAATTTGGTGCTCTGCGGCGAGACCACCGTCAGTCAAATTTCCACGAACAAATTGCCAGTGTAAATAAACTAGATAGGTATTCAACGCGTCAGTTTCACAGTAGTCTCGAATCGCTTTAATTTCGCCCGCTTGATACTGCTCCCAAACCTTGGAGCCACTCATACCCATCTTTCCAGGCAAGCCTAATAACACCGCAATTTCATCTAGCGGAGCGAAGGCTCTATTATTGTAGCCAGCGATCACGTCCATTAAATCGGTATGGCGTGAATGGAAGCGACCAATATAATTATTCCATTTGAAATCTCGGTCGTCCTCGCCTAAATCCCAATAGCGTGGGGCCTGAACAGCATTGATGAGTCCTCGATAATGCAACACTGGCAAGTCAAAACCCGAACCATTCCAGGTAACTAGAGTTGGTGTGTGTTTATCAACGCCATCGAAAAAATTCTGAACAATCTCTTTCTCACTACTTTCTTCTGTACCTAGTGTCCAAATCGATAATTGGTCTTTTTGCACATTCCGATAAACTGCTGAAATAGCGACGACTTTCTGCAGATGAGTGGCAATAAAATCATGCCCGACTTTCTCTCGACGTTTAGCAAACATCGCTTCAGCTACGTCGCCGTCACTTAAACCTTTTAGTTCAAGCAATTTTCGCCCGCCATCGACGTCAGGAATAGTTTCTATATCGAACGCCAGTATATTCATTGATTAAGCCGTGAATGAGTTAGTAAACGCCAGTTGATAAATAACGGTCACCGCGGTCACAGACAATCGAGACGATTACTGCGGGTTTGCCTAGGGCTTCTTGTTCAGCCGCAACTTGTAATGCTATCGCCATTGCTCCGCCGGATGACACGCCTGCGAAAATACCTTCTTCAGTCGCCATCGCTCGCATCGTTTGCTCAGCCAAAGATTGATGTACATCGAGAGTGCGGTCGACACGCGAAGCATCGAAAATCTTCGGTAGATAGGCTTGTGGCCAACGACGAATACCTGGTATTTGCGACTTTCCTTCAGGCTGAACACCAATGATTTCGATGCTCGGCTTTTGTTCTTTTAGATAGGCTGATACTCCCATAATGGTACCTGTGGTTCCCATAGAGCTTACAAAATGCGTAACTTCACCCTCGGTATCGCGCCAAATTTCCGGACCTGTCGACTCATAATGCGCCGTCCAGTTATCGACATTAGCAAACTGATCGAGCACCACTCCCTGACCCTTAGCATGCATATCACTGGCCATATCGCGAGCACACTCCATGCCGCCGGCGGCTTGTGATACTGAGATGATTCTAGCGCCAAAAGCGCGCATCGAAGCACGGCGCTCTTCACTCATATTGTCGGGCATTATCAAGGTCATCTTGTAACCTTTCATTGCCGCCACCATTGCCAGAGCAATACCGGTATTGCCACTAGTCGCTTCAATCAGGGTATCGCCTGGCTTAATTTCGCCACGCTGCTCCGCTTTAGCGATCATATTTAGGGCCGCCCGGTCTTTTACCGAACCAGCTGGATTATTGCCCTCGAGCTTGCCGAGCACCGTCACATGCTCACCTTGCCAAAGCCGCTTTAGTTTAACCAGTGGCGTATTTCCAACCAAATCTTCGAGATGTTTGTATTGCACGGTATTCTACTTGTTAGGTTTCTGCTTGAGACTGATCTAATAGACCGTCAATGATGACGGCCTATTTGGATTACTTACAGAGTGTATCAATCAACTAATCGTCGCCGAAAGCCATCAAGAACTGTAAAACATACCAAAACATAAGCGCAATTGATGCGAACAGCGCGAATGAGGCCGCTACATGTTGGTCTTCTCGGTAGTTATGCAATACGTTAGACGTTGAGTAGAGCACGCAGCCGCCAGCAAATAGAATCATCACGGCAGAGAAAAATAGGCCTATCTGGAAGCCAAACACGATACCAGCAACTATGAAGCCCATCGCCACTAGGCCGCCAATGGATAAGGCCGGGCCAATAAACGAAAAGTCTTTGCGCGTTGTAAACACAGTTAAGGTAATACCAGCGACCAGTGCAATAGTAATCAATCCAGCGTTTTGAATCGCTCCTGGTGCGAAATTCTGAGCCATATAGATCAGCGGTAAAAAGATGATCGCCTGTGCGACTACGTAAATACCCAAACCAGCATATTGAAGTTCTCTAGATGCGCCACTATGAGCCCATTTGTCAGCCAGCATGCCAACCCCCATAAAGGCGCCAAGAACAATCAGCCAGCTCCATTTACTCGTGGCAAGTAGAGCCATGGCCTGCTCGCCCCAACCCATCGAAATTAACTGCGCTTCCAACATCGCGAATGCCGCTATGGCAACGGCTAAATGGCCATAGGTCCGTCGAATAAAACCGGCTTTAGCTTCGCCTGGCAATTCACTTACTACTGCGCCAGATGATACGTTTAGGTAACTCATTTCAGGTCTCCGTTTTGATCAAAAAATGTTAGTTTAATTACACGCTAAATATAACATGCGATCGAGTCAAAATTTTACACAGTAACGACATTTAAGCGGCCAGCGTAGAGTGGCATCTATGACTCAATGTGCTGGATCATTAATTGCAAACTTAGTCGCTCACGAAATTCATTCACGTCAAGCTTGTATGCCACCCTAACAATGCCCTCCGGCAATGCCTCGTGAGTATCAAAATAGCCAAAGCAAATGCCGTCTATTACTTGGCTGCCATCTATCGGCTTTAACCTCAGTTTTGCATGCGTGTCGCCAACCACGCGAGATTCTATGACCTCAAACTGACCGTCGAATAACGGCTCAGGAAAGCCTTGCCCCCACGGCGTCGATTGGCGCAATTGCTCAGCGGTTTCCATACTCAATTCATCCGCTTGCAAAGCGCCATCTGTCCACAGCACGTGACTCCAGTCGTGTCCTTTAGTCATCTCGTCCATAACCTCGACAATGACTTTTTTAAATCGAGCAAGATTCTTTCCTTGAAGAGATAAGCCCGCGGCCATCGCGTGGCCACCGAATTTGCCCATCAGACCAGGATGTAAGGTTTCAACGCGCGCCAAAACATCACGAATGTGCACACCTTCAACACTGCGGCAAGAGCCCTTCCACTCGTCGTCACCGTCACCCGGCGCTAGCGCTAACACGGGGCGATGCAGCCGTTCTTTAATTCTTGAGGCGACTAAACCAACCACGCCCTGATGCCAGGTTTCGTCAGATAAGCAATAAATACTCGGCAATGTTGCATCATCGATAGTGATTTTCTCAACAATCGCTAAAGCATCCTGCTGCATCGAATGCTCGACTTGCCGGCGCTCTCGGTTTAACTCATCTAACTCGGTCGCTAAGACCATCGCTTGTTCAAAGTTATCACTCAATAAACACTCGATACCAACTGACATATCATCCATCCGGCCAGCCGCATTTAGTCTTGGCCCTACCGCAAAGCCTAAGTCACTTGAGGACAGTCTTAACGGGTTTCGTTTGCCTACGGTGAGCAATGCTTGAATCCCGGCACAGGCTTGGCCTTGACGAATCCGCTGCATACCTTGTTGCACCAAGATACGATTATTTTGGTCTAGTGGCACCACGTCGGCCACTGTACCAAGCGCAACTAAATCTAAAAATTGAGACATATTCGGCTCAGCAATACCGCTTTCGCTGAACCAAGCTGTTTGTCTAAGTTTTGCACGCACAGCTAACATCACATAGAAAATAACGCCCACACCAGCTAAATTTTTACTGGCAAAACGGTCGCCGACTAAATTGGGGTTAACGATCACATCGGCGGTTGGCAATTCATCGCCGGGCAAATGGTGGTCGGTCACCAATACCGACATGCCCAGTGCTTGAGCGGCATGAACCCCGGCGACGCTACTAATACCATTGTCGACTGTAATAATGATATCTGGTTGTCGCATAGCCGCCACGCCAACAATTTCCGGTGACAAACCATAACCATATTCAAACCGGTTGGGCACTAGATAACTAACATCCTCTAGCCCAAACGCTTTCAAGCAACGCATGGCTAAGGCACAGCTGGTAGCGCCGTCTGCGTCAAAGTCGCCAACAATAACAATACTGGCGCCAGCGATAATGGCTTCGGCCAACATGTCGGCGGCTGCGCCAATATGGCTTAAGCCTTGCGGTGGCAGTAATTGCTTTAAACTGTATTGCAATGAGTTGGCATTATTAACCCCCCTGCTAAGCAACACTTGTGACATTACTCGGCTTAAACCGGGTATCGGTGCGCTACTTTGAGAAACGCGGGGTTTGATTTGCAGGTCGGTCACTTTATAGTCAACGTGTGAGATCAATTAGTCGAAAGAAACCTCAGCATAACTGCAGCGCGACATAAAATGACTAATAGTTTCCAATATTTTGCTAAAAACATCCGGCAATAATTCACTATTAGGCAATGCGGTAAGACCAATATTGGTTCTAATGCTAATCTTGGTGTTGTCGCATCAATCTTGAAAATACTAAACTTTTCTCTTTTATACTGGAGCCATTCGTCGGTCTCGGAAAATCATGAAGCTATCAAAAGAACAGCTACATCAGTTCTACGCACCAGCATCGAAATGGGCGTGTCGAGGCCTATTTGTGCTGACGTCGACTCTCATGACCTACGTCGCCACCCGTGATAGCTATAATTTTGCTCACTGGCTACCACATCGATTTTTAAAGGAAGTTGGTGTGCCGTATCAATTTGTATTATGGGGTGAGCAAAATGCCGATGTCGCACTGCATTTTTTTGGCGCAATGATACTTACATTCTTAATCTTCGGCTCAAAGCTCAGTTTCTTCAAGTCTCGGCCGCTGGCCATATTCATACTTGTTTCTACACTCTGTATCGGTGCAGAGTTTTTTCAATTTATGATCGGCCGCGGAATTGAAAGCAGTGATTTACTACTCGGCATATTAGGCAGTTTCATGGCATACTGGGGACTAATAAAAAAACATAAAACTTCACTCAAGCTTTCCTTCAAATGCTAGTCGAAATGACTAATTTGTGACTCATTAGTGGCAATAAATTGGTTACTCGCATTTTTTAGTGTCGGCAGGACGCTGATTGTGAAAGGTTATAGGTGTTGACTGTTATAAGTGCTGACTGTAGAAGTTAGTGCGTAGAAGCAGGCAGACATACATAGCTGTATAAGTAATCAACTTTAAGGGTAAACACCGTTGGATACCAAAGAACAAGTACGTTTATTTAAAGACATTGAACGAAGAGCGAAAAATTTATCGCTGAATGGCCG
>JBLHXJ010000166.1:0-6837 GCA_047629535.1 Arenicella sp. | reverse complement strand
GATTGCGAAGGTGCCATAAGACGAGCCAGTGGTGAGTGAGATCAAGGCTCCAAGCACAAACACAATCATCGGAAAGTACAGCGGTGACACCTTGCCGATGATAATTGACGACAGGTATTGCGCTGTGTTTAAGTCTTTTGTAATTGAACTTAAAGACCAGGCAAGCACCAACACAATAGAGATATAGACCAGTGATTCTGCGCCTTTGATAAATATCTCTAATGACTCAGAGTATGATGTCGATTGATAGCGGCGCATCATTTCCATACAGGTAAATGAAGCCGCCAGATATGCAATCGCCAAGGTTGAGTAAATGTGTGTGCTAGACAAACCGCCATGGGTTGCGTGCCATACAATCAGCCCGCTAATCAGTAATAGCATCACCGCCAATGGGTAGAGAAACACTTCAACTCGTTCGCTGGTGAACCTATTGGCGGTTGACTTAGCATCTTCGATCAGTTCTATCTCTACATCAGGCTTACTTTTGAGGCGCTCCTGTGCTTCACGCATAGGGCCGTAGTCTTTACCAATAAAGATGATGATTGGTACGGATACTAGTGCTAAAAATGCATAAAATTGATATGGAAAAACCTTGAGCAATACGCTGAATGCGTTCTCGGTAAGGCCGATTTCGGCGTAAGCCTTGTCGATCAGTGAGGTGATGTAAGCGCCCCAAGCAATAAACGGGATCAAAATACTGATCGGCGAAGAGGTGGTATCGAGTATGTAAGCTAGCTTTTCTCTGGAAATCTTCAATTGATCGAACACCGAGCGGTAAAGTGGGCCGATAATGAGGCTATTACCAGAATCGGTGAAGAATATTCCGAGACCTGATAGCCAGACCAGCAATTGTGCTTTAGCGGGGCTGGTTACGAAACGTGTGAGTTTTTGCGCGAAAGCCGCCGCGCCACCGGACACCTCAAGCAATTTTACAAAGCCGCCGATCACAAAGATGATCAAGATCACCTGAACCTGAGAGCCGGTAGTAACTTCTTTTAAGACTTGGTTCTCCATCGCTTCTAAAATCGCATAGAACGGATTGAAGTCGGCGATGATTAACGCGCCGCTGAATATTCCAGTGATAAGTGCGAACAGTACATTGCGACTATACAGCGCAACCACGATGGTAAGCAGTGGCGGGACAATTGAAAGAAACCCATAATCATTCATAGTGCAGTAAACCTGTTTTAGCGGTGCGGTGAAATTACGATTGCTGGCTTTGCAGTGCAATGTTCGATAATCAGAGTAACAGCTTATACTTGTTGGCATGCTTGAATTAAATCACTCTTTTTTTGCTAGATTAGATAAGTCGCTGAGATAAAATATCGTAGACTAAAAAGATACCGTTGAATTTTCACACCGTTAAACTATCAGGGAATTAAATGAATAAACTATCATTTGGAGTCATTGGCACTTCAAAAAAGCAGGATGAACGACGTTACCCAGTGCATCCCGAGCATTTGAGCAGGATCCCTGAAGAAATTCGCCGTAAGCTTATCTTTGAACAAGGCTATGGTTTGCCATTTGGCGTATCAGACGCTGAAATTGTCGCTCAAACTGGTGGCGTGGCGACACGAGAAGAGTTACTCGCTGAGCTTGGCAACGTTATAATTTGTAAGCCTGTGTTGAGCGATTTGCTGGAACTGCGTGAAGGCGGAATAATGTGGGGCTATGCGCATACCGTACAGCAACATGCGATTACGCAGACAGCGATTGATCGCAAGCAGACCTTAATTGCGCTTGAGGACATGTTTGTCTGGTCTCCTGACGGTCAGATTGGGCGACATACATTTTACAAAAACAATGAAATGGCCGGTTATTGCGCGGTATTGCATGCGCTACTACTTCGAGGGATTGACGGGCATTACGGTAATCAGCGCAAAACACTGATTTTTGGTTTTGGCGCGGTCAGTCGAGGTGCTATAACAGCGCTTATGGCTCATGGGTTTAGGGACATTACAATCTGTCTACAGCGGCCTGATCACGAAATACGCGAAGAAGCCCTTGGTTGTCATTACGTCAAGCTGCGCAAAGGCGGCGAAGGCGAAGCCCGGATGATGTCAGTGGCGCAAGACGGCAGCACACAACCGCTAAGCGAATTGATTAGTGAAGCCGACATTATAGTCAACGGCACCTTTCAGGACACCGAGAATCCGATGGATTACGTGACCGAGTCCGAGAGTGCTTGCTTGAAACCGAATAGTCTGATCATTGATGTTAGTTGTGATGAGGGAATGGGCTTCTTTTTTGCTAAACCGACTACTTTCAAAGAGCCCATGTTTAAATTTGGAACGGTGGATTATTACGCCGTAGACCATACACCGAGCTTGCTTTGGGAAAGTGCGTCGCGCTCGATATCGGCCGCGCTGATTGAGCATTTGCCTACGGTGGTCGAAGGGCGCGCAAGCTGGGCGCTGAATGAGACAATACGTCGAGCGATTAATATCGATATGGGCATTATTCAGAAAACCGCGATTTTGACGTTTCAGAATCGCCAGCCAGAGTATCCACACCAGCAAATAGAGGCGGACTAAACGACGCAGCTGTTTTGGCAAGTCTATGATTTTCATCGACTTAGGCCTGTTGGCTATGTTTTCAGCCTTGCTGTCACTGCTTGCGATTGGCTGTGGCGGGCATGATTATTGCCGCAGTCGACAATTTGCGCCTGCTACTTGTCCGATCATTTGGGCCGCTATTTAGCTCGGTATAGATATTCTTAGTCTCTCGCAACGCTCAGCGGCGCCGATCTGACAATTTATTGATCCAAATCAATCGAGCATCTCTTATCCAGAGGTATCTTTTTGCATGGAGTTTATTCCAATCGAGCAATCGATAAAGATTAACTTAGACGCCTTCTTTTAAAGGTTATGGAGATAGATCGAATGTACAAAGATATCGTAGTTTGCATCAATGAAGCTGATGGCCGAGATAATACCATTAGGGCCGCCGCTCGATTCGCCAAGCAGCATGGCGCTAATTTAACTGGTTTGTACGTGCGTACCAGAGATGTACCCGTTAGTGTGCCGTACGGATATATCTCGCAAGAAATCGCCATTGACGTGCAGAAACACGAAGATGAACGTGCGGCCTTGGCTAAGCAATCATTTGACTCTATATCGGCCGAGTTTACCGCGGCGGCAAAGTGGGTTGAAGCTACCGAGAGTCAACACCCTCTCAAGGTGATTGCCTACTCTGATTTAGTGATTACAAATCAGGTTACTTATGATCCACGCCAAGGGCGAAGCAATATGAGCTTCGTCAATAACCTGATATTGGAAACCGGAAAGCCGGTAGTGCTGATACCCGAGGATTGGAATGAATCGACTTTTGGCTCGAATATCGTGCTCGGTTGGGATGAGTCTCGAGAATCCAGTCGGGCATTACAAGACGCTATGCCGTTGCTTCAACAGGCGAACCATGTTGAGGCGGTTTGTGTGAATTACAAAGGCGAGGATGACGTCGTAGATGTCTCTGAAATATCTTCTTACCTTACTCGGCACAACGTGAGTAACTCTTTTAAACTCGCGGTAACAGATGATGATCTTAGATCTGTCGAAAAAGTACTACACAGTCGTGCCGTAAAGTCCTCGGCTGATCTAATTGTTGTTGGCGGTTATGGGCATACTCGCCTGCGAGAAATCGTGCTAGGTGGAGTCACTCGTTTTTTAACTAAAAATAGCAAGATTCCAGTCTTGTTCTCTCATTAGCAGCGATCAAATCAAACGGCATGGAGCTTTGAATCATGACCACTCATCAAAACCAAAGCAACGCTCTAGCGTTGCCAATTGTGGCTCAATTTTTTGATCAAGATACCAACACTTTTTCTTATGTTGTCTCTGATCCGAATAGCGCTTATTGCGCTGTAATCGATAGTGTTTGGAATCTGGATTATGCATCGGGCACATTAAGAAGTCAGTCGGCCGATAAAATCATTGATTATATTAAAGCCGAGAACCTCAAGCTTGAATGGATTATCGAAACGCATGTACATGCCGACCATATTTCAGCGGCCTGCTATATTAAAAATATTCTCGGAGGTAAAATTGCCATCTCGGAAAATATATCAACGGTGCAAAAAGCTTTCGCTAAGGTTTTTAATGAGGATCCAGGCTTCCCGTGTGATGGGTCTCAATTCGATCACTTGTTTAAAAGCGGAGAGCACTACCGAATCGGAACGATAGAGGCTCAAGCGGTTTATACCCCTGGGCATACCCCGGCCTGTATGACTCACTTAATTGGTGATGCAGCTTTCGTTGGCGATACTCTATTTATGCCTGAAAGCGGCACTGCGAGAGCCGACTTTCCAGGTGGAAGCGCAGTTAGCCTCTATCAATCGATTAAGAAAATTCTCGCGTTTGCCGATGAGACACGTGTGTTTATGTGCCACGATTATAGCGTCGTTGCCCCTGAGCTCGCGTTTGAGACCAGTGTATTAGACCAACGAAATCGCAATATTCATGTTAACAGCAATGTCTCTGAAGAAAACTTTGTGGCCATGCGTGAGGCTAGAGATAGCACCTTGGGTATGCCTCGATATATTTTACCTTCGTTGCAAATCAATATGCGGGCAGGCCGATTACCAGAGCCTCAAAGTAATGGTTTGTCGTATCTTAAAATTCCGATAAATGCATTTTCTAAAAAGACCTCATAGAGCCGGAGTCTAGGTTGGATATTAGAAACCTGAATCACAGAGTTACAGTTTCGGAGCAAATACGTGTCGTCGATATTGAGCAATTGAAACGCTTGGGTGTGACCACTATTATCTGCAATAGGCCAGATAACGAAGAGCCGGGCCAGCTCACCTTCGAGAAACTGCGTACAGCCGCTTCTGTGTTAAAAATTAACAGCTTACACATCCCATTTATCGGCAACCAGATGAGTTTAAATGACATCGACCAGTTGTCGAATCTACTAGCCGACAATCAGCGCATACATCTATTTTGCAAGTCAGGTAAACGTTCTAGCTTGCTTTGGGCTCTGGCCGGTATGAAACTCGGTTATCGCAAAGAATTGATTCTTAAGCACCTTGGCGATGCAGGGTACAAATTTGATAAGGCAGAGCTAGATAAGCTGGTACATAAAAAACTTGCCGGAGAGGCGATGGGATCACCTCTGAGTACCCTTGGACGACAAGCAATAGAGCATTTCGATGTGCTTATTATTGGCGGTGGCAGTGGTGGTTTATCGGTTTGTGCAAGCTTACTAAAGCGCCGAAAAAATTTGACAATTGGTGTAATCGAACCTAATCATAAACTCTATTATCAGCCAGGCTGGACGATGGTCGGAGGGGGTGTGTTTAAAGCGGTCACCACCCAAAAGTTCACTAAGCATTTTATTCCTAAAGGTGTCCGCTGGTTGCAGCATGCTGCCATCGACATTCAGCCAGATAGACATCTTGTCGAACTTCAAAGTAGTGAGCATGTTCACTATCAGCAGCTCATTATCGCCACAGGTTTAGAATTAAATTGGGGCGCTATCGAAGGCCTCAAAGACACCTTGGGACGTAATGGGGTCACCTCTAATTATCGATATGATCTTGCCTCTTATACTTGGGATTTGGTACAAGCTCTTAAGTCGGGGAGGGCTCTATTTACCCAACCGCCGATGCCAATTAAATGTGCTGGTGCACCGCAAAAAGCGATGTATCTGTCGGCAGATCACTGGTTGAAGAGCGGCGTATTAGCCAATATTGATATTCAGTTTCATTCTTCAGGGGATTCAATATTCGGGGTGGCTGACTACGTGCCAGCATTAAACCAATATCTCGAAAAATATTCTATCGATCTGAACTTCAAACAAACTCTTATTAAGATCGATGGCGAGCGCAAGCTCGCAACTTTTAGCCATATGGACCCTAACGGCGATTGCAAAACCGTTGAAACTAAGTTCGATATGATTCATGTGTGTCCACCACAGCGCGCCAATAAATTTATCAGGGAGAGTGGATTAAGTGACCAAGATGGTTGGCTTGATGTTAACAAGGAAACCCTAAACCACTCTACCTATCACAATGTCTGGGGCTTGGGCGATGTAGTTAATTGCCCTAATGCTAAGACACTTGCGGCGGTTAGAAAACAAGTCCCAGTGGTTGCGGTTAACGTCTTACATGCTCTCGATGGTCAACAACCTACGGCGGCCTACGATGGATATGGTTCCTGCCCTTTAACGGTAGAACGGGGCAAAATTGTGCTTGCTGAATTTGTCTACGGTGGTAAGCATTCGCCGACCTTTCCTGAATGGCTAAATGATGGAACTAAGCCTACGCGGTTTGGCTGGTTTCTGAAAAGTAGAGTTCTACCATACGTTTATTGGCATCAAATGCTCAAGGGCGTTGAGTGGTTTACCAAGCCAAAAAAAACCTCAAACTAAGGTCAAATCGAGTCCATTTTGTCAAACAAAAAGTCACAACTTAGCGAACTTCCTTTTATAGCACCATGCCGCCATGTGCCGGTTAGTGCGCCGTTTCGATGGCTAAAGAAAGGTTTGCAAGATACTAAACGAGCACCTCTTGTGAGTTTAAGTTATGGCGCCTTGATGGCCGGAATGTTGATGTTTATGACTTTCGCCGCTTGGCAATTTGGCAGCGCGTGGATTATGTTGATGTTGTTGTGCGGCTTTGTATTTGTTGTGCCGCTAACGTGTATCGGTACCTATGCCATCAGTGCGCAAATCGAACGCGGCCAAGAGGTATCGTTAAAACGCACACTAAATGCAAGCTTCAGGCGGTACATCGGTACCGAACTCGTCTATACGCTGGTGATATTGGTGGTATTTCTAGTTTGGGCTCGTGCCAGTTCAATGGCGAGTATCTTTTTGCCAAGCACGGGTGAATATGAG
>JBLHXJ010000165.1:0-6837 GCA_047629535.1 Arenicella sp. | reverse complement strand
TCTTGGAGCCAATCTGCCAGTCGAGACCGATGCTTATAGCGTCTCGCGCGCATGCGCGTCTAGTTATCAATCGGCGGTCGATATCGCGATGAATATTCAAGCTGGGGTTATTGATGCCGGCGTCGCTGGCGGCTGTGATGTGATGTCTCAGCCACCGATCAGCTTTAACAAGAAGATGACAGAAGCCATGGTGCGCTCGGCGTATTCCAAAGGGTCTAAGTTAAAGGCGTTTAAAGGCATTGGCTTAAAAGACCTAATTCCGACTCAACCGGCGATTAAGGAGCCGTCATCTGAATTGACGATGGGCCAGGCCGCAGAGCAGATGGCTAAAGAAAATGGTATTTCGCGTGCCGACCAAGATGCGTTGGCTCATCGTTCTCATGTAAATGCCGACAAAGCTTGGCAAGAGGGCTGGTTTGACGAGCAAGTAATAAGTGTAATTATGGGCCCAGACTACCAACCAATAGCGAAAGATAATCTGGTTCGAGCTGGCTCGGAGCTTGAAAAGTATGCCAAGCTTAAACCAGTATTTGATCGACAAAATGGCTCGGTTACCGCGGCTAATAGTTCGCCCCTCACTGACGGTGCATCCGCGGTGGTGCTTATGCGCGAGTCTAAAGCCAAAGCTCTTGGTTACACGCCACTAGGGTACATTAAGAGTTTCGCATTTGCCGCCATCGACCCCAATTGGCAAATGCTGATGGGCCCTTCGTTTGCGTCGCCTAAAGCACTCGACTTGGCGGGCTTAAGCTTAAAAGATATGGACTTGATCGACATGCATGAAGCCTTTGCTGCGCAAGTGTTGTCAAATACTCAAGCATTTGGCTCTAAGAAATTTGCCCAACAGCGGCTAAATCGTAGCGAGGCGATAGGTGATATCGACTTCGACAAATTTAATGTCTCAGGAAGCTCAATTTCACTCGGCCATCCGTTCGCCGCAACCGGCACTCGCCAGTTAACTCAAATGCTCTACGATTTGAAACGTACTGGAGGTCAACACGGCCTCATCACCGCCTGTGCTGCCGGCGGCCTTGGCGCTGCAATGGTTTTAGAATCGGCTTAAGCTAGCAAGAACAGAGAAAATTATTATGATTACACCCAGTATGACTACATTTAGCCTAGAAAAAAATGACGGCCTAGCCATCGTTAGTATGGACATCGATGGCTTGCCGCAAAATGTCTTGAATGAAGCCGTAGGGCGAGAATTCGAAGCAGTGCTTGACGATATCGAAGCTGACAGCTCGTTAAGCTCGATGGTTTTTCAATCGACAAAGCCCGGTTGCTTTGTCGCCGGTGCTGATATTGGCTTGTTGCAAGGTATTGAAACTGAACAGCAGGCGGTCGATTCTTGTAAATTGTTACATGGATTATTCCAACGTGTCGCTGATCTTAAAATCACCACCGTTGCGGCGATCGACGGGGTTTGCTTAGGCGGCGGTTTGGAACTCGCGATTGTATTCGATTATCGAATCGCCAGTTCAGCAAAAGCCACTCGTATCGGTGTGCCTGAAGTACAACTTGGCGTACTGCCGGGTGGTGGAGGCACCACTAGATTGCCTCGAATGATCGCTTTGCCGACAGCTCTGGACATGATTCTCACGGGTAAACAGTTGAGTGCCAAGCGAGCCAAGAGTGCTGGCTTGGTTGATAAAGTAGTGTTGCCCGAAATGCTGCTCGCTACAGCCGTCGAATACGCCAGTAAAGGCAAGCCGACGAGAAAGCTGAGCTTTGCCGATAAAGCCATGAGGTTTGGTCCGATTCGTAGTTTTGTGATCTCAAAAGCTCGAACACAAGCGCTGAAAATGACTAAGGGTAAATACCCAGCACCGCTGACCATTTTAGATGTCATTAACAAAGGCCTAGGCACCAGTTTAGACAAAGCACTTGAGCTCGAGGCTCAAGGTTTTGGCAAGCTTTTGATGTCGCCGGAGTCTAAGCAATTAGTTAATATTTTCTTCGCTATTACTGAGCTTAAAAAGGATACAGGGGTTGATTCGGCTGCACTAGCTCGCGATATCAGCAATGTCGGCGTGCTTGGTGCCGGCCTTATGGGGGCCGGCATTAGTTACGTAAACATCGACAAAGCCAAAGTCAGCACTCGATTGAAAGACATCAGTTACGACGGTCTTGCAAAAGGTGTTGAGTACGTAGGTAAAATCATTGACAAGCAGTTTGCTCGCAAGCGAATAAGTTCAATCGGCCGTCAAACAACCATGGCTCGACTCACGGGCTCAATCGATTATCGTGGCTTCAAGCGTAGCGATATTGTTATTGAGGCTGTGTTTGAAAGTCTAGACTTGAAGCAGCGAATGGTGGCTGATATCGAGACATTAGGGGGTGAAATTGAGACTATTTTTGCGACTAACACTTCGGCGATTCCTATCGATGATATTGCCGCCAAGGCTCAATACCCTGAACGAATTGTCGGCATGCATTATTTCTCACCAGTTGAAAAAATGCCGTTACTTGAAGTCATTAAAGGTAGTAAAACAGCCGACTGGGCGACTGCAACGGCAGTCGAATTGGGTAAAAAGCAAGGCAAAACTGTAATCGTCGTCAATGATGGCCCAGGCTTTTATACCACCCGCATACTGGTGCCGTACGCGATGGAAGCGGTTCGTTTATTGCTCGAAGGTGTTTCTATAGAGGAAGTCGATTCAGCCTTAGAAGCATTTGGCATGCCGGTTGGCCCGATTAAATTGATGGATGAGGTTGGCATCGATGTCGGCGCTCACATTGTTGTTACCTTGAATCAAGCGTTCGGTGATCGGGTGCCACTTATAGAGGGGGTTGAGCGGGTTTTAGACGACGATCGCCAAGGTAAGAAAAATGGCAAAGGTTTCTATGATTATAGCGAATCCTCAAAGGGCAAGAATGTCGACCGCAGTATTTACCAGATCATGGGCGTGACCAACGCCGGGCGTACCGAATTAAGTCGTATCGAGATCACTGAGCGCATAGTGTTAACGATGTTAAACGAAGCGGCTTATTGCCTCGGAGAAGGAATTTTAAGAAGTGCTCGTGACGGTGATATTGGTGCCATTTTTGGTCTAGGTTTTCCTCCGTTTTTGGGCGGGCCTTTCCGTTATATGGACTCTTTGGGTGCGACCACTGTGGTCAAAAAACTTGAAGCGTTAAAAGCGATGCACGGGCAACGTTTTACCCCTGCGCCAGTCTTGCTTGAACTAGCCAAGTCAGAGAAGGGTTTTCACGATTGATACTTGACCCGCTTAGTTGTGGTTTTGATGGAAATATTGCGATGCCGGTGTTGGCGGTCCGGCTCGGCCGTCACCGGCCAGGCTGTCAATAGAGGCCTGATTGGCGAGAATTGGGGTGTTCGTATTCTCGCCAGTGCGGCTAGCATATTATATTGAGGTGCTAGTCTGCTGCTTATCGTTGGCAACGCTAGCGATAACAATATTGACCATTTGATACATCACTTTTCGACTGTGTTTTTCACTGTATATTTCAAAGTTAGCGACTTCTGGCTTTGCTATCACAACGATTTTTTCAATCTTGTTGACAGGCGTTACGTAAGCTTGAGATTGACTCGCAAATGCTGACTGACTGCTTGCCAAGATTAAGATAAGGCCTAGGCTGGTTGATAGAGTTTTCATGGGGTAGTTCTCCAATTATGTGTTTTAGAGGCAAGATCGCCGCTTACATAATCTTAGATACCACTTATTGCAAAATAGATTCAAAAAAATTTATAAAGAGTCTTAGAAGTGCTATGTAATAGGCCAAAATTGCTTGGTTTTAAGACGTTTCTCTGAACTTATTTGCTGGCAAGCCATCGCATAAGCGTCGGCTGGCATAGCTTGAAAAGCGTGTGTAAACATTATGTACACGCGTTACAGAGTTAAATCTGAGCTAGTGTAATTTTTAGAAAATATAAATGCACAAAAAGAGTTTGCAGCAGACGCCTAGAATAAGGGGGATGTCCTTACAAACTTGACTAAAAAAAAGAGAGATCGAAATCTCTAACCTAAACAATCGTAACCACGAGAATTTTCATGTCAGATCAATATAAACACCTACTTGAACCATTAGATTTAGGGTTCACGACTCTGAAGAACCGCGTATTGATGGGCTCAATGCACACTGGGCTTGAAGAGCAGCCTGGTGGCGTCAAAAAGCTCGCTGCCTATTTTGCAGAGCGCGCGGCAGGACAAGTGGGTTTGATTGTTACTGGTGGCTTTGGTCCGAATAAGCGCGCCGCTACAAGTGCCCACGAGAAAGTGTTTAGTACCGAAGAAGATTGCGAAGAGCATCGTGTGATCACCGACGCGGTTCACCAAGCGGGAGGCAAGATATGCCTCCAGATACTGCATACAGGTCGCTATGCCTATAATAAAAACCCGATTGCACCTTCGGCAATTAGAGCGCCAATTAACCCCTCGGTGCCCGAAGCTGCATCCGCAGAAGATATTGAACAACAAATTATCGACTTTATTAATATTTCAGTTTTATCGCAGAAAGCCGGTTATGACGGGGTTGAGATAATGGGCTCCGAGGGATATTTTCTAAATCAGTTTATAGCCGCAAGAACCAATCACCGAGAGGATGACTGGGGCGGCAGTTATGCCAATAGAATGCGTTTGCCAGTTGAAGTCGTTCGACGGGTGAGAGAGGCTGTTGGCCAAAATTTTATAATTATTTACCGACTTTCGATGCTTGATTTGGTTGAAGGTGGCAGTAGTTTTGAAGAAGTGGTTACATTGGGTAAAGCCATCGAAAAAGCCGGCGCAACCATCATTAACACTGGTATTGGTTGGCATGAAGCAAGAATACCAACGATTGCCACCAAGGTACCTAGAGCCGCGTTTACCTGGGTAACCGCGAGGTTTAAAAAGGAACTCTCGATTCCACTGATAACGTCAAACCGTATCAACACACCAGAAGTCGCCGAACAAGTGCTCGAGCGTGGTGATGCCGATATGGTTTCCATGGCGAGACCGTTTCTGGCGGACTCTGAATTTGTCAAAAAGGCAATCGAGGGGCGTTCAGACGAGATCAATACGTGTATTGGCTGTAATCAGGCGTGTCTAGATCATGTGTTTGAAGGAAAAGTGGCTAGTTGCCTGGTTAATCCTCGGGCCTGCCACGAAACAGAGCTAAACCTTACACCGACCGCAATGCCGAAAAAACTGGCTGTGGTCGGCGCTGGGCCTGCTGGGCTGGCTTTTGCTACATCAGCGGCAGAAAGAGGGCATCAGGTTACCTTATTTGACGCGGCGAGCGAAATCGGCGGTCAGTTTAATATAGCCAAGCAAATCCCTGGTAAGGAAGAATTTTACGAGACAGTAAGATACTTTAGCCGCCAAATTGAGCTTAAAGGTGTCGATCTCCGCCTCGGGCATCGTGTGTCTACAGAAGAGCTCAACAATAGCGATTTTGACGAAGTGATAATGGCCACGGGAGTGACGCCCCGATTACCGAGTATCGATGGAATTGACCATCCTAAAGTTCTTAGTTATCTAGACGTCTTACGAGATAAAAAAGCGGTTGGTGTCAATGTTGCTGTGATAGGCGCAGGCGGTATCGGCTTTGATGTGTCTGAATATTTGACTCATGAAGGCGAAAGCACTAGCCAAAATATTGAAAAATTCATGCAAGAATGGGGTGTCGATACAAGTATGCAGGCTCGCTCAGGCATTGAAGGCGTCGAACCGATTGTTAGCCCGTCGCCTCGCAAGGTTACCTTGTTGCAACGAAAAACATCACGGGTCGGCGCTGGCTTAGGTAAGACTACTGGCTGGATACATCGAGCAGGCCTAATGAAGAAGGGTGTTTCTATGCTCGCCGGTTGTGATTACCAAAAAATTGACGACGATGGATTACATATCATGGTTAACGGAGAGCCGCAGGTACTCGATGTTGACAATGTTATTATCTGTGCTGGTCAAGACTCAAACATAGCGCTTGCAGAGGGTTTAACCAAACCCTTCCATTTAATAGGGGGCGCCGATTTAGCGGCTGAGTTAGACGCCAAAAGGGCAATCAAACAGGGCACGGAACTGGCGGCTGGAATGTAATACGACGGTTTAGGCGCTAATTTTTCTGCCTTAGCGATGTTGTTGACAGTGTTATTGATTCCAATTTTTGTTAGAGAGAATCTACCCGCTGTCGATCAACTGAGATAGACAGATGGTATTTCGTCGTTGGATAAAATTGCTAATAGTTATGTTTGGCTGCATAAGCAGCAACGGTTACCTGCGACACATGAGCTCGATTTACGCCGATGAAAAGAGCACTGGGAAATTAAACCAATCACCGGTCTAATATTTGAGTAATGCCATAAGCACAGCAAGCGGAAAAAAATAATGTCTGAGATTAGCATTGAGCGAATACAAATCTGCTGCACTAGCGCGCCTGAGGCCGCTGAGGCCTATTGCATTCTATTTGGCGACCCTTGCTGGGTAGGCCGTTATCAACTTAACGAGACAGGCGGAGAGTGCCTCGAACGGGGTAACTCGATTTGGTTTGCGCTTAGCAATACCACCATCGAGCTGTTTGATACGTCACTTCGAGACAGTAAGCTTGGTTTGTTCTCGATTGTGGTAGAAAACGGCTGTGAGCCTTACTCGGGATCTATCTACGATAGTCTATGTGAAAGACAAACGGTGTACATATCAGAGTCGGGAACGCAGCAACAGCAACGCTCTTATCAATCATCAATTGATGATGATAGTCACTATCAGCTATCACTGATAAATAAGTCGACCTTAACCACCCCGGTGTTAACAACTGGCGACCTAAGCGATATGATACGGGTTGATCACATTGTTCTTATTGCTAAGCAGTTTGAGACAATTGACGCACGGTTTGGTGCCGAGG
>JBLHXJ010000164.1:0-6873 GCA_047629535.1 Arenicella sp. | reverse complement strand
CGAAGATCACTCACGTACTTGGATCATCAGTAAAACCGATCATGGCTTGCAGCTTAAACATGATCATCGACACCAAGATGGCACGCCAGATGAGGTAAATATGTACGGCGGGATAGCCCTAAGTAGCGGCTCGAATCTCAGTCAGTCGTTTGCTGCCGACGCTCACACAGCGACAATTATTCCGGCCGCAACTACCAACGTGTGGACTATGACCCTGAGCACCGACACGACCTCCTTTACCTATCATCTAACCCGGCATGACGCCCCTCGTTTTACCGCGCAGCTGTTTTCCGTAGCGCAAGTTTCTGAAAGCGTAGCTCCTAAGCACTAATTTGATAACAGAACACTAAAAGCCAACGCTTTAGCCTAAGCTTCGGTGAACTGTCCAAATAAATTTTTCGTGGGTCGACCTCGAACTCTATTACCGAGTAGATATGAGATCACTATGCAGGCAGCGCCGATGGCGGCATGTAGGTAAGAATCGCCGTAAATAACATGCCCCACTAGAGCCATCATCATATTGATAAAGTAAGCCGCATAGGCCATATCTCGCAAATCGTTATATCGGTGCGAAACGATTATCACCATGACTAGAAGCTTTAGGTATGCCAATGGGTAGACTAAATAGCCTGGGTAGCCTAATTCTGTAAAAAAGCCAACGATCATCTGATGTTTAGCGTGGTAAACCCACACCGAGAAGCCAAGTAAAAAAAGCACGTAGCCGGTGGTTAAGTAAAACACGACTTTTTGAAGCTTAGGTATGATCATGCAGCCAAACTATCACATAAAAGCTGATCCGATAACGTACTTGCTTGAAGTTAAACAGTTAGGCCGTCAACCTCAGTAATCGCTAAGACTTCCACTTACCCCAAGGATCTGAACTTGTAGCCGTGTCTGAACTTGTAGCCGTGTCTGAACTTGTAGCCGTGTCTGAAGTTTCGATAACATCATCGCTCACTTCGCTTGGTCGAGGTTTTGGCTTAGCCGCGGCTCTAGTCCGTGAAGGTTTGTCATACGGCGTTTTTTCATGCGGCATTTTGTCATGAAATTTAGGTCCTGAAATTGGATCATCGAAGAATTGCTTATCACCTTGCTTGATAGTCGCCGGTTCTTTTGCCTCCAAGCTACTGTCAAAGCTTCGCTCTCGCGGAGGTAATAGATGCTCTTCATCACTCGGGATTGGTAGCTGTCTGAATCTATATAGATAAAATGCTTCGGTCTTTTCTCTCGCCCACTTTGTTTTCTTGAGGAACTTTATCGCTGCAGCAAAGCTTGGGTGACTCTCTAAACATTTGAATTTCAGCTGCTCTGAAAGGATTTCCCAGTGATAATGACGCAAGATCTCGGAGAACATGGCGTCAAGGCCAACGCCATGCAAAGGGTTGTTTCTATCTTGTTCTGACATAATATTGTGCTCAAAGTGGTTCGGCGCTCACGTTATCGCTATTGTCGACTGGATACAAGTAAAACTAGCCAAAACGCTATTCTTTCAGGCTCAAATTACAGGTAGACTGCGCGCCAATAATCAATCATCTAGCCTTACAAGAACACCTTATGTCACTCAAATCTATCATCCTAAAGGGCGCTCGCAACGGCCTAGGCTTAATTATCGTTTTTCTCGATTGGATCTCGCGACCCAAAGGAATCCAACGCTCGGAGCTAGAACAAGCAAAAGCACAATCAGCCACGCAAGGCTTATCTCTTTATCAATTTTTTGCCTGCCCGTTTTGTACTAAAACCCGTCGCGCAATTCATAAGCTAAACGTCGTGGTAGAAGCGAGAGATATCAATAAAAATCTTCAATATCGGCAACAACTAGAGACTGATGGAGGTCGAGTAAAGGTGCCATGCTTACGTATCGAAGAAAACGGAGAAGTGCGCTGGATGTACGAATCTAGCCAGATCATCAGCTTTTTAGAGCAGCGCGTTGCCTAAACAGCGTTACGTCACTTTACTTCGGGCGTTATACTTGGGATCAAGATAGAGTTGCTCCTCAACTATTTTGACCAGCACCTGTGACGCCTTGCAGACATCTTGGTAACTCAAGTAAAGCGGAGTAAAGCCAAAGCGAATAATGTTAGGAGCACGAAAATCGACCACCACCTTGTGGGCAATCAATGCCTGACTGATGGCAAACGCATGCGGGTGCGTATAAGCCAGTTGACTGCCCCTTTCGAGCTTGTCTCGCGGTGAAATTAATTCGAAATCGTTTAGCACTGGAACCGCATCAACAGATTCCATAAAAAGCTCACTTAAGCCAATCGATTTGTTCCGTACATCGGCCATATCTAGGTCCGCGAATACATCGAGCGCAGCATCGAGAGCGACCAAAGACAGAATATTTGGGGTGCCAGCTAAAAATCGAAGCATCGCGTCACCTGCTCGATAATCGTGCTCGAATTCAAACGGGGCTGCGTGCCCCATCCAACCGCTTAAGGGTTGGGTCATTGTATGATGATGCTTCTTTGCCGCATAAATAAAAGCCGGGGCACCTGGCCCTCCGTTAAAGTATTTATAGCCACAGCCAACCGCGAAGTCGACAGCACACTTATCTAAGTCGATCTCAAGCGCGCCAGCGCTATGCGCCAAATCCCAAATCACTAGTACGCCATTATCATGCGCTCGTTTAGTCAACTTATGCATATCGTGCAGCCGCCCGCTACGAAAGTTTACCTGGGTGAGCATTAACACTGAGACCGACTCATCAATGCTCTCTAGTAATGCGTCTTCATTAACCGATTTGAGCTGACAGCGCTGATGTCCTAAAAACTCAGACATGCCTTGAACCATATACAAGTCTGTTGGGAAGTTGTCGCGCTGTGACAGCACCACCTGCCGCCCCGAATTTATTTTCAGGGCGCTCGCCAACACTTTGAACAGGTTAACCGAGGTCGAATCACAGGCAATCACCTGGCCCTTCTCGGCGCCGACTAAAGCCGCTATTTTGTCACCAACGTTTAACGGAAGGTCTATCCAATGGTGCTTGTTCCAACTATGGATTAAGTCGTCTCCCCATTGTCGCTCTAGCACACTAGCAACTCTAACTTTAGCCGATTTAGTTAGTGGCCCAAGCGAATTTCCATCCATATAGATAGTGTCTTCTGGAAGTAAGAATTCGCTTCGTTTGAGTTTCAGTGGGTCCAGTTCATCTAAGGTTATTGTGTATTTTGCAGGTGACATCTATGAATCCTGATTGGCAAAGGCTCGCGCGAGCTCCTGCAGTAGTGTTCGGAAAGACTGAGTAGCTGGGTGAATCATATCAAAATGCCCAGCGCCTTCGATCAAACGGTGTCTAGCACTGGAAGATGTTGCATGTACTTTGGGCACAATAGAGTCTGCATCTCCATGCAGTAGGACGGTGGTTTTATGCAAGCCGCGTTTGGCTGGGTTCGCCGCCAAATAAGCCGCAGGCACATCGCTAACCGTTCCGCCCATAAATTGCGGCGTAACACGCTGACAACTATTTTCGCCTTGCGAATATTTGGCCAAATCGACTATCGCGGCAAGCCCGATCACAGCCTTAAAATCATACAGCTCATCAGCGCCCGCGAGCAGTGCTAAATGCCCACCCGCTGAGTGTCCAGCAATCGCGATCTTATCCAGATCTACTGCAAATTCAGACAATTTGGGTAAATAAGAAATCGCCGATTTTATATCGTTATAGCTTCCCGGCCAACCGCCACCTTGGTCGCCAGTGCGACGATATTCAATCGACCATACAGCGTAGCCAGATTGAGCAAGGGCGCTGCTCAAGGCATGTGTATGGGTAATATCAAATGAATTTAGCCAACAGCCTCCGTGCACTAACACCAGTAATGGGGCGCGGCGTACAGAGGCATTATCAACTGATGAAGTGATCGGAGGCAACCAAAGCTCAGCAAATTGAAGAGGCTCACCAGCATAGGCAATTACGTGTGCGGGGCTAGCGACAGGTAATTCGACGACCTGTGAATATGCAACATTGGACAGCGTCGGTAAATAACAAAACTGATTATCTTGATCTGTTTGCTCCGCCGAATGGCTGAATTGCGCAAACGCGAGTAATAGAAGTAAGCCATTAACTTTCATAATTACCTTTCGATCGAATCCGCGGTTACTTTAAATGCTTCCATAGATGGGTAAAACTTAAAGCGACACGCTTGGCCGTCTGTTCACTAGTAGCGCTGCCTTTGTGACCGCCTTCAACATTTTCATAATAATCAACTTGATAACCAGCAGTCTTCATTTTTGCCGCCATCTTTCTAGCGTGCGCAGGGTGCACACGATCGTCTCGGGTAGAGGTGAAAAAGAAAATCGGTGGGTATTTTTGTTCTTCTTTAAGGTTTTGGTACGGACTGTATTGCTTGATATACGACCAGTTGTCGGTATCGGGATTACCATATTCGGCCATCCAACTTGCTCCCGCAAGTAGCTTGTTATAACGCTTCATATCAAGCAAGGGAACACCACATACAATGGCACCATACAACTCAGGTCGGCGCACCATAGTCGCCCCTACTAGCAAGCCGCCGTTAGAGCGCCCTTCAATGCCTAGGTGTTTAGGCGCGGTGATTTTGCGTGCAAACAAATCCTCAGCAATCGCCTCAAAATCTTCAAATGCCTTATGACGATTTTCTAGTAACGCGGCGGCATGCCAAGCAGGGCCATATTCGCCCCCGCCTCGAATATTGGCAATAACATACACGCCTCCGCGCTCTAGCCAGGCTTTACCATAGACGCCATTTAAGTCTTCGTACGAACCAGAGTACGACGGTGTTAACGATACTCTAAAACCGCCATAGGCAAATATATGGGTTGGGTTAGTAGCGTCTAACTTAGTATCCTGGTTCATCACTACAAAATACGGTACCTGAGTGCCGTCCAGAGACTCAGCAAAAAACTGATCAACTTTCAGGTTTGTCGAATCGAAGGTAGCGGACTGCTGTCGTACTAAGGCCGGCGTTACTGATTCGCCAACCGCGTATAAGGCCGGCGATGTTATAAAACCTTCGTAGCGAGCGAAGAACTCACCGGTGGTATCGCTCACCGCTGCAATCATAATTTGACCGGCGGCCGGCAGTTCAATCAAGTTTGATTGCCAACCCTTGCTGCTTTTCGAGTAACGATATACTTTTGACTTCACATCATCTAGCACCGTAACGAGAATGCTATCTTTCGCCAAAATAACGTTTTCGACAATTGCGTCAGGCGTAGACTCGAGCAATAAATAAACCTGCCCTTTACCGTTGATCAGGGTCAGCGGTTGAATCAGCAGCACCGAACCTTGAGTGTAAACTCGGTCATTAAATGACCAGTCATCTTTCAATGAAACAAGATACTCACCATCAATCATGTCTAGAATTAGGGCCGTATCAGGTAACATTAGCGGCACGGCCTTGCCATCAATCAATTGGTGGTAAGCGCGCGTCCAATAAGTTGATACATCGGTCAATAGGTCTAGATTTTTGTCTGCGGCCTTATAGCGGGTTGCACTGGCAAGAACCGATTGCTGACTAACTTCAAAAATCTGTAGTGCCTGATCAAGCTTTGTCGCTCGCTGCCAAATCTTGATCTTACGTGCGTAACCAGAGGTGGTTTTTGAATTTGCACCAAAGTCAGTTGCCACGAAAAGGTGATCTTCGTCTATCCAACTTAGCTGCATTTTAGCGGCAGGCAGGGTAAAACCGTCATCTACAAATTTAAGGGTTTCGGCATCGAACTCCTTCATTTCATGTGCATCACCACCGCCAGGTGATAAGTAAACCAAACATTTTTGATAGCTTGGCTTGAGACAATCCATGCCATGAAAAACCCATTTGACCTTGTCTTGCTTCGACATCTCGTCGATGTCAAGCACCGTCTGCCAGACGGGGTTTACGGATTTAAAATCAGCCAGCTTAGTGCGTTGATACAAGCCTCTAGGATGGTCAGCATCTTTTTTAAGGGTATACACAAAATCGCCTATAACACTGATTTCAGGTAGCTTGTCTTTACTATTAAGCGCGCTTAAGGCGTCGGCGTAAATTTCTTTGTAAAGCGCATCACTAGTAAGGCGTTTATCTGTCTCAGCATTTGCTGTCCGCACCCATTGCATCGACTTATCGCCGTCAATTTCTTCCAACCACTGGTATGGGTCATCAGTGCCGTCGGCGCTAACGCTCGATACCACGAGGGTAAAAGCGAGTACTAACAAGATCGGCTTTAATATAGTTGTTTTTAACATAGATGCTTTTCTAACATAGTTTCTAAAATAGTTGCTTGGATAACATAGTCGCAAATACAAGCAATATGGTGTCTACACCGCCTACCTCGACAGGCTCAATAGACGCTAACCCTAAGCACTCAGTTTACACAGTTTGAACACCATAGGCGCTACCAGAGTAATGTAAATACTCAGTAATACTGAGCGAATGGTAGCGGCAAAAAGTGGCTCTAAAGCGCTTAGCAATGATGTTGCAGCTGCCAACATGAGCAGCAAGCCGATAACTTCGACGATGCCAATTAAGGCCAATGCCCAAAGCGTTTATCGAGGTTTAAAACTATGCACAGGATTCTCAATCGAAGCACCCTATATCGATGAAAAAAATAAGCCGAACGAAAACATACTGGCGGCAGCAATAGCCAATCCGGCGAGAACATCTTCTAGATCATAGATACCTAGGCATAGACCAGAAAAATAAAATTGCTATAACCAATAAGGTCGATACTCCCCAAAGCTAAGGTATGCGAATCGCGTGAGTAAGCCAAAACCAAAGAACCGCCGATACGCGGGCGTGACCTGATGGCATGCCAAAAGACTTACCAACTTGGCCATCAAGTCGAAATGCCAAGTCTGCTCTGGGGCTCTCCCATAAATCTTTTAGAAACGCATTGAGAATCAGCTTAATTACCTAG
>JBLHXJ010000163.1:0-6881 GCA_047629535.1 Arenicella sp. | reverse complement strand
TTATCAAAGCTCAGTACACCATCTGGCTTTGGATAATCAAATTTCTCGCATTCAGATGCTTTTTTAAGTTGCTCATGATCCGGGGTGTCATCATTTAGCGTTGGTAATATACCCCCGAGAATTTGGTCGATATAGTTGTAAATTCCGCCAATGTACATGCCAAATTTGTGCATCGCTGGACCAAAAGAACGAGACTTCTTAAGTTCCTTGCCAGCCCATGAGGCACGGAAGGCGTCGTCAAATTGACTTAAGGTTTGGCCGCCTTCGCCACCGTTTGATAAATGCTCGAATAACGTTTCAGCGGCAACCATGCCAGACTTCATTGCCGTGTGTGTGCCTTTTATCTTAGCGAAATTTAGTGTGCCAGCATCACAACCAATAAGTAACGCACCCGGTAAACTCATTTTTCCAAGCGCATTCCAGCCGCCTTTAGTCAGCGCGCGTGCGCCATAGCCTAAGCGCTTGCCGCCCTCAAGGACTTTGGCGAATTCGCCATGGTGCTTCATTCGCTGAAATTCGTCGAAGGGGCTCATGTATGGATTACTGTAGTTTAAATCGATAATCAAACCGAGGGTGACCATGTTGTCATTCAAGTGGTACAAAAATGATCCGCCAGTGGTGCCTTTAGACAGAGGCCAGCCGGAACCATGAACGACTTTGCCAGCTTCATGATTATCAGGTTTCACTTCCCACAGTTCTTTGAAACCTATGCCATAGTGCTGGGCGTCTGCGTCCTTATTAAGATCGAATTTGGCGATTAACTCTTTGCCGAGTTGACCGCGCGCACCTTCGGCGAACACCGTATATTTGGCGTGCAGTTCCATACCGGGCTCGAAATTAGGTTTCTTATTACCTTCCGCGTCAACTCCGTTGTTGGGGGTCGCGACCCCTTTTACGCTACCGTCGTCGTTGTAGACCACTTCAGCGCCAGCAAAACCTGGGTAAATCTCTACCCCAGCAGCTTCGGCTTGCTCGCCTAACCAGCGAACTACGTTAGATAAACTAACGATATAGTTGCCTTTGTTGTGCATCGACGGCGGAATCATAAAACCAGGGAACTTGGTAGACCCATTTTCTTTAAACATGTGCAGTTCGTCGCGTTTAACGGCGGTGTTTAGCGGCGCACCGAGTTCTTTCCAGTTCGGAATCAACTCATCTAAGGCTTTTGGTTCAATCACGGCACCTGACAAAATATGAGCGCCAACTTCTGCGCTTTTCTCAAGCAAGCAGACACTTAGATTTTCGTCTAATTGTTTCAATTTAATGGCTGTTGCCATGCCAGCAGGGCCGCCGCCAACAATGACGACGTCATACTCCATACTCTCGCGTTGAATAGTTTCGCTCATAATATTTCTCCAGTAACGGATTGATTAAGTGATGTTAGTTTAACGACATGCGGCGTTCGATTCGCTCACGCGCATGCACAATGTGTCTTCTCATGGTGACCTCGGCTAACACTGGGTCACGTTGTTCGATCGCATAAACGATCTGACGATGCTCTACCAAGGAATTAGTCGAACTTGTATTAGCAAATTCATTTTGGTAGCGAAACATTTTTATTAAATTATAAAGTTCATAGATTAATGCGCGTTCGATGACTTTATTTTTACTGCCTCGAATTACCATCTCGTGAAAACGGTAATCACTCTCAACCGGGACAAAGGCGCCTGAATTTTCACGCATTTGTTTGCTTTGCGCGTCAATTTCTCTATGTAATTCGTCGATCTCGCGCGAGGTCATTTTGACCGCCGCCAATGCCACCGATTTGCTCTCTAATGCTTCTCTGGTCTCATAGAGCTGCAAGATCAAATCACGACTCAAGGTTACTACTCGAGCGCTTTGCTGTGGAATATGAATGATTAAGTTCATCCCTTCTAGTCGCCGAATCGCTTCTCGCAGTGGCCCCCGACTTACATCGAATTCTTTTGCCATCTTGGCTTCACTTAGCTTAGTGCCCTGCGCAATCTCGCCGGTAATGATGGCATCGCGCAAGGTTGACGTCAGCTCGGCACTTAGGGTGCTGCTGCTATGGGTAACACTAGAAAGGGTGGCAAAGTCGCTCATGCAGAGAAAAATAGAGTTATTTAGATAAAATGTCAACATTTAAGGGCCATGTTAGTATTTTTTAGCTAAATAGGGTCGATAAGTGTAAAAAATGTCGACATTCGTTGAATCTGAGAGTGGTTTCGCCTAGACTGCATCTTTGTTGGTGTAATCGAGTTATCGACTCGCGCCATATAAATTAATTTAGGGTGCTCGTCATAGATAAGCGCCTTGACTGTAATAAGGTGAGGAAGAAGCGATACGCTTTTTTAAATTTAACGGCTTTTGGAGTAAGTAATGAAAGTTCTAGTTCCTGTTAAACGCGTTATCGATGCCTATGTAAGCATTCGCGTTAAGAGCGACGGCTCTGGTGTTGATACCGACAACGTAAAAATGAGTTTGAATCCATTTTGCGAAATAGCTTTGGAAGAAGCCATTCGCCTTAGAGAAGCGGGTACCGTAACCGAAGTGGTTTTGGTAAGTGTTGGTTCCGCTGATATTGAGACCGTCATGCGTTCTGGCTTAGCCATGGGTGCTGACCGAGCAATTCGAATTGACGCTGCTAACGACGTTGAGCCTCTAGCGATTGCTAAGATCTTGAAGCACGTGGTCGAAAAAGAAGAAGCTGGTCTAGTAATTACCGGTAAGCAATCGATCGACGGCGACAACAACCAGACCGGTCAAATGTTGTCTGCTCTGCTCGGTTGGCCGCAAGCAACGTTTGCTTCAGAAGTCGTTATTGACGGCGAAAACGCTAAAGTAACACGTGAAATTGATGGTGGTTTAGAGACTGTTTCTATTCCAATGCCGGCGGTTGTAACTACTGACTTGCGTTTGAATGAGCCGCGTTACCCAACACTGCCAAACATCATGAAAGCTAAGAAGAAGCCGCTCGATGTGATCGCTCTTGCTGACACCGGTGTTGATGCGTCAAAACGTCAAACAGTTATAAACGTTAGCCCGCCTGAATCACGTTCAGCTGGTGTGATGGTTGGGTCTGTTGCCGAATTGGTAGACAAACTTAAAAACGAAGCCAAAGTTATTTAGTGGGTGAATAGAATCATGACTACATTAGTAATTGCATATCACGACAATGCCGAGCTTCACGCTTCGACATTAAATACAGTAACGGCTGCTACTCAGGTTGGTGGCGAAGTACACGTACTTGTTGCCGGCAGCGACGCAGGTGCGGTGGCCGCGCAGGCAGCTCAAATCGCTGGCGTTGCCAAAGTACTTCACGCAGACGCTGATCAATATAAAGACGGTATTTCAATCGAAATAGCGAATCTTGTTGTTAGCCTAGCCGGCGATTATTCGCACATCATGGCGGGCTCTACGACATCCGGTAAAGACATGCTTCCACGTGTTGCCGCTTTGCTCGATTCGTCGCAAATTTCCGATATCATGGCAGTTGATTCGGCCGATACTTTTAAGCGTCCGATTTATGCGGGTAACGCTATCGCAACGGTTCAAAGTTCGGACGCGATTAAAGTTTTGACTGTTCGCTCAACTGGTTTTGATGCCGCTGAAATGAGCGGTGCTGCTGAGATTTCTTCTGTTGAAGGTCCTGCCGCTGACGGCACTACATCTGTAATTGGCCGTGAACTGACTGTTTCTGAACGCCCAGACCTAGGCGCGGCTGACATTGTTGTGTCAGGTGGCCGCGGTGTTGGTAGTGCAGAGAACTTTAAGATCATTGAAAGCCTGGCTGACAAGTTAGGTGCGGCTGTCGGCGCATCTCGCGCAGCGGTTGATGCTGGATATGTGCCGAATGACTATCAAGTTGGTCAAACCGGCAAAGTAGTTGCTCCAGATTTGTATATTGCGGTTGGTATTTCTGGCGCAATTCAACATTTAGCGGGCATGAAAGACTCTAAAGTAATTGTTGCGATCAACAAAGACGAAGAAGCACCAATCTTCCAGGTGGCAGATTACGGCTTGGTTGCTGATTTGTTTGAAGCGGTACCTGAATTGGTAGAAGCGCTGTAAGCAATCGGTTTTAGTTTTTCAGACAAGTATTACAATGTTAGGCGAGCCTCACGATTAAAGTTGTGGGGCTTTTCTTTAGGCGCTGCTGGGCCTTAGCGCGCTTGGCCCGAGCGCTGATTCTATAGCTTGGTGGGCGGTTTGACATACTTGGTTCGCGGACGCCGATTCTTTGTTCAGCGTATGGCTTGCCGCGCTTTAGTTTAATAAGCTTACATTTTATCTAGCACGTGTTCTGCAATCCTTTGCTCTTTGCTACTCACAATTGCTTTAGTGCATGATTAAAGCTGGGTTCGCTGTTATTGCCTAAAACCCATACATGATTGGCACAATAAAGCTAAAGCTTATCCATATGATGATGGTTAGTGGGACTCCGACTTTGACAAAGTCCATAAACGTGTAGCCACCGGCATTCATAACCAATAGGTTGGTCTGATAGGCCATCGGTGTGGCGTAGCTCATGTTAGCACCAAACAATACAGCCAGCACAAATGCCTCAGGCGGTAAGCCCAGCTGAGTAGCAATACTGATGGCGATTGGTGTGCCGATAACCGCGGCGGCATTGTTGGAAACAATATTGGTTAGAATCGCCATTAATAGCATCAACAGTGAAAAAATAACTCTATCATTCATGCCTGCGGTGACTTCAACAAATTGATAGGCGACGTACATGGTTGCCCCCGTTTGAGTCAAGGCAGTACCTAGTGCCAGGCTCGCGACCACAATTAAGATCACCTGCGCGCTCAATGCTCGCTGAATGTCCTGCCACTTTAAACAGCTGGTTAATACCATTGCCAGAGCGCCGGCGACGGCACTGATGGCGATCGGCACTATGCCTAAACCAGCCGCCAGAATGGTCAATGCCATAATGATAATGGCACGTGGTGCGTATTTGGTGGACGGCAGCTCTGTGGTCGCATCGAGCACTAAGAAATGACCTCGACGTTTTACTTCTTCGATTTTTTCACTTGAGCCTTGAACTAGCAACACATCGCCGAGTCGTAAAGGTGTTTTGGCAATGCCTTGCGGCATGTTTTCGAGTACCTTGCCTTTACGGTGAATCGCCAGTGTTACCAATTGATAGACATCGGAAAAATGGGCTTCATTTAAAGTGCGATGAATCATCGGTGAGCCGCGGTCGATTACCAATTCGGCGAGATGCTGTTGGTCCTCGGAGAGCGGGTTGTCATCGCTTACTTCGTGGCCCTTTGAATACAATGTTGCACCGAGCGTGCGCTCGAACTCTTTTAAAGCACTTGGCGTATCTCGAACCAGCAAGCGGTCACCGATACGAATTTTGGCATCCGGAAGTGGTACGGTGAAGGTGTTCTCGCTCCGTCTAATTCCTGATATTCGGATTACGCCTTCGGTTTTCTCTATAATCTCGGTCAGTGTTTTACCGACCGCGTAACTTTCTTCGTTTACATGCAAATGCGCGGTAAAAATTCTCGGGCCGCTGTCTTCTAGGTTTGGTGTGCGATTAGGCAAAATGCGTGGTGCAATTAACCAAAGATATAAAATACCAATTGAGCCGGCTATCGCGGCAGGTACGAAGAAGTCGAACATGCCGATTGTCTCTAGACCCATATCGCTTGCCACGCTGACCACTAATAAGTTGGTGGATGTGCCGATGGTCGTCGTCATGCCGCCCAATAGCGTCGCCAAGCCCATTGGCATTAATATACCTGAGGGGTTGCTCTTAGTTCGGATCGCCACATTGAGCATGATTGGCAATAACAGTACAACGATTGGTGTGTTGTTGACCACAGCACTAAGTAGTGCTGACACGATTAGTGTTATCAATATCGAAAGGGTGGGGCTTATTCCCCATAGCTTTGCCAAGCCTCGGCCAACCGGATCAAGCGCGCCGGTTCGGACAATACCATAGCCCGCAACCATCAAGCCGCACACCGCGATTAAGGCTTCATGCGCAAAGCCGGCAAAAAATATAACAGGGCTTAGCGTTTGGCCCGCCGAATTTTGGTATGGATAAAGTTGAAAGCTAACGGCCAGCAAAACGATCACCGTGAGACTAGATGTCTCTAGTGGAATGCGTTCGCGGGTAAATAGAATCAGCGCGACGACGGTTAAGCTTAGTGCCCAAATTGCGTGGGGGTCCAAATGCATGAGAATCTTACTGTTATTTCAGAACCGTTATTATAAATGCATTAGTGAGGGGTACTTCAAGTGGTATTTTCTTTATCTCAGCTTGCAATGTTGATCGATTTAAAAACCTAAACTTGGCGCAATCATAAAACCCATTGGCGGAGGGCGTTTTTATTTACTGCTTCCATCGCAGTTGCGACTGGCTATGTTACTATCGTTAGATACTTATTTTAATAAATCCTACCAGCCGAGAAAAGCATGCTAGACGTTGCCCTTACTAACGAAATTATCGCTGTTTTGGCTATTCTTTCGTTTGCAGTGGTGATGTTTATGTTTGAGGTAGTGAGGGTCGATGTAGTCGCTCTTTTGGTCTTAGTTTTGCTCGGCTTGTCGTCTCAGATTGAAGCCTTTAATGGGGGCTTAGTTCCTACCCATCAACTCTTCAATGGTTTCTCTAGTAACGCAGTGATGTCGATCATTGCGGTAATGATTATCGGTGCTGGTTTAGATAAAACAGGTGTCATGGGAGTGATGGCCGCTCAGATATTGAAGCGCGCCGGCAAAACAGAAGGCAAGATCACCTTTGTGCTATCAGCATGTGTGGCATGGATTTCTAGCTTTATGCAGAATATCGGAGCGGCCGCCTTATTTTTGCCGGTGGTCAGTCGAATTTCTCGACGTACGGCGATTCCGCTATCGCGCTTATTAATGCCGATGGGTTTCTGTGCCATTCTTGGTGGCACCAT
>JBLHXJ010000162.1:0-6902 GCA_047629535.1 Arenicella sp. | reverse complement strand
GCTTGGTTTCTTTGATTTTTTCGGGATTTGCGAGCCAGTAATAAACGATACCGATTATCGTAGCGCTAAATTGCGCGGCAATAATGTCTGCGTCTCGCTTATGCGACTCACTGGTTTTAAGATCATTCAAAACCCAGTTCACAACATCTTGAAAACGCCGTTGATGGATCTTTTGAATGGTCTCACTTAATTCAGACTTAGCGTTTACCGACTCGAACCAGAGTGTGTAAAAGGCTCGTAAATTAGCCGGAGCTTCGACGCAAAATTGATAATGTTGGTCCACCGCTTTTTCGATCGCAGCAAAACCGGCTTGATTGCCGGTGGCGTTCTTAAGTTGCTCTAGCCAGATATCGCCAACTCGTAGCACGACAAAGTTAAACAGACTATCTTTGCAGCCAAACCGATTGCTGGCAAGCCCTCGACTATAACCAGCCAACACGCCAACATCACTTAAGCTGGTTGCGGCGGCGCCGCGCTGGTTAATCAAAGAGACTGCCGTATCAAACATTTTCTGGTCAGATATGTCAGTACGCTCGGCTTGTGTTAACCGAGCGTCTTTAACTGTCATTGCGGAAGTCACTGACTGCCTTAAGAAAATGCCGTAGCGCTAAGTTCACAACCGATATCAGCGCCGGCAATTACCGCATCGCCGTAAGAACTAGCCCTTGGCAACATTTGATTGACAAAGAATCTGGCGGCCAACTGTTTGTTGTTATAAAACTGTACATCGCCCTCTTTCGCGGCAACCTTAACTTGAGCAATCTCGAACGAGCGGAGGTGATACCAAGCGCCACAGACGTAGCCCATTTGCATCAAAAAGTTGAAGCTAATAGCGCCTTCAAAGCTGGCATCGTTACCTGAATTGTCGAGGATATACTGAGCTGTTTGCTGTAGCCCATCTTTATACTTGGCAAACTGAGTAACGATCTCGGCCGCCGCTCCAAGGCTGTCTTCGCTAGCCGCTCCAAGGCTGTCTTCGCTAGCCGCTCCAAGGCTATCGATAGTGGCGTTCATTTCAGCCATCAGCGCGTTGAATCCAGCACCACTATCACGTAGCAATTTTCTTCCGACCAGGTCATTCGCTTGAATACCGTTGGTACCCTCGTAAATAGCCGTAATGCGCGCGTCACGATAATGTTGCGCGACACCGGTTTCTTCAATAAAACCCATACCACCATGCACTTGAATGCCAAGCGAGGTGACTTCGTTAACCAATTCAGTACACCATGCTTTGGTAATCGGTGTTAGCAAGGCGAACTTAGTCGAGTGATACTGACGCTCGTCTTCAGCATTAGCGTGGCCACGCAAATCGTGTGACATAGAGGCGTCGAAACAAACAGCTCGCATGGCATCGGTCATCGACTTCATTTGCATCAGCATACGCTGTACATCAGGGTGACCAATGATAGTAGTCGCCTCACCGGTTTCCGGGTTTCGGCCTTGTACTCTTGTTTTTGCGTAGGCTAACGCATCTTGATAAGCGCGCTCCGAGATACCAACACCCTCAAGACCAACTTCCAAACGAGCGTGGTTCATTAAGGTAAACATGCAGTTTAAACCCTGGCCCGGTTCACCGATTAGATAACCTACTGCTCCTTCGTTGTCACCAAAGCTCATCACACACGTTGGGCTGGCGTTAATGCCAAGTTTTTCTTCTGTTGACACCACAGTGAGGTCATTGCGCTCGCCTAAGCTGCCATCTTGATTAACCAGGAACTTAGGCACCAAGAATAACGATAAGCCTTTGACACCCGCTGGTGCGTCAGCCAATGGCGCCAAAACGATATGAATGATGTTTTCTGTCATATCGTGCTCACCCCAAGTGATGTAGATCTTTTGACCTTTGATTAGGTAATGATCGCCATTCGGGGTGGCCTTAGTTTTCAGATTTGATAAGTCCGAACCGGCATGCGACTCGGTGAGGTTCATGGTTCCAGACCAGTTTGCACTAATCATATCGGGCAAGAATTTTTCGCGAAGCTCTTCACTACCATGTGCGACTAACGCGTCAATTGCACCGGCACTTAACATCGGGCAGATCGCCAAGGCCATATTCGCGCTATTCCAGAATTCACTTGCCGCCATGTGCAAAGTAAACGGCAACCCTTGGCCGCCATACTGTGTAGGTTGCGCCAAACTCAGCCATCCGTTTTCAATAAACATTTTATACGCTTGCTGAAAACCATCCGGAGTCTTAACCTCACCATTACTCGCTTTGCTATGCTGAATATCACCAATACGATTCAAAGGCGCGATTACATCCGCGGCAAATTTACCGGCTTCTTCGACCACAGCATCAATTAGTTCAGGCGTTGCTTCAGCAAAATCTGGAATAGAAGTAAGTTGATTAATATTCAATAAGTCATTGATAACAAATGACATTTCAGAGATAGGAGCTTTGTAATCAGCCATTAGGACTGCCTTCAGATAGGTAAGTTAGAATTTACCCATACGAACTTACTTGTTTGCAACAAGCAAGTCAATTAAGCCGTGCTAACTAGTTATACTATCGGTCGCTGAGGTCGCTCTCATTTGAGCTCCGTTTAGGTTAAACTGTGAGCCTCAAATTTTATCCACAGCAGATGTAACTTGCAAATCGAACGCCAAAAGCAAAAACCGTTAAGCCTGACACCTACTAGGGATGTCGGCAAAGGCCGCCGACGTGACAGCACTAAACACCAGGCAATACTGCAGGCAACACGCGAATTAGTTGCCGAAAAAGGTTATAGCGCACTGTCATTAGCATCGATCGCTAGCCGATCCAAAGTCTCGCGCAACGTACTTTATAATTGGTGGAATGGTGACATTAGGCGCATTGTCGAAGAGTCGTTACTGCCCAACGTCGAGGCTTGGGCGATGCCCAACAATGGCAATTTTAAGCAAGACATCGAACAGTTTCTCGAGCTCACCATCGAGGCTATGCATAAGCCAAATGTATTAAAAGGCTTTCTCATTTTGAAATCTGAAATAGTCAATGACAAGGACCAGCTGAGCCAGACTAGTCGTTACTTTCGCGCACCTTACGCGAAACTACTTGGGCGCATAATCAAGAACGCCGAACAGCGTGACGAAATCACTAAGGGTTTAGAGCCTAAGCATATAGCGCAAATGATCTCCGGTAGCGTGATGCAATTTGCCATTAGCAAAACAACGGGGCGCCGCAAGACCAAGGCTGTACTTTGCGAGTTTGTAATCAAAATTGCCGCCAAGTGAGTTTTTGTTGATCTCTATCTTTGACGCTAACTCTTCAGATTGTATACACATCGGATTGATTTAAATCTATTTCTCGATATAACCTCAGAAATCATCATGCATTGTTGACAATAATCACTTAAAGCGGCACACTTTGCGGCGTTATGACCAAACCTTCCAGAGAAATTTTAAACAGCGCACATCAAGTCGATGATAAAACCTTGAGTGGTCAGACCACGGTGGCTTTACGCGAGGCAATAATCAAAGGTGACATCGCCGCTGGAGAGAAACTTAATGAACCGAAGCTAGCCGAGCAGTTTCAGGTAAGCCGAGGGCCACTTCGAGAAGCTATTCGACGCTTGGTGGCGATGCGCCTAGTTCGACACGTACCTAATGTGGGTGCCACAGTAGTCACGCTTGAACTGCAAAGTATATTAGAGCTTTATGACGTACGTGAAGCGCTTGAAGGTAAGGCGGCTGCGCTTGCAGCAGAAAACATGAGCGAGCAGGATATTGCAAAGTTGCGGGCACTGCTCGAGCTTCATCGTCAGCATTCAGAAGACAACGCCGGCGAATATATGCAAACCGACGGTGACTTCGACTTTCACTATCAAATCATTAAGGGCAGCGGCAACCAACTGCTAACCGATCAATTGTGCGACGAGCTGTATCATCTGATTCGTATGTTTCGCTTTCAGACCAGTCGATTTAAATCTAGGTCGAACCGAGCGTTGATTGAACATGAACAATTGATCTATGCAATCGAACAGCGTGACCCGCAACTGGCCGAGATGCTTATGCGTAAACATATAACTCGAGCCAAGGCCTCCATACAGCAGGCATTAAGCAACGCTGAGCCCAGTGCGATCTAAAAAGCCGCTATAAAATCGATATTCGACCTAATTTGTTTTAACCGAAGAGAACTACTACGATGAGCCAAATAACCCCCGGCCAGCGCTTTCGACAAGCCTTAGCCGACAATTCGCCGTTGCAAATATTGGGTACCATTAATGCCTACACCGCTCTTATGGCGACTAAGATAGGGCATCAGGCAATCTACATATCGGGCGGCGCTTGCGCCAATGCGTCCTATGGGTTGCCAGACTTGGGCATGACCAGTATGAATGACGTGCTAGAAGACGCGAGGCGTATTACCGCAGTAGTCGAAACCCCGTTAATGATCGATATTGATACCGGCTGGGGCGGCGCGTTTAATATAGCCAGAACCATTAAAGAGAGTATTCGTGCAGGAGTTGCAGCGGTGCACATAGAAGACCAAGTGGCGGCTAAACGCTGTGGTCATCGCCCTAATAAAGAAATTGTTAGCACTGACGAAATGGTCGATCGCATCAAAGCCGCGGTAGATGCAAAGACTGACGACGGCTTCTTTATAATGGCGCGCACAGACTCGTATGCAGGTGAAGGCTTGCAGTCGGCGGTTGATCGCGCAGGTGCCTATGTTGAGGCCGGCGCTGATGGTATTTTTGCCGAAGCAATGGCAACCCTTGAGGAATACACCGCCTATGATAAGGCCGTTAATGCCCCGCTACTAGCAAACATGACTGAGTTTGGTATGTCACCCTTATTTGATACTAAGGAGCTGGCGGCGCATGGTGTCGATATGGTGCTATACCCACTAACCGCCACCAGAGCAATGAATAAGGCTGCCGAGACAGTCTATCGAGATGTGCTTGAGAAAGGCCATCAACGCGACGTAGTCGATACCATGCAAACTCGCATGGAGCTGTACGACTATTTGAATTATCACGAATACGAGAACACCTTAGACAAGTTGTTCTCAGACCGAAAATCTTAACAGGCAAACACTATGGCAACTGATAAAAAACTTTCTGGCGCTGGCTTACGTGGCCAAGTCGCTGGCCAAACCGCTCTTTGCACCGTCGGCACTCAAGGCTCGGGCCTAAATTATCGTGGCTACGATGTTGACGACTTAGCCGACAATTGTATCTTCGAAGAAGTGGCTCACCTGATTCTTAAAGGTCACCTACCGACTCAATTAGAGTTAGACACATACCAACGCAAACTCCTCGATTTACGTGAGCTACCAGTTGCACTTAAATCGTGCCTAGAGCTGATTCCAGCCGATGCTCACCCGATGGACGTAATGCGTACCGGTGTTTCTTTACTCGGCAACCTCGAACAAGAAACTAGTTTTGAGCAACAAGGTGACAAAGTAGATCGTATCTTAGCCCTACTCCCAGCCATAGTTGTTTATTGGTATCGCTTTGTTAAAGACGGTACTCGCGTGAGCACCGATACCGGCGCGGCTACTATTGGCGGCCACTTTTTGCACATGCTACACGGTAAACAGCCAAGCGAACTACACCAGCAAGCGATGAATGTGTCACTGATTCTTTACGCCGAGCACGAATTCAATGCATCGACCTTTAACGGCCGTGTAGCCGCATCAACTCTAACCGATATTCACTCAGTTATTACCGGTGCGATTGGCACATTACGTGGTCCACTTCACGGTGGCGCCAACGAAGCGGCGATGGAGATGATTGAACAATGGTCATCGGCCGACGAAGCCGAAGCCGCGATGTTGAAGATGCTTGCCAACAAGGAGCTGATTATGGGCTTTGGTCATGCGGTGTATAAAGAACGCGACCCGAGAAATGCGATCATCAAAAAATGGGCTGAAAAGCTTGCCGCCGAGGCTGGCGATGAGGTTCTTTACCCAGTGTCGGTTCGCTGCGAAGAAGTAATGAAACGTGAGAAAGGTATGTTTTGTAACGCCGACTTTTTCCATGCCTCAGCGTATAGCTTTATGGGCATTCCGACGGGTCTATTCACTCCAATTTTCGTAATGTCGCGAGTGACCGGCTGGGCGGCACACGCCTTTGAGCAACGCGCCAACAACCGTATTATTCGTCCAAGTGCTGAATACACTGGCCCTGAACATCGTAAAGTAGTGCCCATTTCTGAGCGCGGCTAGCGACCAATTAGACTAACCTAAGAATTAAAAAAGGCTGAGTTATCTCAGCCTTTTTTAATTTGAGCGAATACTTTAATTTAAGCAGATACTTTAATTTAAGCAGATGCTTTAATTTAAGCAGATGCTTTAATTTAAGCAGATACTAAGACTATACCGAATCGAACAATGTCACATCCGGTGCCGCTGCCATACAGCTGCCCATCTCGGCACCAAGGCGTTTGAAATACTCAGTCTTTCCGTGAGCAGCTAACGCCTCCTCATCGGCATATTGCTCAAGTACCATGTAGGCTTGGGCATCATCTCTAGATTGGTGTAAGGCATAAAAATTACAGCCATCTTCATTACTGTTTACGGCTTCTTCTAGCTGTTTAAACACAGCTTCGAACTCTTCATTCTTGCCTTCCTGAACGCGTAGTATCGCGGTGACTCCAATTGCCATTTCGTGCCTCTTTATTTTTATGTTATTGATTAAGGTGACCTAAACAGTATCGCACAGGAGCAATAACACTCGCCTTCACCTCTAACCCTGGGCTTGACAGAGTCAGATTCATAACGCCACATTAAGCAGCTAAGTACAGTTTGCTAACTTAGTGAGACACGAACGGAAGCAACCAGTAATTAGTCGGCTTAAATGCCTTGTTAGCCGCAACACAAACTGAAAATCTTTGTTAAATGTTATGGCATTTTTTTTAATCAATTTCTAGGCATACCTCGTTGTAAGCTAAGTATCACTCGTGCCATACGTGGCCCT
>JBLHXJ010000161.1:0-6961 GCA_047629535.1 Arenicella sp. | reverse complement strand
AGCGTCGAAAGACCAAGAATTGAACCAATCAAGGCCGCCATCGGAAAAACCTCATATAAGGTTTTCGGGATGGTTAGGATCACGTATTGCACGACCTGTAAAATGCCATAACTGCCGCGATCTAAATCACCTAGTTCATCGATAAAGCTGACAAATGTAAATAGACCAAGCAATACAACTATGGTGAGCATTATGTAGCGCAGTAAAATTTTGCCGATATAGAGGTCTAGTATTCTCATCGTCAGCTATCCTTTAGCGGTCGCAGTTCGTCTAAAACTAATTTCCGGCATCAGCGGTAAATTGTAATTACGGCGATACAGGCAGTAACACGCCAATGTTAAATAGACAATGTGAACTATCCAAATTGGAGTGCCTGATGTCGCTTCGCCCTTCTTAATCAGCGCCACAGTGTAGGCCAGCATATTGGTGTAGGTCAGATAAACCAAAAACGCCAGCACCATGCCGGTCGATTTACCTTGCCGCGAGTCGACATGACTTAAGGCGAGCGCGAAAATAGCCAAAATTGGCAAGGTAAAGACCTTAGCCACACGCCAATACCACTCACTCTTGAGCTTAGGGTCCGTCGATTCGCGTAATTCATTATTAGGTCTTGCTCGAACTGGTAAGTACAGTTTAGTTTGATTCTTCGGTTCGATACGTAAGGCATATTTTTCAAAATCGACCACTCGGTAATCTGGTGAACCTGGGTTACCCTCGTAGCGTGAACCATTAACCAGAACTAAAAATTGATCTTGTGTTTTTTCATCTTCAGTTCTATAAGCTGTTTTGGCGACCACCACACCTTCTCGCTGAAACGACTTACTGTAAACAAAAACATTCTCATAGTTTGCGGTAGCACGGTTATAGTCTTCGACAAAGTAAACCGCGTTGCCATTTTTCGCTTCAACAAAGCGACCGGTAATTACCCCTGACACTTCACTGCTTTGCCGATACTTCTGCTCAAGGTTATAGCCCTGCGCTAATGATAACGGTGTTAAGTAGAACGAGAAAAAGGCGACTAACCCTCCGATAATCAAAACCAATAGCGCCAATGGCTTAAGAAAATGGAAAATACCTAAACCGGCACTGGCCAATACCGCCATTTCATGGTCTGAATACCAACGGTTTAGTACCATGATAAGTGCGATGTAAAACATCAACGGCAACATTACGTCAAGATATGAGACCATCTTCAAAGTTACCAAACTCATAACGCCACCGACCGGTATCAGACCCTCAGCGGCTTGGCTTAAAAAGCCCATTACTCGCATCACTAAGAAAATACTAATAATCACGAAAGTTACGGCCAATGCGGTGCGCAATACTTCGGTTATAAATGACTTGTTTACGATCATGTTTAAATCAGGCTTTCGCTAGTGGCTTCGGCTGTGTAAGCGGTTTAAGTTTCGAGTTATACTGCCTGCGTATTAGTTACTCGAGAAAATATCAGTTGCTGATTGTATCAAGCAATCAACTGTAATTGGCGAAAGACTAAATAAATAGATATAAAGACCTAATTAAAACCAATAGGACCTGAACCGCAGATGAAGATTCAAGCTAAAGCCTCAAAAAATTACCAACTAAAGACCGACTGTTTAGTTGTTAGTCTAAAACCGTTGAAAAAAATCGGCTCGCAATGTGCCGAATTGAACACCGCAACCGGCGGAGCAATAGCGCGATTGCAAGACTCAGGCCAATTTGGCGCAGCGTGCGGAGAAATGGTCAACCTGATGGTTCCAGAGGGAGTCGGCGCTAAACAGATCGTATTACTGGGTGTCGGCGAAAATAAGCTGGACACTGAATCGGTGCGGGAAACGCTTACTGCGTTAGCCAACAAACTTAAAATGCTAAATATCAACGAAGCGACTTTCGAGCTAGACGCGCTAAGTGCGAAGAGCAATATAGATACCGTTAGCCGCCATTTAGTCGAAGCTCTAGGTGACAAAGAATATCTCTATATTAAAGCGCCGAAATCAGTTCGCGGAGCGAAGCAGAGTCAAGAATTCAAGGCCACCCTTTGGTGTGCCGATCGTAAAGCCCTTGCCACGGTTAAAAAAGCGGCGGGTATTGGCCACGCGATTAGCAATGGTAAAACACTAGCGAAAGACTTGGCAAACATGCCAGGCAACGTCTGCACACCAAGCTACCTTGCTAGCCAAGCAAAGAAACTCGGCAAGTCACACGGCCTGAAGGTTAAGGTACTGAGCGAGAAAGACATGGGCGACCTCGGTATGGGCTCACTATTATCCGTCAGTAAAGGCAGCCGCGAGCCCGCCAAGCTGATTGTTATGGAATACAAAGGCGCGAAGAACTCAAAGGAAGCCCCACATGCTCTAGTCGGCAAGGGCTTAACTTTTGATGCGGGTGGTATCTCATTGAAACCTGGCCCTAAAATGGACGAAATGAAGTACGACATGTGTGGCGCCGCTAGCGTATTTGGAGCCCTAGTCGCAGCGGCCGAAATGCAGTTGCCAATTAACGTTGTAGGAGTAATCCCAAGCTCAGAAAACCTACCTGACGGCCTTGCTAACAAACCTGGAGACGTGGTCACAAGCATGTCTGGCCAAACCATCGAAATCTTAAATACCGATGCTGAAGGTCGATTGATTTTGTGTGACGCGCTCACCTATACCAAGCGCTTCAAGCCGCAAACCGTGATCGACATAGCCACCTTAACTGGCGCCGTTATCGTCGCTTTAGGCCATCAAACCGCAGGCGTTATGGGCAATGACCAAGGTGTCGTTGATGATTTAATTGCGGCCGGTGACGAAAGTTTAGACCACGCATGGCAGTTACCAATCAAAGAAACCTATAAGAAGCAACTAAAGAGTGATTACGCCGATCTCGCCAACCTCGGTACGGCCGGAGCTGGCAGCATTACAGCGGCGTGCTTTCTATCTTATTTTACCGAAGACTTTCGTTGGGCCCACCTTGATATCGCCGGCACAGCTTGGGGCGGCGCGGCTGGTAAAAGAGCCAGCGGTCGAGCGGTACCAATATTGACGCAATACTTAATCGACCGATGCAAATAGGCTAACCTCATCATGCAACAGGTTGATTTTTACCTAATTTCAAATCGAGTCAACGACGCCAAATACAAATTGGCCAGTCGGCTAGCGAATAAACTGCAACGCATCAAGCAGAGCTGTTTGATTGTTACCGATAACTCCGCTGCGACCACCGAACTCGATAGAGTCATGTGGTCGTTTAGCGACAGTAGCTTTCTAGCGCATGATTTGACTAGTGTAAGTGCGCCACATTCGTCAGTCCAGATAGGTGACCACAACTCGATTACTGCATTGGTATTGGAGCGAAAACACGATGTCTTGATCAATCTATCCTCAGACATTCCGATGTTCAATCACAGCTTTTCACGCATTGCCGAAATTATTGAGGCTGACGATGACTCAAAATCTTCCGCCCGTAAGCGTTATAAAAGCTATCAGGCAGAAGGCTTTGAACTGAAGATGCATAATATTGAGCTTTAGCCGTACTCAAGCTCAGTATTACAGCATCTCATCAGCCGAATAAAATATCCCCACGGGACGGTTGATTGAAATCCACAACTAGATAGCGATCGCTAACCCGCATCAATTTGTACCGCGACAGACAAAAACCCTTATGTAGGTCATTTACTACTGCATTGTGCTGCCACAAAGCCGTATAATCGTCCTTTGCAGAACAACTTTTAACGCCCGCAGAATCTATCATGAGCAACGCGCTAGACAATCAATACCAGCCCTCGAAAATTGAACAAGCGATTTATCAGCGATGGGAGGCCAATAACACCTTTGCCGCGCGTGAATCAGACACCGCTTTTTGCATAGCGATTCCGCCACCCAATGTGACCGGTAGCTTGCACATGGGCCATGCATTCCAAGACACCATCATGGACTTGCTAACTCGTTATCACCGCATGAAAGGCGATCAAACTTTATGGCAAGTGGGCACCGACCACGCCGGCATAGCGACGCAAATGGTGGTCGAACGCAGGCTCGCCGTTGATGGCATCAGTCGTCACGATTTAGGTCGCGAAAAGTTCATCGAAAAAATTTGGGATTGGAAAGCTGAATCCGGCGGCACCATCACTCGCCAACTTCGTCGTATGGGTGCGGCAATTGACTGGTCACGTGAACGCTTCACTATGGACGACGGTTTGTCTAGCGCCGTACAAAACGTGTTTGTGCAGCTGCATGACGAAGGTCTAATCTACCGCGGCAAGCGACTAGTTAATTGGGATCCAGTTCTGCACACAGCGGTATCAGATTTAGAAGTTGAATCAACCGAAGAGAACGGTCATATGTGGAGCCTACGCTACCCACTAACTGACAACCCTGACGAATATTTAGTGGTCGCCACAACGCGCCCTGAAACGCTGCTAGGCGATAGCGCGGTTGCGGTTCACCCTGAAGACGAGCGCTTTAAGCATTTGCTCGGCAGGACCGTGACCTTACCGTTAACCAACCGAAAAATTCCAATCATTGCCGATGACTACGTTGACCCAGAGTTCGGTTCAGGGTGCGTAAAGATCACGCCAGCGCATGACTTTAATGACTATGACGTTGGTAAGCGTCACGACTTAGAGAAGATCAACATCCTTGATAACAATGCCGCAATCGATCTAGAAGGTTCGCCTTACCATGGCCAAGACCGATATGAAGCACGCAAAAACATTATTGCCGACTTCGACGCCGCTGGCTTGCTAGAAAAAGTCGTCGAGCACAAACTGATGGTGCCTAGAGGTGACCGTAGTGGTGCCGTAATCGAGCCGTATCTAACCGACCAGTGGTATGTAAAAGTTGAGCCGTTGGCGAAAGAAGCGATTCGAGTTGTCGAAGATGGTGAAATTAAATTTGTTCCTGAAAACTGGAGCAACACCTATTTTGAGTGGATGCGTAATATCGATGACTGGTGTATCTCAAGGCAAATTTGGTGGGGCCATCGCATTCCAGCCTGGTATGACCAAGAAGGCAATATATTCGTTGCTAACTCAGCTGAAGAAGCCCAAGTTAAAGCTGGCCCAGACGCGGTTCTTACACAAGATAACGATGTATTAGACACGTGGTTTTCGTCAGCATTATGGCCATTCTCAACCTTAGGCTGGCCTGAGAAGACGCCTGAATTGGCTAAGTACTACCCGACCAATGTATTAGTAACAGGCTTCGACATTATCTTTTTCTGGGTAGCCAGAATGATTATGTTCGGTTTGAAGTTCACCGACCAAGTGCCGTTTAAAGAAGTCTATATACATGGCCTAGTGCGTGACCAAGAAGGCCAGAAGATGTCCAAATCTAAAGGCAATGTACTAGACCCGATTGATTTGATCGACGGCATCTCCTTAGAAGATTTGGTGGTTAAACGAACCGCCGGTTTAATGCAGCCAAAAATGGCGGCTAAGATCGAAAAATCGACTCGTAAACAATTCCCCGACGGCATTGAATCTTACGGCACTGATGCCTTACGCTTTACCTTTGCGAGTCAGGCGACATTAGGCCGAGACATTCGCTTTGATCTGGCTCGGGTTGAAGGTTATCGTAACTTCTGTAATAAACTGTGGAACGCCTCTCGCTATGTGTTAATGAACACCGAAGGCCATGACTGCGGACAAACCAATGACGATATTGAGCTAAGCCTAGCCGACAAATGGATTATCTCGCGCTTGCAACAAGTTGAAACCGAGGTAAGTGAACAAATCGAAAGCTATCGTTTCGATCAAATGGCGCAAACGCTTTATAGCTTTGTCTGGGACGAATATTGCAGCTGGTATGTTGAGCTAACCAAGATTGTTCTAAACGATGAGAATGCCACCGAGGCTCAGCTTCGTGGCACCCGCAAAACCTTAGTGCGGGTGCTTGAAACCACATTACGTTTATTGCACCCGATCATGCCGTTCATTAGTGAAGAGCTTTGGCAGAACGTTAAACCGCTGACCAATGCTACTGAAGACACCATAATGAACTGTGAGTTCCCGATTGCCGACGCAACTAAAATCGACCAATCAGCTATCGATGAGATGCGCTGGGTGCAAGCAGTGATCACTGGCGTGCGAAATATACGTGGCGAGATGAATATCAGCCCTGCCAAAGAGTTACCTATCTTAATCCAAGGCGCTGACCAGAATGCGTTAGCCTGGATGCATAGCAATCAAGCCTATTTAGTTAAGTTTGGTCGCTTCGAATCGATGCAAGCGGTTGAGGTTGGTGATGACTTACCTGAGTCGGCAACCGCATTAGTGGGCGATATGCGAGTTCTGATTCCACTCGGTTCGTTTATCGACGCATCAGCTGAAATACAACGATTGAACAAAGAGCTTGAGAAAGCTGAGAAAAACATCGCTGGCGTTACTGGCCGATTAAGTAACTCAGCCTTCGTTGACAAAGCACCGGAGCAAGTACTCAATAAAGCTCGCCAGCAACTTAGCGACGCCGAAAAAGCGAAATCGCTGCTGTTGGAGCAAATCGAACGCATGCAACAGTTTCTTCAGTCTTAGCCTAAAACAACCTAGCCTCAAAGCAAGCTCAAAGCAATCTCAAAGCAATATGATTCAGTTTGAAAATCTATCGATTCGGCGCGGCGAGAATATGTTGTTCGACGGCGCCAGCTGTCAAATTCACCCTGGTCAAAAAGTCGGGCTGACCGGTGCCAATGGCTGTGGTAAGTCATCGCTATTCTCGGTACTACGAAACGAGTTAGTGATTGATACCGGCGATGTCAAGATTCCGCGTGACTGGGTTATGGCACACGTCGCACAAGAAGCGCCTGCCGATGATCGCCCAGCAATCGAACATGTACTAGACGGTGACGCAGAGTGGCGAGAGCTGGACCAAAAAATCCTGGACCCCGATCATCCTCGCTTCTTAAAATACCAATCGCGTTACGAAGAAATTGACGGCTATTCAGCACGCAGTCGTGCCGCTCAGCTAATGAGTGGTCTCGGCTTCAAAAGCACTGATATCGAAAA
>JBLHXJ010000160.1:0-7024 GCA_047629535.1 Arenicella sp. | reverse complement strand
ATCGGGTTCTCCGCGTCTTAGCATTATCGATGATTCTTAAGCAGCGCGTATTTTATGGGCAAGACGGCGCTAAATCAATCGACTTTGATCGGTTAGTTTAAGGTCGATTTCAGCTCATACAAGAGTTCAAGTGCTTGTCGAGCGTTCAATTCGTCAGGGTCTATTAAGTTTAGTCGCGTCTCTAGCTCGCTTTGTTGAACTTGTACGGCTGCTGTGAAGTCCATACTGTGCTGATGAGACTGCCCAGAACTTGATTTACTAGCCTCTAGCTCGAGGCTTCGTAGCTTGTCCTCGGCCGTCGTCAGTACTTGACTAGGTAGGCCTGCGAGGCGAGCAACCTGAATGCCGTAGCTCTGGTTGGCTGGGCCATCCTTGAGGTGATACATAAAGACAATGTCTTGCCCATGCTCTACCGCATCAAGATGCACATTACTAACATTGTCTAATTGCTCAGCTATTTCTGTAATTTCAAAATAGTGGGTTGCAAATAAGCTAAAGGCTTTGAGTCTTTGGGCTAAATCAAGCGCACAAGCCCATGCTAGTGAGAGGCCATCATAGGTGCTGGTGCCGCGACCAATTTCATCGACTAATACAAGACTGTTCTCGGTTGCATTGCGCAATATATTTGCCATCTCGGTCATCTCAACCATAAAGGTTGATCGACCTCCAGCCAAATCATCGGCGGCACCAATACGGGTGAATATACGATCGATGGGACCAATCGTTGCAGCGCTTGCTGGCACATAACTGCCGGTAAAAGCGAGCAATGCAATCAACGCATTTTGACGCATATAAGTACTTTTACCGCCCATATTAGGGCCAGTGATAACGTGCATGCGTGTTGTGCTGTCAAAGACTAAATCATTTGCGATAAAAGGTGCCGATTGGTTTGCTTCAACCACTGGGTGGCGGCCTTCGAGTATATTAATGCCGCTTTGCTGCGACAGTACCGGACAGCAAAAACTCAATGCCACTGCGCGCTCCGCAAAGTTACCAAGAACATCTAATTGAGCTAACGACTGAGCCATTGCTTGCATATCATGCAGGGCCGGTTGTAATTGATCGATTACGCTCTGATACAAGTACTTCTCACGTGCTAAAGCTTTTTCGCGAGCACTGAGAACTTTGTCTTCGTATTCCTTTAATTCTTCAGTAATAAAGCGTTCAGCGTTTTTAAGAGTCTGACGGCGAATATAGTGATCGGGAACCTCAGCGGCTTGGGCTTTACTCATTTCTATGTAGAAGCCATGAACGCGATTGTACTTAACCCGGAGATTGGTAATGCCTGTTTGTTGGCGTTCTCGCTGCTCTAGCTGAACTAAGAACTCACCAGTATTTTTACTCAAGGTATGAAGTTCATGAAACTCGGCATCGAATTGAGGTCGAATAACACCACCTTCTCGTAGAACTACCGCTGGCTCATCTAAAATTGCCGCATCAAGTAATTGTTGTGGTGCGTTGAACGGACCCAGCTTACCACTCAGTTCGGAGAGTAGTTCGGTGTCGGCGAGCGATAATAGATTGATCAGTGCAGGCAGGCAGTGTAGCGCCTGACGCAGGCGTACTAAGTCGCGCGGACGGGCATTATTGAGTGCGATGCGAGTAAGTATGCGTTCTATATCACCACATTTTCGAAGCAGGTCGTGTACCGCACTTTGATCTACACGGTCGATAAATTCGCCGACAGCTAGCTGGCGGTGGCCGAGAATATTACGGTCTGAAATCGGCCCGTGCAACCAGCGGCGTAGCAAACGTGCCCCCATTGGGTTGGCACATTTATCCATCAGCGCAACTAAGGTGAATTCGCGCCCGCCAGAGAGGTTTGTCTCTATTTCTAAATTTTGACGGCTGGCGGCATCAATAATTAGGAAGTCGCTCTTTTGCGAAATGCTGAAATCGCTTATATGCGGAACTGAATCGTACTGCATGTCTTTAGTGTATTGCAGTAGCGCTCCGGCGGCTGACACTGCAAGCGGGAAATCTTGGCAGCCGTAGGCTACTAAGTTCTTAGTATTAAACTGCCGACACAGCAATTCATTGGCGACATCGAAATCAAAGTACCAATTGGGCACAGAGCGTGTGGCGATACCGGTTGCTGACTCATCTACTGCTGAGTTTTGCTCAGTAACCAGAAGTTCGGCAGGTTGAATCCGTTTGAGCTCCGAGTAAACTTGATCTAGGTCATCGAGTTGCTGTGCTTTAAAGTGCCCCAAAGATAATTCCATGGTGGCGATTGAGTACAAGCCGTTGCGCTGATAAACAGCCGCCAAGGTGTTGTCTCGTCGCTCATCTAATAGACTTTCTTCAACTAGCGTACCCGGCGTTACCACGCGAACAACTTTTCTCTCTACCGGACCTTTGCTGGTTGCTGGGTCACCAATTTGTTCGGCAATAGCCACTGAGCGGCCAAGCTTTACTAACTTGGCTAGATATTGATCAATACTGTGGTATGGCACACCTGCCATTGGAATTGGTTCGCCACCTGACTTGCCGCGTTGAGTAAGCGTGATATCAAGTAATCGAGATGCAAGCTCGGCGTCGGCATAAAAAACTTCATAGAAATCGCCCATTCGATACAGCAATAGAGTATCTGGGTAATCTGCTTTGAGCCCCAGATACTGCTGCATCATGGGGGTATGTTGTGTTTGGCTATTGGCCGCCACCGTTGATTTCATCACTACTCTTATTTCTGCTCGGTCTCTAAAACCTATTTGATATTACTTAACATGTGGTTCAATTTTTCATGAACTTTGGGATTGCCAGCGACCACATTGCCGGTTTTTTCAGCATCGGTGCTGCCTGATATATCAGTGACGAGCCCCCCAGCTTCACGAATTAGAAGCGCACCGGCGGTGATATCCCACTCTTGCAAGCCGAACTCCCAAAAGCCATCGTAACGACCACAGGCTACGTAAGCCAAATCGAGAACCGACGAACCAGTGCGATGAATACTCTGCGAGCGAGGCATAAGAGCAGCAAAAGTTTTCAACCAAAGTTTGGTCTCCGCGCCTTCACGGTAGGGGAATCCTGTGCATAGCAGGCTATCCGATAAACGGCTAACCTCAGAGACTCGAATACGACGGCCTTCCAATTGAGCGCCACCACCTTTGCGGGCTGTGAATAACTCGTTTCGTAATGCGTCATAGACAACCGCAACAACCGCTTCTCCTTGGTACTTAAGGGCGATTGAAACACAACAGTGAGGGTGACCATGAAGGAAATTATGGGTGCCGTCCATTGGGTCGATAACCCAGCAGCAGTCATTTTTACGGCCTAGATCACCGGCTTCTTCACTGACAATATTAAACTCTGGGTAGCTGCTGTCGAGATATTCGATAATCGTGCGTTCAGCCATCAAATCGATTTCAGAAACCAACTCGTGTCGGTTGCGAGTGCCGACTTTGTTATTTACTTTAACGCGATCCAACTGAGTGATGTTCTGCGTAATAATTTTACCCGCTTCAAGCGCGGCCGCGGTGGCAACATTTAAGGCGCCAGCCAATAAGTTGGATTCCATTGAGAAGTCCCAGAGATTAAGTTGTAAAGAGCAGCGCGCATTGTAACGGTCTGAGCCACACAATAAAAGATCTAGAAGTGGTTCTATTTGAGCTTCTAGCGATGCTTCAGGGCTTTTTACGTGTCTCGTTGTGAGCATATGCGCTAGAATGCCAAAAATAGCGCGTTGCGCTTAACTCAATCCTGACATAAAGCTGATTATGAGTGCTGTTCCACCAATTAGTAATGCCGATGACGAACGGTTAAATAAACTGTCTTCTTTGGCGCAGATTCGAATAGTACTGGTTGAGCCAACTCACCCGGGTAATATTGGCTCTGTCGCACGCGCAATGAAAACCATGGGCTTGTCCCGTTTGGTCTTAGTCAATCCCAAAAAATTCCCTCATTATGAGGCGAGTAAATTAGCCGCCGGTGCTGAGAGCGTATTGCTTGATGCCCAAGTTGTGCAGAGCACAAAGGATGCTATTGGCGACTGCACCATGGTACTAGGTACTTCGGTACGAGAAAGAGAAGTAAGTTGGCCGACCTTTAGCCCGCGCCAAACGGCCGCTAAGGTTGATCAGCATCTCAGCGAAACCAATCATATGGTAGCAATATTATTCGGGCGGGAAAGCAGTGGCTTAACCAATGCTGAAATGGATCTATGTCAATCTCAGATTAGAATTTCGGCTAACCATGAATATAGCTCGCTAAACTTGGCCAACGCGGTGCAAATTATTGCCTATGAATTGAGGATGCAATTATTAGCCTCAGACTCGGGTCTTAAAACCAGTAGTAACAAACTTACCGCAGCTAAGGAGCGTCAAGTGGCCGCGACTAAGCTGCAGAAAGATGGTTACATCGAGCACTTGCAAAATACATTAGAGTCATTAGATTTTATTAAAGTGAAATCGCCGACGGTGTTGATGAGAAAGTTAACTCGCCTTTATAACAAGGCCGATTTAAGCGTCGAAGAAATACAAATATTGCGTGGTATTTTAGCCGCCATGCAAACCAAAATAGCCTCGATAGACGTCGCTGATAGCGAGGGCGAGTAAAATATTATGTTGGCACGAATAAAAGAAGACATCGCAGTGGTATTTGATCGAGACCCGGCGGCTAGGCATACGCTAGAGATCTTGACGACCTACCCAGGTGTGCATGCAATGCTGTTTCATCGTCTAGCAAATGCTTGTTGGCGGGTCGGTTTGAAATGGTTGGCGCGATTTATCTCGCATTTTTCGCGGTGGGTTACTGGTATAGAAATTCACCCTGGAGCGACTATCGGCAGGCGATTTTTTATTGACCACGGCATGGGCGTTGTGATCGGCGAAACGGCCGAAATAGGTAATGATTGCACGCTGTATCATGGCGTCACCCTTGGCGGAACGAGCTGGAATAAGGGCAAGCGGCATCCAACGCTCGGCAATAATGTGGTTATTGGTGCTGGGGCAAAGGTATTGGGGCCGATCACAGTCGCCGATAACGCTCGAATAGGCTCTAACTCGGTGGTCGTTAAGGACGTTGCCGAAGGCGCAACTATGGTGGGGCTAACGGCACACGCGGTAGGCTCAGCCGAGTACGACAGAGTCAATGGTCGGTTTCAAGCGTACGGGCATCAAGCGTCGGCCGACGACCCCATCGCAGTTGCAATTCATGGCTTATGTCAGCAGCTCCAGGTAATGGATAAATACAATCGTCAATTAGCGGCAAAATTAGAGTCGTCAGGCATTGATGTTTCTGACATTATGCCACCTCGGGTTGATACTGACTGCATTGAGCTCGAGCCGAGCAAGAAAGCCAGCAATTTGAAGACCGCTTCTAATTAAAGCAATTAGCGATTAGAACGACTTGATTTTCACACAAATACACGCATATTAAGCACATGATTACATTAACTAAACCTGCTGCGACTCGTCTCGCGGCGCAGATTGCCAAAAACAATTCACTAGCATTGCGCTTCGCGGCCAAGCAGTCTGGTTGTTCTGGCTATTCTTATGTCATGGATTTTGCCGATAGTATCGACGGAGACGATTTAGTGTTCGAAAGTTTTGATGTAAAAGTTGTTATTGACCCTACGAGTCTGAGTATTTTGGACGGCACACAAATTGATTACGTGGCAGAGGGCCTGAATCAAACGTTTAAGTTTTCTAACCCCCGATCAACCAACGAATGTGGTTGTGGCGAGAGCTTTGCGCTCGATTCATAGGCTTCAATAGACCGATACCTCTAAATCTTAGCTAGCCAATTGTTTCCGATCTATTAACGATAGTTATCAATTAAGTTGTGCTTTTAGACCTAAAACGATTTAAAATAGGGCTTCAATGCATTGGCCAAGATATTTGTAAGTGCTAACGCGAAACGAAGAACCAAAAAATTTTATCTCTAGAGGGAGTCCCTGTGAAAGTTTCACGCTTAAGTTCATTTACCCTATCATCCGTGTTACTGGCGTTAATACTCACCAGTCAAGTTGCATCTGCCCAGCAATATAAGAAAATTACTCGCCTAGGTACTTCACAGGCAGTTTGTGCTGGCGGTGTTGAAACCCCGGAACAATTACAACAATTTTTCGCCAACAATCCGTCCAAAATCAGAGACATCCTTGTTGATTCTGGTTGGACTGGTAGCGCCGATGACTTAATGGCTGCGGTCGCCAACGGCGAGATGACCGAGCGAGCTTATCCAGTTGGTACCCGTCTGCTATGGTCTGGCTCGAAAGTTAACGGTGCTTATGTTGCCAATCAATACCGTGAGTGGGCCGGCGAAAAATCATTTGAAGGCTTCCAAATCGATCTTCGTGGCGGTTGTCAGGTCTACCACGTAGCAATACCTAAAGCATGCTGTAATGTTTCCCTAATTTCCGTTGTGGCTGACACCTCTACGGCGTGTGTCGCACCGGTCGCTGCTGTTGCAGCTCCAGCTCCGGTGATTACAGCGGCAGAAGCAGCAGCGCCAGTTGCTAAGCTTGCACCACTTGCACTAATACCCTTCATAGGCGCTTTTGTTGGAACAGAAACGCGGCCAAGGTATGAGACCAATTGGGACATGGATAAGCGTGACTCTTCAGGTGTGATCGGCATTCGAGCTGGTTTACTGAAAGAACTTACCGCTAAAACGTCGTTATTAGGGCAAGTATCTTACCTTGAGCGACAAGGTGTTAACGGCGGCAATATCTACCCAGAAGAGAATTTTTCGGTAGACGTTGGCGTTGAGCACAAATTGAGTCAGCGAGCCTTCATAGGCGCCGGCCTTGGAGCATGGGATATCGACGATAGTGATTTCCGAGATGCCTCTTTGTATGGCATTGTGGGTGGTGATATCGGCAAGACTAAATTGCAATGGTTTTTAGAAGGTCGTGTGTTTGATAGTAATTCAGAAACGCTTGATTCTCTTTCAAGCAATAGAATGTTTAGTGCCGGTATTCGTTACCTAATTAAATAGAGCCATTGATGAGCTATTTTAGTTATTGGCTCATTAGGTTTTAAGCAAGAAAAAGCGGCTTATGCCGCTTTTTCTATATCTGATGTTG
>JBLHXJ010000159.1:0-7042 GCA_047629535.1 Arenicella sp. | reverse complement strand
AAATGATGAATGATGCGTTGCCAAAGCAGCTACTGCGGCTAAGGTTAGGATGGCTGATTTTATATTTTTGTTAATAGTAGGGAGCTTCATTTCTCGTTTCCTTTTTATTCCATGCTTCATGGCTAATCAAGATATCTTATAAATTATTGAGTTTCAATGGCTTGCGGCATGGTCACGTAGATAAAAAATGGTTAATGGATTGATTTTTACTGTCAAATGGGCGAGTAAGTTGTGTTGTATTTGTGTGCTGAATTCGTCGCTACTAAATTGGCTGGTCGCAGTGTAAACTTGCTCTATGAGACTCGTCGCCAGCATACTTTTTTTCTTGCTAATTTTGTTACAAGCCAAACTTTGGTTTGGTGGGCACGGTATTTTTCAATTGTGGTCATTACAAGGTAATACCGAGCAGTCTAGTGAAAGGAATCAGTCGCTGATACGACGAAATGACACATTACATGCTGAAGTTAATGAATTGAAGCAAGGCAGTGAAGCTTTAGAGGAGAGGGCCCGAAGTCAGCTCGGGTTTATCAAGCAAGGAGAAACATTTTACCGTGTTGTTCCCGGTCGCTCCAAAGCAACTCCGAACTCTACTTCGGATTAGACACTCGCTTGCTTGAGCGCCGCTCAAATTGCCGAGTTAAGGATGTTAATGCCATCTTTATCTATTCGCATGATGCTGCTAGTTGCATGCCAGTCCCCGAGCACATAACGAGTCGCCGATTTTTTACCTAGGTCATAGTGATGGGTGTTTTGTCGATGCGTATGACCATGAATCATTTGGCTTGTCGAGTGTTTAGCAAATGCCTTCATTACCGCACTCTCGGTGACATCCATAATGCCCATGCTGATCTCGGATTTATGTTCGTTGCTCTGCAGGCGAGCTTGCTTTGCTTGTTGTATGCGATCGGCAATCGACAATTGTAAAAAGCCATCACAAAATTCAGCATTAGTCATCATTTGAGTTCTAAACTGTTGATGAGCAATGTCATCAGTGCACAAGCTGTCGCCGTGCAGAAGTAACGTTTTAGTGCCGTAAAGGTCGACTATAGTTTCGTCGCTGAGAATTTTAAATCCAGTCCGTTCGGTGAAAGTCTCTCGGACTAAAAAGTCTCGATTGCCAGCTATAAAATAACAATCAACCATTACGCTAACGGCTTTCATTGCATCCAAAATTGGCTCGGCCCCGAGCAGGCTGGCCGCATCGTCGCCAATCCAGAACTCAAACAGGTCGCCTAAAATGTAAAGTCGCTCGGCCGCAGGCGCATCGTGGACCAAAAAATCGAAAAATGCCTTGCTGACCTGAGGTCGTTCGGGGGTCAGATGTAGATCTGAAATTATATAAGTATGCATAATAACCATTGTAAGCCAGAGACGCTTTTTAGGGCAATCACTTAAGGTTACTGATTGCAAACCATATGTTCTATGAATGCCTTGTATTTCATATTGTCATAGAGTTAGGTAGGTATTGGGCTCAGGGCTTTCGGTTGAGCTTAAACAAGCACTAAAAAAGTGAATAAGTTCGTTGTGTTTAAGGCTTTAGCGTTTATAATTTAAAGTTGATATAGCCGCCCGTTTTAGGGCATTTTTTATTTTCATTCGACTGAGTGAAAAATCAGAGTTTATTGGGAGACCTCAGTGCAGTTATCAGGTGCAGAAATAGTAGTCAAAAGCCTTGAAGAAGAGGGTGTAGAGTTTGTCTTCGGATATCCTGGCGGTGCGGCATTGCATATCTATGACGCTTTTCACTGTCAAGACGAAGTGAAGCATATTCTAGTACGCCATGAGCAAGGTGCTACGCATGCTGCGGATGGTTATGCGCGCGCTACTGGCCGACCTGGCGTGGTGCTTGTAACCTCGGGCCCAGGCATTACTAATGCGATTACAGGTATTGCTACGGCTTACATGGATTCGATTCCGATGGTGGTGCTGTCTGGCCAAGTTATGAAGCCATTGATTGGTTATGACGCGTTTCAAGAAATTGATGCGGTGGGTATTAGTCGTCCATGTGTTAAACATAATTTCCTTATTCAAAGCGTTGAAGAAATTGCCGAAACAATTAAAAAAGCGTTTCATATTGCTACGACTGGCAGACCCGGTCCGGTGTTGGTTGATATCCCTAAAGATATAACGGCCGAAGTGACTGAGTTTTTATACCCAAAATCGGTTGAGATGCGTTCTTATCCGCCAGCACCAAAGGCCCAGCCAAGTGAAATCGTCACTGCTGTTGAGGCTATGCTCAATGCGAAAAAACCAGTGGTGTATGCCGGCGGCGGCGTGGTTTTAGCGCATGCTCAAAACGAGCTTACTAGTTTCGTTAGAAAGCTTGGCTTCCCTTGCACTAATACCCTGATGGGCCTTGGCGCGTATCCACATGATGATCCGCTTTTTATCGGCATGCTGGGTATGCACGGCACCTATGAAGCAAATTTAACAATGCACGATTCTGACTTGATCATTGCATTGGGCGCTCGCTTTGATGACCGGATTACCGGTACTTTGGACGGCTTTGCGCCACATGCCAAAATAATTCATGTTGATATTGACCCGTCTGTAATTGACAAGAATATTAAGGCTGACATCGCAATTGTTGCTGATGTGAAGGAGGTTCTTAGCGCTTTTAACCAAGAGCTTGCTCGACGAAGCAATGATATTAATTCATCTTTGGTATCCGATTGGTGGAGTCAGATTGAAGATTGGCGAGCTGTTAACAGTTACTGGTACGACGAAGATTCAGAGATCATTAAGCCTCAGTATGTGGTGCAGAAGTTACATGAAGTGACCGGCGGCGACGCGTATGTGACATCAGATGTTGGTCAACATCAGATGTTTGCGGCTCAGTTTTATGGTTTCTCAGATACCCATAAATGGATCAACTCTGGAGGTTTGGGCACGATGGGCTTCGGCTTGCCGGCCGCGATGGGTGTTAAAATCGCATACCCTGATGCTGATGTGGCGTGTATTACCGGCGAAGGCAGTATTCAAATGTGTATTCAAGAACTGGCCACTTGTCAGCAGTATAAGTTACCAGTAAAGGTAATAAGCTTGAATAATCGTTACCTTGGCATGGTTCGTCAGTGGCAAGAATTTAATTACAATAAGCGCTACTCAAATTCTTACATGGATTCTTTACCAGATTTTGTTGCCCTAGCTGAGGCCTATGGTCATGTGGGCATGCAAATTGAAAAACCTTCTGATGTCGAAGGCGCCTTGAAAGAAGCGTTTGCGATGAAAGATCGTCTGGTTTTTATGGATTTCATTACTGATCAAAAAGAGAATGTTTACCCAATGATTGAGAGCGGTAAAGGGCATAACCAAATGCGTTTACGCCCTTCTAAGTAGAGAGATTATGCGACATATTATTTCAGTTTTACTAGAAAATGAATCGGGCGCCCTATCGCGTGTGTCTGGTTTGTTTTCTGCCCGTGGTTACAACATTGAATCATTGACGGTAGCACCTACTAATGATCCAACGTTGTCGCGCATGACGATTGTGACAACCGGAGATGATCGCAAGATCGATCAGATAGAGAAGCATCTAAATAAGTTGGTCGATGTCGCTGCTTTGCAAGACATCACAATTGGTAGCCATCTTGAGCGTGAAGTGGTTTTGGTTAAGGTGCTTGTTGAAAGTGCGCAAAAAGCGGACCTAGATAAGGTTGTTAAAGCCTTTAACGCTAGCTTGATTACGGTCTCTGGTTCTCAGTTTATTGTTGAGATGAGTGGTAGCAGTGAGAAAGTTGATGAGCTATTGAAAAGTCTGAGTGGACTAACGGTTCTTGAACTTGCACGCTCTGGGGTGACAGGGTTATCGTCGGATGAAACAGCGCTTACAGCTCAGTAGTAGATCAACCCTAGAGGTAATTGTTGAGAATAAAAGTCGTTAGCTAAAAGCCCCAAAGACTAAGATAGAAAAATTGCAAGAGCGAGCGCGTTGGAGGTAACCTCAAGGCGCTTATTGCTTGAATAAATGCACACTTTTTGACGGAAGATAAAATGCAAATGATTGATACGTATTCGCTTTGGACCACCAGTGACTTTGTTTTTACTAGAAGAGTTCTGAGTGAGCATCTCTCTTGCAGATAATGTCTGGTTTGGCGCCTCGGCAATCGGCCAGCTTGCTTAAGGTTGGCGTGTTGATCGACTTTTGCTTGCGGTTGCTAGTCATTCGAATGGTTACTTGGGTAATTGACTGCACTTTCATTAGTGCTATCAAAAGTGGGCAAAGCGACTCTCAACCTTGTATAATCTCGCAATGAGCTCAGAGCAACCTAAACTCCACTCTTTGGAGACCAACGAAAGCAAAGTAGATGCTAAGAAGCCCGCGAAAGGGTTCTACGTATTGCCTAGCCTATTTACGACCGCGGGTCTATTTGCCGGTTTTTACGCCATAATGCAAGCTCGTCTCGGCCATTTTGAGGCCGCGTCATTAGCCATTTATGTCGCCATGGTGATGGATATTATCGATGGCCGCCTCGCTAGGCTAACCAATACGCAAAGTGATTTTGGTTCAGAATACGATAGCTTATCTGACATGGTGTCGTTCGGAGTAGCCCCAGCGATGGTGTTGTTTGAGTTCGCGCTTAGCGGCCTAGGCCGTTTTGGTAGCCTTGTGGCATTTATTTATATCGCTTGTGCGGCCTTAAGGCTAGCGCGGTTTAATGTCTCGGCCAGTAATGATAAAACCCATTTCATTGGCGTTCCGAGTCCCGGTGCAGCGGCTATGATAGCGACGACTATTTGGGTCTTCGTAGATGCCGATATTGCTCCAAGCGATTACAGTGTAGGCCTTGCTCTATTAATGGTATTGATGGCCTTGGCGATGGTGAGTAACATTAAGTATCGCTCATTCAAAGACTTTGAATTTCGAGATAAAATGCCGTTCGTTGGTTTGATCGTATTGGTGCTGATTATCGCATTCGTTTACTTAGATCCTCCTTTCGCATTCTTGGCAATCGGCTCGGTTTATATGATTAGTGGTGCGGTGTTTTACTTACTTGGAAAATTCCAGGGTAAGCAAGCGCCTCCCGAGTAGATAGACGAGATTCATTATTACCACTTCAACTAGCTCTTTCGCTTAGAAGCTAGAAGTAACACAGACCTTAATTTAGTCAGAAATATGAAATTTGAAGGTAGTCTAGTCGCACTAATCACTCCAATGTCTGAAGACGGTGCGGTTGATTATGCAGGGTTAACACGCTTAATCGAATTACACATCGAGTCCGGCACTCACGGTATTGTCTCTGTTGGCACTACTGGTGAATCATCAACTCTCAACGTCGACGAGCATTTAGCGGTCGTTGAACATACAATTAAAGCGGTGAATAAACGCATACCGGTTATCGCCGGTACTGGTGGTAATTCGACTCAAGAGGCTATTCACTTGACTAGACAAGCCCAGTCGCTAGGTGCCGATGCCGCTTTGTCTGTAGTGCCTTACTACAACAAGCCAACCCAAGAAGGCCTTTACCAGCATTTCAAAGCGATCGCTGAGGCCGTTCCGATTGCGCAGATTTTATATAATGTTCCCGGGCGAACGGTGGCTGATCTGAGTAATCAAACTATTGCTAGATTAGCCGTGATTGATAATATCGTCGGTTGTAAAGATGCTACTGGCGATTTGGAGCGAGGAAAAGACTTAATCGATAGTTGCGGCCATCAATTGTCAATTCTTTCAGGTGATGATGCCACTGCTCTAGAGTATATGAAGCTTGGAGCGCGTGGCGATGTTTCGGTTACCGCTAATGTTGCACCTAAGCTGATGAGCGATATGTGCACCGCGGCATTGGCGGGTGATTTTGCCGCGGCCGAGCGCTTAGACGAAAAGTTACGTGGTTTACATGCTGAGTTGTTTATTGAGTCGAATCCAATACCGGTAAAGTATGCAGTGTCTAAAATGGGCTATACTGCGAACAAATTGAGACTGCCATTAACGTCATTGAGCCCTCAGCTTGAAGCACAAGTCGATCGGGCAATGAAGCAAGCCCGTTAAGCCAATCGCGACGAGTAGAATGTCTAATCGGGTTTGAGTAAAAATAACAATAAAATGAACAGCCGAAATTTTGGCCGGTGACTAAATTAATTATGATTTCAATTAAACAACAAATAGAATTTAAGCCGAGTGTATTAGCGCTTTTAGTGACGCTAATGGCCCTGAGTTTATCCGCTTGTAGTGGCGGTAAGAAAGTTATAACAAGTGATGAGAGTGCAGATTACAAGTCGGCCAGGGCATTGCCTCCGCTGAAAAAATCATCGCGCGTTATAGTCGATCAAAAAAGTGCAGTAGACCGGCCTGATATCGACACTAATAGTGTTACTGAACAAGCTGATACTCCTGCTCCGGCCGCTGTGATTAGCACAGAGCAAACCTCAGTCGCATTAGGCCTTTCGGCCGCAGTGGTTACCACTAAGGCGGGCCGAACTCGCTTAGAAATCGCGGCTGATTTTGATCGAACATGGGATTACTTAAATGACAGTCTGCAAAAATCTGATCTTACCGTATTTAGTCGTAACAAAGAGGCTGGGCGATTCTCTATTGGTTGCGCAAATATCGTAGCAGAACCAACCGTTGTAAAATCTGGGCGTTGGTCTTTCTTTAACCGAGGTAAACAACAAGATTTGGAATATTGTGCCTTAGAGGCGGTGGAAAAACGCGGCATTACCGTGGTTTCGGTATTAAATCAAGATGGCCTTGAAGTTTCGGGTGAATACAGCAATACGCTATTCAGCCGAATTTTGAATAACTAATCATCAACCTATCTAGTAAATTTCCTAGGAGTTTTCATGCAACGCGGCCAAGAACTATATAGCGGCAAAGCTAAATCTGTTTATACCAGTGATCGTGATGATGCGCTGATTTTGTATTTTCGTAACGATACTTCAGCTTTTGATGGCGAAAAAATTGAGCAACTTGATCGTAAGGGTATGGTTAACAATAAGTTCAATGCCTTTATCATGAAGCATCTTGAGAGCGAAGGCGTGGCTACTCATTTCCTTGAGTTACTCTCGGACGATGAGGCCTTGGTTCGTAAGCTCGATATGTTTC
>JBLHXJ010000158.1:0-7043 GCA_047629535.1 Arenicella sp. | reverse complement strand
GCCTTTCTGTTGCGGCTTAAGCTGCGCGTACTCTTCGGCGTTGTAGCGCACTGGCAAACCGTCTTTGTCTGAATGCACCAAATGCCAAGCAGTCGAATTTCTCAAATTATGCGAAATATACTGCGCGCATTCTGCCGTCAAAAATGCGTTAACACGCAATTTTTTCTCCGCTCTAAACTGCGTTTTAAGAGATTCGAAATCGAGCTCTGGGTTTATGCTTATGTTCATAGTCGTGAGTCAGATAGCAGCAGATATGTTTACACCAAGTTGGTGCGGTCAATATTCAGTTGATAGTTTGTCAGTTTTCGTGGTCAATGACTATGCTTATGTTTGAGCTGTTTGGGAGGGCGCCCAACTTTAGTGCATAATGTTGCTGAATCTAGGTGTCATGCGAGTGCATCACAGTATAAATACTCACTTTTTATAAATTTTTATGACAGACGTTAAACAGTTAATCGACGATCCGAGCTACCTAGCCTACAAACTCGATTTCACTACAGAGTCGATCGAGTTCTTATCTTTGGCGGAAAGTGACTTAAGTAGATCTACTTGGCTTACTAGAGAGGAGTTGAGTAAAGATGCGTCATCGATATCTGTGCCTCTGCTCGAGGTCGTTAAAGTGATAAATTCTAAGCCAAGTAAGGCGCACAAACCCCCATGTTTTATTTTTCATACCGCGTACTGTGCATCCACCTTTGTATCGCGCTGCCTGGCCGTTGAGGGGCATAGCGTCAGTCTTCGCGAGCCGCAGATCCTACTCGATGCAGCCAACGCCAAGCGCTTTCAATGGCATTCGCAGACCTGTAATATTGACTCTCGGCATTTACCAGCGCTTGCTTTAACATTGCTTCAGAAGCATGCCGAACCGCATGAGACCTTGATTATTAAGCCGGTTAACTCAGTAAATAATATAATCGCTGAGCTATTGCAGGCGAGCGGTTCGAGCAAAGCGTTGATGCTATATACCGACGCGAGGAGTTTTCTACTTTCTACTTTAAAGAAAGGGGAGGCCGCTAAGCAGCGCCAGCGAGCGATGTTTGACTTGTTAAGATATGACTTTCCTCACTTGTCTAAGCTTGGGCTGAGCGATGTAATCCATCTATCGGATTTAAAGATAAGCTTAACTCTATGGAGACTTCAACTTGAACAGGCGGAGCAAGGGCTTACTCGCTTTGCGCCGTCAGGCGCCATGGCTTCAGTGTATGCAGAAACGTTAATTAAACAACCTAGCGAGGCATTGCAGGCCGTCAATCATTTTCTACAACTGGGTATTAGTGGTGAAGCGATTAAGCAAGTTGCGCTTGGTGATTTGGGCATGCGTGATGCAAAAGATAGCAATAGCCGTTTTAGCGTAAATTCAAGAGATGCAGACTATCGAAAGGTTGAGGATTTTCATCGTATCGACTTAGACAACGGCTACAAATGGTTGACCACCAACAACCCATCGACGACGCTAACCCCAGAGCTTTCGGGGTCTCTCAAGTTCTAACTCTGCAAAGCCGTTTTGCGAAGTGATCAATGGCGGATACGCTAAATGCTTCTATTGATAAGTCAAACGCAGTTTTTGCAAATACGTTTGACGCTCTAATGTCCATAGTTGTCGTGCTTTAAAGCTCTGCCGAACAGCCTCCTTCTCATCTTTGCTAAGGTCGGGGTGCCATATGGAAAAAATCAGCACTACGCGCGTCTGCTGACTATTGTTGTGCGCCGAGTGCAGAAAACTATCGTCGAATATAAGTACTTCATCTTGCTGCCAAGATCGCTCTTCTGTGCCGACCTTAAGATAGCAGTCTGCCGGTATCTCTAATGGCAAATGTACTGTTAGTGCGTGATTAGATTGACCAAAATGAGGGGCGATTGACTGCGATGGTTTGAGAAACGAAAAAAACACCTCGAATGGGTTTTCGTCTAAGCGATAAATTGGTAATCCATCTAGGGTCGCGAGGGTTTCCGAAAATAGTGGTGCTATATCAGTATTCAATTCGCCATTCTTAAACAGGTCAATTGCCAGCCAATTGTTTGAGTTAGCAAGCTCGGCCAAATTTGTATGACTGGCAAAGTTCTCATTTAAATACGGCCTTAAACTATCTAGAGCGAGTTGCTGCTGCATCGCCTGCTTAAGTTCCTTCTTTATTTTGTTACAATTGTGATTGAGTTGCTCGGCCCAAACAAATTCCTTGGCTGGGTAGAAGGGTTTGGTCGTCAGACCTGGAATGAAAAATAGCTCTGGGGCGTAGTTCTCTGCTCCAAACGAGATCGTTCGATCAGTGGTTCGCAGCCAATCTGCTTTTTCTATGCGCTCAGCGTTCGCGAATCCAGAGCACACTGCCCGGTGGTGCTCACTTAAAACCTGTCGCATTAATTTATTTGCTTGCCTAGATCGCAGTTGAGTTGGTTTGCTGACGTCGACTTGTTGCCATAGCGTTAGGATCGATGGGTCTAGATCATGAGCAAGTGAGTAAAGTGCTGCAGCGGCTACTTGTTGCTGATTTTTCTGTTGCAACCAATAGCCGGCATAAAGATAAGCGAGTGCATTGTTTGGCACTATTTCTATGCATCGATAATGAGCGTTTCCCGCGGCCGAAGAGTCACCAATCTGTTCTTCGATAATGGCTTGTCGGTGCCAGCTCGCTGCATTGCTGTTATTCGAGCTATTATACTGGCGTAATAGGCTCAGGCCCTGCTTAGCCTGGCCTGCTGAAAAAGCTTGATCAGCTTGGGCTAGAAGTCTAGGGTCATTCAATGTGTAATTACGGTGCGCGGCACTAGTGGATGATTGCGGCTTAGGGCTCGCTTGAAGCCTGATCTTTTTGCGGCGCTTTGTCACCCAAATCGAGTCTAACTACATCGGCATCCTCACGGAGCCAGCCGGTGATCGTATAACGGCCTTTGGCGGCAAATGGCATGACCATGCTTACTCGATGCAAAGCTGGCACTTCAAAAATTTCTATACTATTAAATCCGGGATAACTACTTTCTGCCGATATTGGGTTCGGCCCAGGGTAAAAGCTCATGTTGCCACCCCAATTGACCGACCAATTTTTAGTAAACCCTAGGACCACTGCATAACGACGAATACTTTGGTCGCGAGCGCTTTTATCAACACGCATATCGTCGTGTAAATTTTTGAAATGACTTGGCTCATATAGGTTGGCATGTGGGTCTAGCTTTACCAGTCTGTCGTCGGCAGTGACGTCGCGCGCAAATTGCATGAATGGAGCACTGTTCAAAAATGTTGCGATGTCATACAGCATAGAGTTTTCCGTCACTCGTCCTGCTGTGATGACGTCAACCATAGGGAAAAACTTATATATATATTGGTAACTTGCCCCCCCCCTTTTGTGTACTTCGGTAGCAAGTGCGGTTAACTCATCTGCGTTCATCTGTAGGAGTTCTTGGTTGCTCACACGCAAAGGCTCGCCACTTGGGCCGGAGTAGCATAATTCCCATGCTGTATAATTTCGTAAGCAATCGAATATCGCTTCTGCTGAGCTTGTCTCTAGAACGTTGTCAATGCGGACTCGTCTCTTAGACTTAAAGTCGGCGGCAATTTTTGATCTGTCTAAATTGGGGTTTAGTTGTAAACTCATTGGGCTTTTTGATTCGATGTTTTAATGAGGCTGATTTTGTCATGCCTGTGGCCAGAAAACTACCAACATTAACCTGACAAGTGAATATGTCAGCTCACACCTTGCCCGCATCGGCTGTTCGAACCAAGGCTAGGTAGCGGTCAAACTCTTACCGCTACCTAAATTGCGGCGAAACTTTGCTGATTCATCAGCCGCCAGGTTTGGTGCTGATGTCGCCTTTCCCGAAATTTTCTTTATCAAGGCTTTTCAATTCTCTATTTCGGTGCGGTACGTCGTAATAAAAAGGATAGTCCATAGTGCAGGGGGTACCGTCACAAGTGGCCGGCCTAAATTTCGTATTAAACATCACTGTCGTGGCCAAATCGGCTAACTTCTTAGTCGGGCTTTCGTACACGATAACGTTGTCTACGCCGCCTTTTTCGTTAATCTCGGCGTATACAAGAAGGTCGCCGCTGCCACCGATTCTCTTATGACCCTTTATCAGAGGTACGTATATTTCTTTTATTCCCTTTTTAGGAAACGGCGGCGTATCGGTTTCTTTCAGTCCTTCAAAATATGATCGGTAAATAGCCATTTGTCGATAGTCTAGTTGTTCGTATCTCTTATTAAAAGGAATCGGCGAAGTGGCTTCTACTGGGCGCATGTTACGCCCCTTAGGGGCCGTGCCTAGTAACTTGTAAACCTTCTCTCCCTTGGGTTCATTGGCTTGGGCGCTGTGCACGGGAGCGGTTAGTAGGAAAGCGGCTACTACATAAAAAACGGCTTGAAATTTCATTTTCTTCTCCATAGATAAAGAATTAAAGTTTTTTTGGTCGCGTGAATCTACAACAGGTTAAACAATTCGTAATGGACAGTACGTATTTAAAAAATATCAGTTATTAGCTTGGCTTTCCAGTCGTGAGCCTAGTGTTTGTTGCTGAAAATCTATCCGCAGCGGCGGTAAAGTGGAGACAACAAAATTATTATACCCGCAGGAAAGGCGCGCATCGCCCGTATTAAGGCTATATTAAACAACATCAACTCGGAGTCACCATGAAACACTCACTCGTATTATCACTATCTACTTGCCTCATTGTCTTACTTAGTAGTCCTGTCTTCGCTCACCAGCACGGCGATAAGGGGCATAAGCAAGACAAGGCGGCAAAAATGTTTGATCGCACTGACGCTAACCAAGATGGCCAATTGGAATTAGCTGAATTTTTAGCCCACGCTGAGCAGCGCTTCAAGGCGATGGACCTAAATCAAGACGGCTATGTCAGTAAAGAAGAAGGCCGAGATGCTCATCGGCAAATGCGTGAAAAGCGCAAGCAAGATCGTAAGCAACGTAAGTCGGAACAGCCCGAAACTGAATAAAAGTCAGTGACTGCCTACCAGGACAAGAGCGATTTTCAATTGCAAGAATTTATTGTCAATGGCAATCATGCCGCGTTTGCCGAAATGGTGACGCGGCATACAGGTAAATTCTTTGCCCTAGCATTTCGTACTTTACAGCATCAGGGCGACGCTGAAGATGTAGTGCAAGCGGCGTTTATCAAGTTCTGGCAGCGACCGCAAATGTGGCAAACGGGTCAAGCAAAGTTCACTACCTGGTTTTACCGTGTAATTGTCAATGCTTGTCATGATCACCGGCGCCGTCATGCGCGTGAAGTATGGGCTGAGCCGGAAGTATTTGAGAGTGCTTTACCGCATTCTCCAAGCGAAGAGTCGCTAGCCGATGATAAGCAAGACCAGCGTTGGCGCAAGGCATGTTTAGAGTCGGGTATTCACCGTCTGCCAAGCTCCCAGCGTGATGCATTGAATTTAGTTGTCTACAATGAGTTACCACAAAAGCAGGCGGCGGAAATTCTAGGTGTCAGCCTTAAAGCGCTTGAGTCGTTATTAGTTAGGGCTAGGCGCAACTTACGCAAGCATGTGCAAGGACTGGAGCATCAAATGGCATTCAACGACGAATTAAAGGCGCAACCGTTAAGTGAGGAGTCCAATGGTTAACAAACAAGAATTTGATCTAAAACGTTCACCCGTGCCAAGCACTAGCGCCTTGCAAGCGTCAATTATCTCTGCCACTGAGGGCATGCCTCAGTATATTCAGTCTGCAACGCAAGCAGCTACGCCGGCAAATCGCTGGCGGCGCACTTTTCGCCTAGCCTTTCCGCTTGCCGCATGCGGCATTGTTGCGTTGCTATTAGTGGTAGGCCCTAGCAATTGGACAAGCAGGGAGTTAAGCAGCACATTGGTAGTTAGTGAAAACTTAAATTGGCAGGAGATTATGTTGCTCGAAGACCAGTGGTTATTAGCTGACTTATAATAATGTTTAACTAGCGAGCGCGAAAAATTAAGGTGTTTTTCTGATTATCGATAATGTAGCTGTATCGTGATTTAAATTGATTCAGAGCGTCAGTGCCAAGCAAACCTTGAAATTTTGAATTATTAGCAAGATTTATTTCGGCAATAAGAATATCGCGTAATACTAAATTATTAAGTCGTAACTGTTTGACTCGATAAATACGAGCATTGGTAACTCCATTTGCGGTATTGAGGCGAACCGATTGGCCGCTTGGTTCGAGTTTCAGCCGCTCAACCAATTGGCTTGATAGGGAGGTGATTGATGCGCCAGTGTCAAGCAATAGTCGTGCCGACTGACGCTCAATAATACTGTCTACCAAAAATGAGCTTCCAGCTGAAATTAGGGGTACCACTATATCGCTATCGCGAGTGTCGGTTGCTGTTTGCTTTGCTGGTGCTTGGGCGATGCCAGAAACTAAATCAGACTCCCGTAGGGCCGCAATTTTTGCTAACGCGTGTTCTGAGACCTGGCCCAGTTGCGGGTCGTAACGCAACGACTCTAATAGCCGAGACGCATCATCAGTTTCGCCTAAGGTTATCTTTGAGATCGCCAGTTGATATTGAAAACGTTGAAAATTTGGGTGCAGGTCGCTTAAACGTCGGTATAAATCTCGGATGCTAATCAAGTCGCCATTAGCTTCATAGGTGGCGCGCAGGTGACCGCTAACGATCACTAGGCTTTCCAATAATAAGTTTAAATCGCTTGAGTTGTTTTCCAACTCACTGGCGCGAAGGTTGGCACTAAACGCAGTATTCCAATCGTTATCGCGACTCGCGATGGCGGCAAGATACTTCCAGATATCTAAATCATCGAATGCCTTGCTGGCCGCTAATAAGGTATTTTTGGTATCGCCACCGGAGCGATAAGCTAGTACTAGAAATGCGGCCTTAAGTGAGTCTAGCTCCGCACTTGATAAGTCCGAGTACTGCTCGTTAATTGCATTGGCTGCGGCTTGCACATTACCGTTTTCTATCAACCCCAAAATTGAGTTGAAGACTGCTGTGCGGTCGTTTTCCGAGCTGACTTTTTGCTTATTACTGAAAGCCTTTGCGGCAAGTTTTGGTTCGAAAGTTCTCGGTGAGCCATCGTTTGCGACGGCTCCAAGGTCT
>JBLHXJ010000157.1:0-7072 GCA_047629535.1 Arenicella sp. | reverse complement strand
TTGATGGTCAATGGCATGCGTCTACCTTCGAATATATGCGGGTCGGTCAAATAAATAAAAATGCTGAAGCCGTTCGCGGCCGGCAAATTAAACGTGCGCCATTTAATCGCTCCGGTTACGAGTGGCACCCGGCTGAGAGTGAAGTTTATGGCTTCATGACCAGTGGCATGGCTCGCTTTGATCTCGACAATAACAATGTTCGAGAACGAAGTAATGTCACTCTCTATCGCCGGGGAGTCGGGCCTACCAATAATGTCAACTTTCAAGAAGTTGCGCGCCGCGCAGACGGTTTCCCGGTCGGCACAGGAGGTGAAACTGCCGCGCCAACACCAACCTCGACTCCAGACGAGCCCGAGACTTGTGTTGAACCGCCGGTACCTGAGACTGAAAATAACACCCACATATACAACGGCAGTGCCGATGGTGAAATAGTTGTAAGCGGCGCCGTAGATGGCCGCCAGGCTTACGATGAAGCGATTGGCATCACCGTCAAAGATGATCGATCGATTAGCATTGCGCTTGATGGAGATGAAGCTTTTTTAACGAGTACGGTTGCTGCTGACGGCAGTTACTCAGGGGGATATACCCGTACGGTGCTTCCCGGCTGTAACGTCGACATCACAACTGCTGGTGTTATCAATGAGGATGAGACAACTGGCACCGCAACGGCTAACGAGACTTGTGCCGGCGCTACCGCTATCTTAGACGCTACTTTTATTGCCACCTCGATTACTCAACCAAGTTTCTTAGATCAACAAGCTCGGGCCCCAAGGCCGGCCAGAGGCTGTCCGTTGAACATAATATTGGCACCGATTATCAACTTTTTACTCGAGGACAACTAAAACCTCAACCGCACGCCGAACCTCGCATACAGGGTTCGGCATTAGGCTTCAAGCTGGCCTGCACTTGAGCCAGTCGTTCGACCGACAACTAGTCAGCTATAGACAACAATTAAAACCACTAACAGCTAGTAGTTCGTGTACTCCTCACCGCTGTCGTCCTGATTGACCTCGCGCTGAAAGAACTTCGCGATCCTATTGCTTAGACGACTAGTACGCTGTTGAATAAAAAGCTTTTCTTGTTGACGATTCATTTCAATTATATTGATAGCATCATCCTCTTCGGCCTGCCAACGTGCCACGCTCGCCGCAATTGCCTCCATCACTTCAGGCTTTCGATCAAATAGCGCATGTAAGGACTCACTACCAATTTCCCATACGGCACATTCTTCTTTAGCTCGAATAGTCGTCTTTTGTGGACTACCAGTTAATAGCGCCATAAGACCCAGTGCTTCTGATTCGCCAACAGTCGCCATCAAGGTTTCGTTGTCGTTTTCATCTACCGCGTAAACGTCCGCCGTTCCCGAAGCGATTAAAAACATTGAAGAGCGAGTCGAGCCTGTTCGAATAATTTTTTCCGGCGGACCGATTATGTGGAGCTGAGCCCCGCGTGCTAACTCTTCCATGTCTTTGGGAGTCATACCTTCGAACATCGGCACTTGATTAAAACGCTCCACTAAAGACCGCCAGGTGGCGTCATCATAGGCTGAACCGGGCAGACTGCGCATGGCGTCTTCTGGGCCACTGAAGTTGAGTTTACGTTGTTGAGAGAATCGAATACCTTGACGTGCGAAACGGTACCAAATTGCGTTCATTAACTCATCGCTAGCCAACCACCAGTCGTCAAAGTGCTTAATATAAAAGGCTAAACGATAGCGCATACCTTTCTCGTCACTGTCTTGGTAGCTACAGTGCTGCCAGGGGTGCGGAACAATGTGGGGGCATTCTTTCATTGCCGCTACACATTGATCGATAACCACTCTCGGTGGAACATTGTATTCAACACGAATATGCATTACCCGCCGCGTCAGTGAACGAGGTCGGTCAAGATTACGTATTTTACTGGCAGCCAACACGGTGTTTGGCACCACCACATAATTGTTATCCAAATCCACGTAGGTGATGCTGCGCCAGTCAATATCTTTTACATAACCCCATTCTTCATTCAGCTGAATCAGATCGCCTTTCTCGAATGGCGCGTTAATATTAATCGCGATGCCAGCAAACACTTCATCGATTTGGGCGCGCGCTGAATAAGCGATTACTAATAAAACTGCACCCGAGGCGGTGATCAAACCAGTGATCGATTGCCCATAGATCAAACCAACAATACACACAATTGCGGCTAGATATATCAGCACTGTAACCAAGTATTGCATCAACAAGGGCACCTTAAAATCACCTTCCCAAGTGAGCCTACGCGGGTAGATAAAGTGCTTAACTAAGGCATTACAGAAATAGGCGACACTGAGCCAAAATAAAGCACCGTTAATTTTCTTCAACTGGCCCAAGTTTAGCCAACTCAAATGTTCGACATTGCTCAGCTGTGGTGTGATAACTTGGTCAAACAAGATAAACGCCAGGCCAAAGGCAATGGCCGCAATTAGGCCGAGTAAATTAGAGTATCGCTTACTAACAAAAATTCGGTGCAGGATCAGCCCCAATAGCACAAAAGCGAGAATGGCGAGCGATATGAATTTTGGTGTTAGCATGGGGAGAAACCACTATTTAACTGAGTTTTAATCGGCGTATTAGTCGCCGCTTTAACCTAGTTTTAAAGCCTAAAAGGGTGGCATGAACAAATCAGCCTCAACAGCCGAAAATTACTCTCCAAAGCCAGATGAGTCAATCTAATTATCAACGGTTTATTGGCATCGCGTCAGTATCACTGCTGACCATAGCTTATTTCCCAGCAGCCATTGCTCGGGACTCCTTAGTGCTCAATGCGTAGAACTCCCCCAGCATTAAGGGTGTTACCTTTTCAGTACTAACAATGTGATGCCAATGAGGCTAAATGAATCTCTTTTTCTGACGGTTTTAAAAAGCTGCCTTTAAAGCTATTTTCGATCAAACTAATCGCCTGAGCTTTAGTCAAGCCCAGAGACCGATGCAGGGCATCAAAATTCTCATTTAGATAGCCATCAAAATACGCTGGGTCGTCGGAATTTATGGTTACCGCCACGCCTCGCTCAAGCAGCTCAAGCACATTGTGTTGCTGCATTGAATCGAAAACACACAGTTTAATATTCGACAGCGGACAAACTGTTAAGGTGATTTTTTGTTCGACCAAGTGCGCCACCAATGCCTGATCTTCAGCGCATCTAACGCCGTGGTCAATCCGCTCTACATTTAGATCATTAAGTGAATCCCAAATGTAACTAGCCGGCCCCTCTTCGCCGGCGTGCGCCGCCGCGCGATAACCCTGTTCAATTGCCATCTTATACAATCGCTCAAATTTCTTTGGCGGGTTGCCATTTTCAGCGCTGGCCAAACCGATCGCTACAAATGAATCTTTAAATGGCTCAGCATCTAGCAAGGCCTGAATGCAGTCTTCTTCGCTCGTATGCCGCAGAAAGCTCAAAATCAACAATACCGATTGACCCCAGTCTCGCTTAGCCTCGTCTATTGCCCGTTGAAAGCCCGACATCATGGTGGCAAACGTTACGCCATTTGGCGCATAAGTTTGTGGCTCTACCATAATCTCGGTATGCACAATGCACTGCTCTTTACATTTAAGCAGATAGTCCATCATTAGGTGATAGAAATCGCCCTCATCGATCAGCACGGATGCGCCGAGATAGTAAAGGTCTAAAAAGCTCTGCAGATCTTCAAATTGATAGGCGGCCTCTACTTCTTCAACGCTAGAATATGGCAGCTTGATTTGGTTTTTATGCGCCAACGATAACAGCCGATGAGCCTGTAGGCTGCCGTCGATATGCAGATGCAATTCGGCTTTAGGTAGCGTTGCTAACCAACTAGAAAAAGGCTGTTGTGGTTGATGACTCATAGTAAAATATTATCAGTGGCGTGGTATCGTTATTATAGACGCAGACTTGAGCATAACGGCAGTACAAATAGAAAATGTCTGGTGCTTCCGAGGTCGATGTAAAAACTCAGTGCAATAGCGATCTATTGCGCGATGTTTTTATCCGAGCGTGGAATACATTAGGCCTTTTACCCTGTGCGTCAGCTGTACTGAGGTCTCATATAAACAAACAACTTCAATTGGAGATTTTCAGGTGACTAGTACAAAGCGTTTTCTCGCAATTGCCTTGATAGGCGCATTAATTCAAGGCTGTGTAAGCACATCAAGCTCGTTATCAACGAGTGCGTCAGCGGAGCAGACATCAAGTAGCGCTTTGGCGGTTAGCCAAGCAACTTATTACGTCTACCTTGCAGGGCCAGAAGTATTTCTTGCCGACCCAATTGGTGCCGGCGTTGCTAAGAAAGCAGCCATTGAGCGATTGAATCAGCAGAACGATTGGCCATTCAAACTAGTTGGCCTATATCCGATGGACAACGAGATTGAAGACTTTGCGGCGGACTATAAAACTGGCATCAAGATATATCATGCCAATATTATGCTAATGAATAGTGCCGACTTCATAACCGCCAATATGGTTCGTTTTAGAGGGCCTAGCATGGATGTTGGTACGGCATTTGAAATGGGCTACATGGCGGGCTTAAATAAACCGGTATTTGCTTACTATGATGCAAAGCCATTCTATGGCAGCGATGAGAAACCGGGTTTGTATACCGATCGAGTTGCCAAACATTATCCGCTTGCAAAAGATAAGCCAGGCTTTGATGTTCATGGTCAAAGCATTGAAAATTTCAGGATGGAAGACAATTTGATGATGATAGGCTCGCTAGAAACTGGCGAAAATAAGATTAGCGACAGCTTTGAAACAGCCATTTTAAAGATCGCCGAGATGATTCAGGCTCGCCAAGATTAGACCCACAATTACCACACACTATCACTAACTAAGCAAAGCAAGCTGGCGCAGACGAACGGCTTAGCAACGAGAAACACTATGCAAAATTGGCTCAACAATTTTTTCGCGATCAAACAGAATAATAGCTCCATCCGTACCGAGCTGATTGCCGGTGTAACGACCTTTTTGGCAATGGCCTATATCACTGTTGTCAACCCATCGATACTATCGCAAGCGGGCATGGACTTCGGCGCGGTGTTTGTCGCCACCTGTATCGCCGCGGCGGTCGGCAGCATCATTATGGGGCTCTATGCCAACTACCCTATCGCATTGGCACCCGGCATGGGCCAAAACGCATTCTTCGCATTCGGCATTTGTATCGGCATGGGTAATAGTTGGCAAGTGGCTCTGGGTGCGGTATTTATCTCAGGCGTGCTGTTTATCATTATCAGTATATTGCCAATACGGGAATGGCTGATTAACTCGATACCAAAGTCATTAAAGCTAGGTATGGCGGCGGGCATTGGCTTATTTTTAGCAATTATTGCGCTGACCGGTGGCAAGCTGGTGGTCGCCAACCCGGCGACGCTGGTCAGCTTTGGTGACTTGGCGAGCGCCGGGCCGCTGTTGATGATTTTGGGTTTTGTGATAATCGCTGCTTTAAGCGCACGTAAAATCACTGGAGCCGTGGTTATTGGCATCTTGAGCGTAACCGTCATCGCTTGGCTCACAGGTTTAACTGAATTTAGGGGGCTGGTATCAGTGCCACCTTCGGCCAGTGCTTTACTTGAACTGGATATCGCCGGCGCTCTAAATGTATCGATGCTTACGGTAATCCTAACCTTATTGCTGATCGACGTATTTGACACCGCCGGAACACTTGTCGGGGTCGCAACCCGTGCTGATATGCTGGATAAAAACGGCCACCTGCCACGATTGGACAAAGCACTATTGGCCGATTCGAGTGCCACTGCAGTGGGCGCCTTATTAGGAACCTCATCGACGACTAGCTATGTTGAAAGCGCCGCCGGTGTTGAAGCCGGAGGGCGAACAGGCCTTAGCGCGGTGGTTACTGGTTGCTTGTTCTTGTTGTGCCTATTTATTTCACCTCTGGCTCAGAGTATCCCTAGTTTTGCCACCGGTGCGGCCTTGCTGTTCGTCGCCTGCTTGATGATTCGTTCATTTGCTGACTTAGACTGGGGCGACATAACCGAAACCGCACCCGCGATTGTTGGCGCCGTGTGTATGCCATTAAGTTATTCTATTGCCGACGGCATCGGCATCGGCTTCATTACCTATGCACTCATAAAATCACTAGCCGGGCGCGCCACCGAATGCCCAGTAGCGGTCTATGTTATCGCTATTATCTTCGCATTAAAGTTCACCTTTTTGTAATCCCGGCGTAGCATCTCTGCATCTCGACAACACTATTAAGACTCTACTTCTAAGAAACCACTATGGACAAAGTATTTATTACCGCCGAAGAGCTTCTTCGCGACTCATTCAAACTAGCCAAGTTAGTACACGATAGTGATTTCGACCCCGACTTTATTATCGGCATATGGCGTGGCGGCGCGCCGGTCGGAATAGCGATTCAGGAGTACTTAGATTACGTAGGCGTCGACACAGACCATATCGCCATACGCACCTCTTCTTATTCAGGCATAGATCAACAAGAGAAAACCGTCCGAGTGCATGGCTTAGATTACATTATCGATAATATTAACGCCGACGATAATGTGTTGTTGGTCGACGATGTGTTTGACTCAGGTAAAAGCATCGACGCAATTTTTAAGAGACTAGAACTTAAAGCACGTTTGAACATGCCAAAAAATATCAAAATCGCCTGCCCGTGGTACAAGCCTGAACGCAACATGACAAGCCGAACCCCAGATTATTACATCAACCAAACGGATAGTTGGCTGGTGTTTCCTCATGAACTAAAGGGTTTGACGATAGAAGAATTAGCGCTAGGCAAGCCGTATATTGCTGATCTTCTACCTTGAGTTTCTGTTTAATTAGCCGCGGGCGCTTTTCTTTAATTAGCCGCAGGCGCGACACTACGCCGCGGGCGCTTCTGTTTAATTGGCCGCAGGCGCGACACTACGCCGCGGGCGCTTTTCGCCGTCGGCGCTTTTCTTTAACTGGCCGCGGGCGCTTTCGTCTTACTTGGGTATCTGCAATTCAGTTTAATTTTTAAGGTCGGCTATGTATAACTGATAGAGCTTGGGTTCCATTATCGAATTCACTGGTGCTTCTAGCTTGGCGATATCTTTTCCGAACACCGTTGCTGCCTGC
>JBLHXJ010000156.1:0-7109 GCA_047629535.1 Arenicella sp. | reverse complement strand
GCAAAATCCGTTTATGAATTATCAGGTTCCGAGAGCGGTAATTACCTTGCGCCAAGGCGCCGGTCGTTTAATTCGTAGCTCGCAAGATAAGGGAGTGCTAATGATTTGTGATGGACGTCTGCGCACCACCCACTACGGGCGAGTATTTTTGAATAGTTTACCTAAAATGAGGCGCAGTAATAGTCGCCAAAAAGTATCAGCATTTTTGGCTAGGTTAGCGGCTGCGGAGGTTTCTGAATGAGCATTATCCTTGCGATTGAAACGGCGACATCGTCATGCTCTGCGGCATTGCGCATAGATGGAGAAGTTGTGATTCGAAACGAGATCGGCAATAACTTACATTCGCAAGTGTTGCTCGGCATGGTTGAAAGCTTGTTAGTGCAGGCTAAGCTTGATGCGCAGGCTTTAGAGGCTGTGGCGGTTGGTCAAGGCCCAGGGTCTTTCACCGGCTTGCGCATTGGTGTGGGCGTTGGCCAAGGCTTAGCCTTTGGTGCCAATTGCCCCATGATTGGGGTGTCTTCGCTTGACGCATTGGCGCTGCAAGCTGAGGGGAATCAGCCAGTGATTGCGGCAATAGATGCGCGTATGGGCGAAGTCTACTGGTGCGAGTATGAAAAAACTGGCGGCCAAATAAAACGTGCTTCGGCTTTACAAGTAACGTCGCCAGCGACAGTAATGTTTTCTAAGGGCGATGGCTGCGGGGCAATAGTTGGCAATGCTTGGATGGCATACCCTGACCAATTTACCTCAATCAGTGAGGCTTCTGTTGACCTGCAAAGTGAAATTATCTATCCCTGTTCCGGCGCGCTATTACGTTTGGCTGAAGATCAATATCAGCAGAATAACTTTTTCTCGGCGGCCGCTTTTGCGCCAATATATGTACGTAATGATGTGGCTAAAAAGTCGACTAAAAAATTACCAGGAAGACGTTCGAAATAGTTCTTGTTAAGAATTTCTTCGCTAAAGTAGCAGACTGCTTGACGCTTAATTAGCAGATTACTTCAAATTTTTTGCTAGTGATTTTTCGATTATTGATTCTGACTTCAACGGTCCACGGGCCGACAAATTCTTCAAGCCCCGCCGCTGGGTTTATCCATTGAATCATTGATGCGCCCTGAGCGCGTGAAAGACTTAACCAGCTCCACAGTCGCGTTTGTTCGCCAACCACGGTGAAAGGTAATTCCGTGCGTTCGCGCTCGGTGTCAGAGGGATCAAGCCAAACAATCGATAAGTCGTATTTACTTTTGGGTAGGTGGCTCAACTCAACCACCGTGAAGATTTTATCTGAGCAGTCGAAATTACTTCTCTCTTCGGTCAGTGGAAATTCGTGCTGATCACCAATGGTGAAATAAACCTTGGAGCTTGGTTTGTTTTGCTTTGCCGCGATCGATGGCGATACAAAGGAGCCAAATGCAGACAAAAAAACCATCGCTAAAACGATGGTCTTTCGGTTTAATAAGTTAATCCACATCAATGGTAGCGGCCTTTATTAAGTAGGCTCTGTACAGCAAGGTATTGACGTTGTCTCTATCAACTCTCGAGTTGATAGTTTGTTTATCAACGGTTCAAGGTAATCGAGCCGCTGCCGGATTCGCTCGAGCACTCTTCAGTAATTGTGGTAAGCACATAGGTTCCGGATAGAGTATTTCCATTATTGCTAATCGCAAGCTGGAAATTAGCACCACCAACCGTTACCGAAGCGCTGGCGCCACCGTTAACGCCGGCAACAACGCCATTGATTAAGCAGGTATTTCTACCGTCAGTTTCAAAGATGGCATTGCCGGCAATATCGCTAGCGTTGGCTGCTTGGGATAAATTAAACGTCGCGGTTCCATCTTGAGTACCTTCTGTGTTGGCGAAGGTTCCGGTAAATACACCATTGAGAATAACCTCTTGTGGTGCAACTGTCGAACCACTGCTACAAGCAGCAAGAAGAAGGGTGATAGCTAGGGCAAGGGCTAAATTTTTCATAAGATGGATTCAGTATCGTTTATATGTATTTGTTATTTCAAGAAATATATCTTAAATGCGTAGGGAGGGGCAAGCTTGAATAACGGTTTTCATTTGTTTTATGATTATTGGTGATTACTGGCGAGTTGTCCATCACACAAGCTCAATTTGATGGTTAACCTTGATTAAGATTGCGTAAACGAGCGACATACACCGAGGTATCTCGACTTTGAACGATTTCGATAGTGTAGTCGTCAATCCTAAAGCAAGTGGCTGCATCAGGAATGTCTTCAAGGTGATCAATAATTAGTCCGTTGACAGTCTTGGCGTTTTCGGTGGGTAGGTCCCATTGCAGTTGCCGATTAATGTCGCGCAGGTAGGCGTTGCCTCGAACTAGGTATGAGCCATCTTCTTCTGGCGTGATTTCATCGTCCAAGCCGGGAACGCTTGAGGTGAATTCGCCGACCACTTCCTCGAGAATTAGCTCAAGTGTCACCAGACCTTTGATATCTCCGTATTCGTCGACCACAATTCCAAAACGTCGGCGCTGATCTTGTAAATTAGTCAGCGCATGGGTAATCGAGGTGTTTTCAGGAATGAAATAGGGCGCACGAATCATGCTAACCATGGTTGCTTTGTTGAATTCAGCCATATGCGACAGATAAAACATTTTGCGGATGTGCACGACGCCAAGAATATTGTCGAGCGAGCCTTGAAACACCGGTACCCGAGTATGATGAGAGGTCGCCAGTTGCTCGACAATTTCATCCCACTCGTCGTCTAAGTCTATGGCTTCCATGTCTGACCTGGGCACCATTACGTCTTCAACGGTTATTTTTTCCATTTCGAGTATGCGCAACAGCATTTCTTGGTGCGAGGTGTTGAGCAGATCGCCAGATTCGTTTACCGCGGCACGTAACTCTTCATTGCTTAACGCGTCGCCTTGAGCTTCTACACGCACTCCGGCCAGTCGCAGTAATCCGTTGGAGAAAATTTTCACTAGCCAGACGAAGGGCGCAAGGGCTATTTGCAAGAACGCCAATATCCAAGCGGCGGGGAAGGCAATGCGCTCAGGGTTTACTGCGGCCAATGTTTTAGGCGCGACTTCAGCAAATATTAATACTATGAAAACCAGCAGTAGCGGCGCGTACGCCAAACCAGCGTCGCCGAACACGCGCAAGCCAATAACCGTCGCTAAGGTAGACGCAGCAATATTGGCTACATTATTGCCAAATAGGATGGTGCCTAATAATTTGTCAGGTGCGGCGAGTAACTTTAATACCAGCATAGCGCTTCGATTGCCTTGGTCCGCGCGTGTTTTAATACGATAGCGATTTACCGCCATCATCGCCGTTTCGGATGACGAAAAGAACGCTGAAAGCAGTATCAGCAAGAATAAGGCTAGGGATAATATTCCCAGAGGAACGTCGTTCAATGTGTATTCACACTCATGATAGTCAAAATACGCCGCAACAGAACGGCTAAGCGCATAGTATCACTTCAAACTTGGGTGCGTGTATAGTAAAATTTGGCGCCTAAATTGACGGTGCACCAGATCAGAACACTGCTGGTGCTATTATCGTTGTCGTTAAGAATTTAATTTTCCACTAGCTAAAGAGCCGAGGATTTATTGTGTTAGAAGCATATCGCGCGCACGTCGCTGAACGAGCTGAAATGGGCATTGTGCCTGAGCCATTGAACGCAACTCAAGTTGCTGACCTAATTGAGTTATTGAAGAGCCCTCCAGCGGGTGAAGAAGAGTTCTTGATAGACCTGTTCACTAACCGTGTGCCAGCGGGTGTAGACCAAGCGGCTTATGTTAAGGCTAGCTTTTTAGCCGCCATTACGGAAGGTCAGGCCTCATCGCCACTCATTAGTGATGAACGAGCTACTGAAATTTTAGGAACCATGCTGGGTGGCTACAACATAGAGCCGTTGATTAAGGCGCTTGATAACCCTAAGTTGGCCGATGAAGCTGCTGGCTCGCTATCTCACACTTTGTTGATGTTTGACTCATTCTACGACGTTAAGGAAAAGGCCGATGCGGGTAATGCCCACGCTAAGAAAGTGGTTCAGTCTTGGGCTGACGCTGAGTGGTTTACCTCGAAAGACGAAGTAGCTGAAAAAATCACCGTAACTGTGTACATGGTTCCTGGTGAAACCAATACCGATGACTTGTCACCCGCGCCAGACGCATGGTCGCGCCCAGACATCCCGTTACATGCATTGGCTATGCTAAAAATGCCACGAGACGGTTTTGACGTTAATGGCGACCCATTAGGCAAAATCGAAGAGCTAAAAGAAAAAGGCTTTCCGGTAGCTTATGTTGGCGATGTGGTAGGTACAGGCTCATCGCGTAAATCAGCCACTAACTCAGTGTTATGGACAATGGGCGATGATATTCCTCATATCCCTAATAAACGCGATGGCGGATACTGCTTTGGCGATAAAATCGCTCCGATTTTCTACAACACCATGGAAGATTCTGGCGCATTGCCAATCGAAATGGACGTTAGCAAAATGGAAATGGGTGATGTGATCGATGTGTTCCCTTATCAAGGCGTGGTCAAGCGGCATGGGACTGACGAGGTTATTTCAACCTTTAAACTAAAAACTCAAGTACTGCTCGACGAAGTTCGTGCCGGCGGTCGTATCCCGCTAATCATCGGACGGGGGCTTACGGCTCGTGCTCGTCAGTCGTTAGATTTAGACGTGTCTGACTTGTTCCGTTTGCCAGAGCCTGTGGTAGAAAGTAGCAAGGGTTATACCTTGGCGCAAAAGATGGTTGGTAAAGCCTGTGGCCTAGAAGGTGTTCGCCCAGGTCAATACTGTGAGCCAAAAATGACTACCGTTGGTTCGCAAGATACTACTGGGCCGATGACTCGTGACGAGCTAAAAGATTTGGCTTGTTTAGGGTTCTCTGCAGATTTGGTAATGCAATCGTTCTGTCATACAGCGGCATACCCTAAGCCTGTTGACGTACAAACTCATGCTAACTTGCCTGATTTCATTCGTAACCGTGGTGGCGTTTCGCTTAAGCCCGCCGACGGCATCATTCACTCTTGGCTGAATCGTATGTTGTTGCCTGATACTGTCGGTACAGGTGGCGATTCACACACTCGTTTCCCAATTGGAATTTCATTTCCAGCCGGTTCTGGACTTGTAGCGTTCGCCGCCGCAACCGGGGTTATGCCGTTGGATATGCCTGAATCAGTATTGGTTCGTTTTAAGGGTAAAATGCAACCGGGCATCACGCTACGTGACTTGGTGCACGCTATTCCATTAAAAGCTATCGAGCTAGGCCTTTTGACTGTTGCTAAAGAAGGCAAGAAAAACATTTTCTCTGGTCGCGTTCTCGAAATCGAAGGTCTACCCGATTTGAAAGTAGAGCAAGCTTTTGAACTTGCGGATGCTTCGGCTGAGCGTTCAGCTGGCGGTTGCACGATCAAGCTAAATAAAGAGCCAATCATTGAGTACATCACGTCAAACATCACGATGATGAAATGGATGATTTCTGAAGGCTACGGAGACGTACGAACTATATCTCGTCGTATCGTTGAAATGCAAAAATGGTTGGAAACGCCAGACTTGTTAGAAGCCGATGCCGATGCCGAGTACACCGAAGTAATTGAAATTGACTTGAACGATATCAAAGAGCCCGTTTTATGTTGCCCGAATGACCCAGACGACGCGAAAACATTGTCTGATGTTTTAAGCCAAGGCGAGGTCGTTATTGATGAAGTATTCATCGGTTCGTGTATGACCAATATTGGTCACTTCCGAGCAGCGGCGAAATTGTTTGATGAAATGGGGACGCTGGTTCCGACTCGAACTTGGATTGTGCCGCCAACAAAAATGGATGAAGCTCAGTTGATCGCTGAAGGTCATTACGCCACGTTTGCCAAAGCTGGTGCTCGAACCGAGATACCCGGTTGTTCATTGTGTATGGGTAATCAAGCACGTGTAGCACCAGGTTGTACGGTGGTGTCTACCTCGACGCGTAACTTTCCTAACCGCTTAGGTGATGGCGCTAATGTTTACTTGGCATCCGCTGAATTATCCGCTGTTGCTGCGGTTAAGGGTAAGTTGCCGACCCTTGAAGAGTATTTGGATATCTCTAAAAACTTAGATTTGGTTGCTGGTGATATTTATAAATACCTAAACTTTAATGAACTACCAAGCTACCAAAAAGCGGCTGACGAAGTGCAGCTGTCGGTATAGCAAGTTCGCTTGTAAATCTCGATAGTTTTGTAGCGTAAATTAAAGCCTCGTTCGGATATCCCGAGCGGGGCTTTTTAGGTTTTTTCGTTGGTAAAATGTGAGGGTCTCTCTACGTTTGTGAAATAACAACAACCTATTACCGGCATAAGCCTTCTTCATTAGCAGTAGCGTCTGTTTAGTCTATACTTGCGCCAGTTGAAATAGCGAGGGTATAGTCATGGAGTTCGATCCATTTATCTTGTCACGTATTCAATTCGCATTGAATATCAGTTTCCATATTTTGTTCCCGACCATCACTATCGGGCTAGGTTACTTTTTACTTTTCTTTCGCATTCGCTATACCCAGACCAAGGATCCGCACTGGGAGTTTATTTACAATTTTTGGGTCAAGGTCTTCGCGCTAACATTTGCGCTTGGGGTCGTCACAGGCATCGTCATGAGCTTCCAGTTTGGTACCAACTGGCCAGGCTTTATGGAAAAGGTTGGTAATATCGCGGGGCCGCTGTTGGGCTACGAGGTGCTTACCGCATTTTTCTTAGAAGCCTCGTTTTTGGGAATCATGTTATTTGGGCGACAACGGGTTTCAAACCGTTTGCACTTAATTGCCACCACAATAGTCACTCTCGGAACGACGCTATCGGCATTTTGGATATTAAGCCTTAACTCTTGGATGCAAACGCCTGCCGGCTTCACTTACGAGAACGGGGTAATGATTGCTGAGAGCTGGTCTGCAGTTATATTCAACCCGTCGTTCCCATATCGTTTTGCTCATATGATGGTCGCAAGCTTAATTACCGCCTCTTTTTTGGTGGCTGGTGTTAGCGCTTGGCGAGTGCTCAAGGGTGTCGATGGGCCGGCCACTATGAAAGTGCTCAAAGTAGCCATTGTCGCTGCGGCGATACTGACTCCGACTCAGGTGCTATTAGGCGATTTACATG
>JBLHXJ010000155.1:0-7158 GCA_047629535.1 Arenicella sp. | reverse complement strand
GCGCCGCCAGCGATTGGCGACCATGGCAAGTAAGCAACGTCGTTGAAGACACAGGTTTCGACCAGATAAGGCCAGTCTTTGAGATGCAATAAGCTGAACTCATTTTGAATTGAGACCATTTTAGGTAGATCGTGCTTATCAGCCAGGTGCATATATTCGCTAATACCCCATGGCGTATCGTCGGATAAACCTATGTTGCCAATTTTACCTTCTTTAATAGCCACATCGAGCGCTTGCAAGATATCTAGCATGCCCTCGCGTTCTTGCTTAGCATCGGTTTTATGCGGGTCAACTCGACCGGGCCAATGCTTTGAGAAATGAGGTGTCATCCGGTTCGGCCAATGCAGCTGATACAAATCTATGTAGTCGGTTTTTAGACGCAGCAAAGAATCTTCGATCGCTTCCTTCACCGAGGCACCTGTTATTGGTGAGCCGTCACGCACCCATGGCACACCACTGCCAGCAATTTTGCTGGCTAACACTATATCTTGGCGCTTACTCGGATTAGCCGCAATCCAGTTGCCGATTATGGTCTCGGTTGCACCATAGGTTTCTTTACTCGGCGGCACCGAATACATCTCAGCGGTGTCGATAAAATTGATCCCTTGGTCAAGCGCGTAATCAATTTGCTGATGGCCTTCAGCTTGCGTATTTTGCTCTCCCCAAGTCATGCTACCTAAACAGACTTCGGTTACTTGAAGGTCACTACTACCTAGTTTTACTTTTTTCATGATTTTAATAAGACGGTGTTTAGTTAGGGCTAATGGTTGGACGCCTCATACGGCCAACTTATTAACTGCTTTAATAATGGGAAGTATACTGCTAGTTGTATTGGTCGTGCGTCAACCTGACTGAATAAAAAGCCATATTTCTCGAGCTGTGCTTTATGCCGACTACGTACTTGCTCGGCAGCAAACTCAGCGACATCGTCGTTATCATGCGCCGTGCTCTTGTAATCAACAATCCAGCGAACGTGCTGATGATCAACAAATGTTCGATCAAGACGATACTTATTAACGCTGCCGTTCTCTAACGCCGACAAGGTGAATTCATTCTGCGACTCAGGGTAGTTTTCAAACAGAAAGTGAGCCTCTTTATGGCTCTGAATATTTTTTACAGCGACCACTAAGCGCTGTAAGGCGTAATCAAGAGAACTATACGGTACTCTTAAATTTAGCAACTCAGCTCTCCAGCGTTGCACTAAGCTCGGCCCTATCTCAAGGCTAAGTACTTTAGCGCCGTTATATTGCAGCCAGTCGTGCAACACAATACCGACGCCCGTGGCGACTTCGGTAGCCCATTGGTACTCGACTACTACGCTGTCTTCAGGTACTTTTGGGGCACTATTAAGCTGCTGAGTAACCTGCCATTGAATAGACTCTCGGTAACACTTAAAAAAGTCACTCGGCAGTCGAGTCAGCGTTTGCGATATAGCCTCTGAGTCATCTCGCTCAGTCGGCTCGGCTAGTGGAAACGTGAACTTACTTTCCAGCGCATTCCAGACCGTGGCCAACAAAGTGCTTTTGGTTGGCGGCCTAACCGCAGACGATTTTGGATCGAGCTTGGCGCGGCCGATTAAGACTAATTTTTTCTCAGCTCGCGTGGTCGCAACATACATCAAGCGAATAGCTTCGTTGGCGCTGCGCTTAGCATCTAAATGACGTAAGTAATGATAGTGCAAGCTATCACTAGCGTTGTCGCTAGCGGAACCCTGATCGGTAAACGGCGCAAGCAATAAATCAGATTCGCCGGAGCTATTCTGCGCCTCTGCCCACATCAAGACTTCTTTGTCAGAATTTCTTGGAGGGTTAGCCAGCCCGGGCAAAATAACCGTATGGTATTGCAGCCCCTTAGACTTATGCATGGTTGATACCACCACCTGCGGAGCGTCTCCAGCATCGCCGTTTTGAGGCTCCGCGTACAAGCCCTTAAGCGCGTTGTCAAGGTCACGCATTGACGGTAAGTCACCGCCTTGTTCCAGCTCAGAAATTAACCCGAAAACCGTTTCTATATCGTCTCTACTGGCACCGAGCAAGGTATGCTCACCGCCCAAACCCAGCCAAGCCCAGCGCGCCAGACTGGCTAGTGACACTTGCTGACGCTGCGCCATGGTTAGGTTCATCTGTTCAGTAAAGCGACCTAAGTTTCGCTGATGCTGGTCACTCAATTGGCTAATGTCGGCGCTCTGTAATTGCGCCCATACAGTACAATCTTGACGACCTACCAGGTGTTTAATATCGCACAGACTTAAGCCACACCAAGGGCCACGCAATAGTGCTAACCAAGCGACGCGATCATCTTCTCGGCAAATAGCTTTACACAGGGTTAGTAAGTCAATTACCGCTTGCAAGTCGGCCAATGGCTGAATATCAATGCCCGCATAGGCTATGCCGGCACTTTGTAATTTCGGCAGCAAGTAGTCAAGCTGCGGGCGCGTCCTCACCAATATTGCTACTTGATCGCGACGGCTTGGTAAAGCGCTGATTTCGGCAACCACCGAGCTCAGTACTAGACTGGCTTCTTGGTCTCTATCGTACGCCAGAAAGTAGTCACAAGCAGGCTCATTATCGCTTTTTGAACAACTGGCTTGAGCGTATTTAATAGCGCCCGACAGCACGTTATTACGTTTCGGGAAGCTACTCTGAAAAGTAGTATTAAACCATGTCACAAGGCTATTAGTAGACCTGAAATTCTGAGTCAAATTTAGCGCACCAATATTTAAACCCGGAAAAATATGGGTGTTGGCATTATCCGTAACTTGTAAGAACAAGCTTACGTCAGCTTCGCGAAATCGATAAATCGACTGCATAGGATCACCGACCAAAAATACCGTTTTTAGTTCATTTGAATCGGCCCATCCGGCGGTCAACTTCTTAAGTAACTCTATTTGCCCATGAGATGTATCTTGAAATTCGTCAACCAATATATGTTGCAGATGGTAATCCATTCGCAAACCGAGGTCGGTCGGCCGATCAAGTTCTTGTAACGCTAAATTAGCTCGTTGCGTTACTTCGCTATGGTCACATTCGCCGGTCGCTCTAAACCTCAGTTGCAACAAAGCCGCTAGCGACTTTAGTACTTTTTCGAGCGCTAGCAATTGTTGCCAATCGGCATCATCGAAGCTAGCACTGGGCAAGGTCTTAATTTCGTTGAGTGCCGTTAGCAGCTCCCAATCATCAGCAAATTCAGCCAGCACCTCATGCATTCGATTAGTGTTAGCGTGCTTAGCTTCAAAGCCCATATTTTTATTCACGCGCTTACGAAAGTTGTCACCGCTAAGAAGCATATGACCGAGCGCACGCCAATGATTAGCGTTCAGATGGTTGCCTTGTTGGTACTCTAAAAATACCTTCAAGGGGGGCGTAACACCCTCTTTCAGCGGGGAATTATGCGCCGCATATACGGCTAATTGGCAAAGCTCATCGGTGCTAGCCTGCGGTAATATTTCGCTGATGTTTGATAACTGTGCGTCAACAATGTTTTGCCAGGAATGCTCTAGCTGATCGCGCATCGAGGCCAAATCGCCTTGTAATAGATGCCTTAACCATTGGTCACGCTTGGCCAGCATTGATGAGAATAATTGCCGCGCTTTGTTGTAGTTAAAATCTAACTCTAGCATTACGCTGGTTAGCGCTGGGGCGATGCGCGACTGATCATCCAACAACTCGGCGAAAAGCTGCTCAATAGCCATTGAGTAGTGAACATGTGCTTGATCGGTGGTGTGCGGCCGATCACCTAGACGACTCAACCATGGCATGCTGCCTGTCAGCTTTGCACAAAAAGAGTCAATAGTCAGGATCTGTAGCTGATGCGGGGCATCTAACAAGCGCCAGTTATGCTTTTTATCTTGTGCTAGAACCCCAACGGCAAGATCGATACCTTGCTGTTCAAACGCATCATCACTGTGCTGACCACGCTCCGCGCACTCGATCAGTTGCAATAATCGCTCTCGCATTTCAGCGGTCGCTTTTCGAGTAAAGGTAATCGCCAATACTTGCTGCGGTTTTTCTACCGATGCCAATAAGGTAAGCATGCGGTAAACCAGGAGGCCAGTTTTACCTGAACCCGCTGGCGCTTGGACAATGAAAGATCGCTGCGGATCGAGAGCGGTGCGGCGCGCATCTAAATCACTAATCGCTGAGTGCTTAACTCCTGAACCGCCGGTCATAACGATACCTCGGGCTTGTCAGATTGCTTACTTCTAAGTTGCGATACACGACAAAACGGCGTCAGTTCGCAGTATTGGCAAGTCGCCTCTTCAATCGGATTAACAACCGCTTGGCCTGATAAAAAATCTTTTGCCAATTGCTCAAAGATAGCGGGCCAGGCGGCACGACTGGCCAACCAATCCTGCTCATATTTATCTGCGTAACGCGAGGTCTTACGAAACACATCGGTCTCAGATAGTTCAATGAATTTAGGCTCGGCTGATTTCACTTGCGCAAAGGCGATGCCTGAAACAGGCTTATTTTTAAACTTATCTAAGGCTAACGCATAGAGTGGCATTTGCGGGCTTTTAATGCGCTCGCCGATCCAGTCATTACGATTAACAGCACCCGTTTTATAGTCGATGATCACGCTTCTACCATCGTCAGTAATATCCAATCGATCGATAATATAGCGATATCGAATGCCACCGAGCTCGCCTTCACGTTGCTCCTCCCTCTCAATCACTGCGAAACCAGTTGGCCGCTTGTCTTCTTCTTTGAGCCAAGCAAGCAAGAGATTTTGTAAGCGAGTTTTCTCATGCTTTAACAGGTTTATCTTGTCTTGAGTAAGCTTAAACGCAGCGTGATTAAAGCAATCATCAATAACACTATTTACCAGGCTAAGACGCGCCGAGTGGTCCATCTCGCTGAGCACAGTTTGAGTTTCTAGTCGCTGCCAAAGCGTATCCAACAACTGATGAACCACGTTACCTCGATCAAGCCCGTCTAAGCCAAATTCGGTTTCCGACTCCTCTAGAAAACCTAGCTGATGGGTAGCAAACGCTTTGAATGCGCAATTAGACTGATTTTCAAATATTTTTGAGCCGCCTTTAGCTCTGCCCGGCTGCAACCACGGCGGGCCCTGTGTATCTTCATATTGTTGCAACTCGAGCGGCGGCGAATTAGCCATGATTGCCACCTGATTGAGCCAAGACGCAGCTCGAAAAAGAGAGCTCGGTTGCATCGAAATTTCGCGGTTCTGAAGGTTAGTAATAGGGTATGACAGTCGCCGATTTTTAGCACAGCTAAGCAAGTTATTCATAACACTTTGAGCGTGCATAAAGCCAGATTCAGCGGTAGCTTCAGGGTGCCCTGATTGCAGCAAAAAGCGATTTGATATAAATGCGTCGGTCGACGGTGGCGCAGGGTAATCTTGATGCATACCCGTAACGATACACGTATCAACCTGCCGTCCAATTGCTTCAAATACACCGGAAATAAGAATCGGCGAGTCGGCACTTTTAGGTAAAAATACGGTGCTGCGAGCCATCTGTTGTAATAATTCAAACGCACGTGCCAAACCAGCGCGCTTTTGCACCGCCGCTAGACTGGCAAATTCTTCAAGTAACGCCTGCCAACGAGTCTGTAATTGGTACTGCACGCTATTCAACTGAGAACCTTGGGTCGCGGTTTTCCATTGCCATTGGCCAAGCCAATCACTAAATACTTGTACCCAGTCAGTAAAACTAAGCGCGGCAAAATTGGAATTTTCTTTGGCTTTGCTCAGACGCTGCTGAATCGCCTGTCGGCTTGCTACCAGGCGGTTCAATGCCACTAGTAAATCGCCATTTACTTCTTGCTCACGTTGAGCAAAATAATCTAAGCATTGCTGGTATAACAGCGGCAGTTGGTCAAACGAAAAAGTATGCAGTCGATTACGCTTTAGCCACTGCTCAAACAAACGCCCTTGCTCCCGATGCTCAGCACTGAAACCCAAGAAACGATTGCGTAACAGAAAACCAAATTCAATCGTATTAGTTCTATTATTTAGTAACGAAATAACGCTCAAGGCGGCCTCAATTGCCGGCAAGTCAAACAGTGGTTGACCCAAACTGAACCCATAAACACAACTATTTTGCTGCACGCTTAGCGGCGATACAGAAGGGTAGAACACTTCTCGAGCAAGCTCTTGAACTTGTAAGTGCCGCTGCGCCAAGTCGGGAATCACTAAACTAACTTTGTGCCCGGGGTCTAGTTCTAAGCAGCTACGTGCATACTCTAGCGCCGCCGTAATTTCGGATTTGCTGTCCTGGTACTGAAAATAATGAGTTGATTCATCGGCTACTGACGGCCGCGAACTCTTACAATTGACGCCGCTCTCTTGCGCGGTCGATAGATATTGCTGTTGCGCGGCGGTTAGTAAGTCATACGAGAGTAAATTAAGCTCAGTAAAAGGATGTTGCGTGCTTGCTTCATTTAGCAAAGCACCGAGCAGTAATTGTTCATCTAATAAACCGCGCTGGGCGAGTAACTCTTGATAGCTTTGTGCCCAAAAAACAAACTGCTCCGTATCGGCTACGTGATCTTGCTTTAGTTGAGACGCACTAACATCCCAATCGTGCATGAGCTTCCAACTACGTTGCACTGCACGAGTAGTTTGCTGCACGTTCAAGAGATTTAGCTCGTGCACATTACGGCGCGATGTCTCAATAACCTGGGTCCATAAAAGCGTCGATTGCTGTGTATTAATAAGGCTATGCACATTCAGCTTCTGCGACAGCGTATCTCGATTAAGTTGCCAAAGTTGTCGCAAATAATCAGACCAAACTAGAATCGTCGGGGCAACCCAAACTGACTGTCCCGAGGCGATAAAGTATCGCGCAACTCGTTCATTTAACTCGTTGACTAAACTCCGTGTTGGTACTATTACGGCGCTATTTTGATCGAGTGTACTTAGCCATTCATCTTCCATGATTGAAGTTTAGCACCGCTTTTAAGACAGGTGTTGCTTTCAATTGATGTGTTGTCCTTGCGTCCGCCAAAGAACAGCAAAAGCCCCTAATAGTCGGCATGCCAGACTATTAAGGGCTTGGTCATCTTTTGCTAATCGAAGATCATCGGCGTCTGCTCTGTAACGTCTACCAATAATGGGCTTTTTTGAGCTCGATCAAAGGCATCATCTATCGCCTTAGAGCGCTTCTGAACGACTTCTCGCTGCGCCGGGTGTGTG
>JBLHXJ010000154.1:0-7185 GCA_047629535.1 Arenicella sp. | reverse complement strand
CTAGTCACGCCTCCAAGTACAATTTCGCGTAAGCGCGAATGACCATAACCGCCCATAATGATTAAGTCTCGGCCATGCTTCTCTATGTGTCGAAGCAGAGTGTCGGCCTCATTCTTATCTTGTTCGATCTTACGTTCGGTGAAATATTTTGTCTTGATCTTCTGCTTGCGCAGATAGTTACTAATTTCGACGCCATCTATACGCTCGAGGTCAAGCTCTGCTGTTTTAGTGACCGTAACGATATCAACGTCGTCTGCATTTCGCATAATGGCTAGCGCATGACGTACGGCAGCAACCGCTTCTCGCCTTTCCTGCCAAGCAATAATTGGATGTCGTGCAAACGACTCTTCCGACCAATTTTTGGGTATTACCACCGTTGGTAAACCTGTATCGGTGATTAGGTGATCTATAAAGCTAGTATCGTTTGCAATTGCACTACTTTCTTTGTCTGGCTGGGTGACAAATATCATGTCGGCATAGAATTCAAGCCTTGGCTGTTTCTCAAGCTCATCGGTTTCACACCACTGACCGCGTATGTTATGAGCGGAGACAATGCGGTCAAACTGTTGTTTTGTTTGGTTTGAGAAGCCTTTCTGTATGTCATAGTAGGTCTGCGTTAAGTCAAGTGGGTAGCAACCATAAACGCCTGAGTAGCCTATCGAATCAGGCTTAACAAACAAGCCTATCAGCTCTGCATCATGACGCGCGGCAAAGCGAGCAGCTGCGGTTATTGCACTTTCATGTGACTCGTTTCCAAATGTATACACAAGCACTTGATTGATCATGGTTACCTCTAACGACCGATTTATTTAGGCATTAACTTTATACTGTGTCTCACTAACATCAGTTGATATAGATCAAAACATAGCAATGCATTGTCAGGCACAAGATTTCCCGCAAGTGCTCCGCTTTGCAAGCACCACTCTTCGACTTAGCTGACGACGGCACAGGCATCAGTTTTAATTACTGACTAATCAACTGAAGATCGATGGGCCCGATATCTCTCATTTACCCTGCCGCGCATCGTCCTTTGGTAATTCCTAATCGAATCGACAATCAAGGGCATACTCGATGAGATTCCATGGAATAGATTTCATCGTTTTTTTCTTAGTAATATGGGACAGAAAACTCAGGAATAAAAAGGCTGTAGCAACAAAATCTTTACTCGAAAGGTTAATCTGCAGACTCATTGTTAGCCGCCTTAGCTAGTGCCTAGTGCCTATTGCCAAGCGCCAAGCGCCTATTGATTTAAAGCCGGATCTACGTAAATATGGAGTTGTTGACAAATGTACTTCAGCCCACAACGCTAGGAAACCAATACCATAATGAATCAGATCAAATCAGCGCTAAAAATAACACTATGTGCAATCGTTCTTGGAATCAGTTTCACGTCATACGCCAAAGACGTCCATAGCGAAAAAACAGCGGCTTTCCCAAACCTCAATAGCGCGTTAGTCGGAGCTGAATTTGATGCTGAGAAGATTACCGAACTTGAAAATCGGATGCGCCAATTTGTGTCCGATGGAGATACTATGGGCATCGCTACGCTGCTGGTACACGACGGTAAAGTGGTCAGTCATACGCAAGCTGGCGTGCGCGACATTATGGCCGGCGCGCCGATTGCAGAAGATACTATTTATCGCATTTATTCGATGACCAAACCAATAACGGGTGTGGCGATGATGAAACTGTACGAACAAGGCAAGTTCTCGCTAGATGACCCCGTATCAAAGTTCATTCCTGAGTTCAAAGGCCTTGAGGTGGTCAAGAGTTATGAAAAAGACGGCAGCTTTGAGGTCGAAGCTCTTGAACGCCAACCGACAATGCGCGAATTGATGAGCCATACGGCTGGCTTTGCTTATGGTCTTTATGGTGGCGACCCCGCAAATCTGGCGTTTATGAAAAAAGGAGTTTTAGGCTCCGCTGATTTACAAGTCTTTGTCGACAAGGTCGCAACTATTCCGTTAATGCATCAACCAGGTAAGCACTGGTTTTACTCCGCGGCTGTCGACATTCAGGGCGCTATCATTGAGCGAATTACTGGTATGACGCTGGCTGAGTATTTCAGTTCAGAAATATTTGTACCACTGGGTATGCCCGACACGGCCTTCTATGTATCGGCTGATAAGACTGACCGACTCGCTGATGTATTTGCCTACCACCCAGAGACTAAGAAATTCCAACGAATGCCGTTTATCGAACCAAACTACAATCGACTGGGTGATATGTCGTACCGAAAAGAGACTCGCGGAATGGAGTCTGGCGGTGGTGGTTTGGTTTCAACCTTAGCTGACTACGCACGCTTCTGTCAGATGCTGGCCAACGGCGGCGAGCTTGGTGGCGTTCGAGTCCTTAATGCAGCAAGCATTGAACTAATGAGAACCAATGTCCTGAGTGAACAACAGAATGTAAACATTGCTGGTACCTTGACAGAGGCTGAAAGCGATCGACTTGGGTTTGGCCTGAATGTAGGCACTATTCGTACCTCGGCCACGGGTAAGCCGGGTCTAAGTAAAGGCAGCTATTACTGGGGCGGCGCTGCCGGAACCTGGTTTTGGATCGACCCGACGAACAATCTCTATTTCATCGGCATGATTCAACGCTTTCAACAGGGCGGCCCGGTCGTAGACTTCCGCGGAGTATCGCAGGCCTTGGTTTATGATGCATTACTAAAGTAGCTAGCCAGCCAGGTAGTAAATTAGCGGGGCAGGCCGGTGCTTGTCGCGACTAAGGAGCCTCTGTAAATAACAGGCTAGGTGGCTAAGCGATAATGCCTTGCATATCTTTTATCGGCGCTGGCGTGCCTGTTTACGCCGCTCTCTTTTGCCCGACACTGACTTTAGAGATTAATAATAAGAACTGTTATATTGGCTTTAGGCTAATATTTTTAGGAGAAATGATATGTGTAAAAAAATCGTTTTCGCGTTACTTTGCTTGTCGCTCGTTACCGGCGTGGCCGATGCAAGGGATTTCTATAAGCTGTATGGCGATGCGCCAATGGGGTCAAAATTTCGACCTATCGAAGCTAAATCTCCGATCCCCTTTAACAAAGAATATGACCAGCTGACACAGGAGCAACGCAACTTATATCGCTTGCACTTTGATGGCCTCGCCAAAGATGAAATTCCACCGTTCCCGAAGCACGGAACTAAATCTATCTATATGCCATTAATCAAAGGACACCAGCGAATTGCACGTGGCGGCTGGTTACGATTGATTGCTGCAATCGATGAGAATGGTAAGGTAGACGAAGTGAGCGTGTATGAAACACCGCATCAGGAAATGACAGAGTTGGCACTTTCAGTGCTGTTCCACACTGAATTCGCGCCAGCTACCTGTGCGGGCAAGCCATGCAAAATGGATTATCGCTTTGATTTTAAATTGCGCAAACGCGCCAAGCAGATGAATACTCTCAATAGCGAGGACATTCCCGGTATCGGTGGAAGCTAACGCTAACTTAGTGAACTCGCTGAGTGTCCATAACGACCGCCGGCAGGCTAGAAATACGATCTGCTCTGAGTAGCTCAGTCCTTTGCTTAAAGGTCGCTTAAAGATTGCTTGATGTTGGCGTCGTAGACAAGATCAAACTCGGCGTTGTTAATTAAAACGTCTTTTAGTCACCCATCAGCTTATCGTCGTAAATACCTCATCTGACTTTAAGATTTTTCGATGCCGACTTGGCGATAAGGTCAGCTCTGATTATTGATTTTTTATATGGCCGACAACATCTTCAGCTGGCAAACGATAGGTAAGCTTATATTCACGCTCACAAGAATTGGCATAAACTATGATTAGATATTAAGTTCAATTAATGCAGGGTTAAAAATATGTCACCAGATCAATTCCAAGATATTCATTACCATAAAGATGCCGATGGCGTCGTTACCTTGACGCTAAGCACGCCAAAGCGAAAGAATGCTTTGAGCATGCTGTCTTTTTTGGAAATCTATTATGCGATTGATGAATACGAAAAAGACAACTCAGCCTACGCGATGATCATTACTGGAGCGGTCGATCCAGATTCTACAGATGAGAGCAAAGAGGCCTATAGCAGCGGTGGCTACTTTAACCCAGATGCGCTGGCGGGCGTGTCTGAGGAAATTCTGAAGCAGATCGACACCAGTGACATCGCACAGAAGCGTACGACGCTGAAAATGTTCGAGTGCCCAAAGCCAATCATTGCGGCTGTTAACGGTTTTGCTATAGGCGGCGCATTTACCATGACCTTCGCGGGTGCCGATCAAATATACGTATCTGAACACGCTTGGGTAAGGCTACCTTTCGCTAAACTGGGTATCGCGGCTGAGCTAGCTTCGTCTCTATTGATGCCACGCTTGATGGGCCTACATCAAGCTAAGGAGATCATGTTTTTTGCTGAGCCTATTAACGCAGAAAAACTTGTTGAACTAAAACTCGCGAACAAAGTTTTACCGCACGCTGATTTACTTACTTACGCCAAGGATCAAGCGCGCAAATTATGCCCGCCCCAAGGAGCCGCTTTAGCGATATCTGAAATTAAGAAATTGATCAATGGACCTTTAGTCGCAGCGGTCAGCGAAGCACTTGATCGAGAGAATGTGGCGCTACATAAATTATTTGTTAGCAATGACTTTATCGAAGGAACAACCGCCCGTGTTGAACGCCGAGAGGCCAAATTTACCGGCACTTAAGCTTAGGACTTGCGGCTTATCTGGGGTGCTTGCTAACGTTAGCTAAGGTCCGAGCGCCCCCTGCGGACCACTATCGAGTTTGATTTAAAGTACACTCTCAGCGCAATACTCGTTTTACCCATTCAGTCGAGTCTGACGCTATTGGTTGCAGTGCTAAAAATATCAATTGAAGAAAAAAATCTATGGTCGGCACCAACAACCTGATCAACCCCTTTGTATGGAGAATTCTTATCCGCAAAGCACAAAAATTTGGCATTGCTGATGGCCGATTTGCCGCGCAGCCCGAAAGCCGGCCAGCCAACCCACTAAACAGGTAGATGCCTTGTCGTTGAAGGGCCGTGTGGTGGGTACTAAAACACGGATTATTGATTGCCTGAGTGGAATCGGTGGTAACAATATTGCCGCGCAGACCGATGATTACGTTGATGCGGCATTTACCTCTCGCTTGCTTCGCTTCAAGCACGATGTTGAGTTGTATATCGATGCCGACGCTGAGCAGGTACACTCCTGTTTCGGTTTACGAGTTGACTATAGTTATGTGGGAGTAAACCGAAAACGCGACCAAGCATCCAGTAAATTTTACCAGTAGGTAGAGCTTACTAGATGGGCCCAGAAATGGATTACTTATTTTTTTATTAATCGGCTTCTGATCGGCTCAGCTCTTGTTGGTGGCTGGTAAGTATAGGCTTTAGGTGTTATAAGTTGTTGTAAATATGAAGTAAATTCCCTACAGCAACAAAATACTGGTGCGCAATCATGGTCCAAACCATCGTCTATACAAGTCGCGCAACATTGCCTGATGGAGCTACCCCCGGCGCTAAACCTGTTTGGCTAGACAGTTTGGTCGAGCGAGCTGCCGCCAAGAATATGAATCATAATATATCCGGCGTGTTGTCGTACAAAGCCGGCCGAATCATCCAACTTATAGAGGGTGAGTCGGCGCAGATACAGAGCCTGTACGCTAAAATATCGAATGATAATCGCCATCAAAATGTACTCATTCTGCTTAATATAAAAGACAGCCAGCGGGCCTTCTTGGACTGGGGTATGGTGCTTGAGGCAAGCATTGACTCATCGTCATTGTTTCGAGATTTTTTGCATGCTCATTTCGAGCAGCTAGTTGAAATGACCGAACATCAATCAGATGAATTGATTTTTTTCATCGACCATATATTTTCTGAAATCGCGCAAATAAAGAACGATAACTATCGACATTAAAAGTACAAGCGATCACGTTTGACGTTATTAAAATATCGTATAAGGCAGTTGCAACTCATTACGATCGTTAAGACTAAAGCCGTACTAGCTATTAAAACCGCGGGCCGCTAATTACTTGGAGCTCAATTTACAATTTAGTGCTGTAATGATTCTGAGTCTTACTTCCGCATCCATATCTGCCACGCTTATTGATTCTAAGTGGCCAAACATTACTTTTCAACGTTTGACGAAGATCATCTTGGAGAAAATATTGAACATACAATGTTTGTAATCCACATATCTAACGCTATGCAATCAGATTATTGCTTGAGATTAGCAAACGAGCATTTTAGTCATAAGCCATTGTTTCCTGGCGAAGTGACAAACTGGTTAGGTGATAACGCCTTGGGAGCGAATACTATTCATATCGAGCCAGAGAAAAATGGTGACGGACATATCATCGTTCTAGGAGGGATTTGATTGAATGCAAATAGAGTAATTAACAAGGTCAAACACTACCGCACACTTCGTGTGCTCGGACGCGTAGACAACGCGCCCCCGTTTTAACGGCGTTATGTACATTTCTAATCAAGCGAAGAGTGAGGAATAGATCAAACTTCTAATAAAATTTATTGTTGTCACCATACTCGCTGGCGTTGTGCTTATGATTGGTATCGTTTTTACAACCGTAATGTTTCAAAGTGGGCAACATCCAGATAATTGGGGCCGAACTTGGCAAGACAACTTTGTTATAGCAACAGTGACAATCGTATATGTGACCTACCTCTATAAAATTGGTAAAGAAGCATTTACTAAAAAATAGTTACACTGATAAACGTAAATGAAAATACATAACAAGTCGCCAAAGTTTACTCCGCCGCAAGCTGCTCCGCGGGACGGCAATAAAACGCGCCGCCCCTTGGCAAGGCGTTACATACATGTACACTCTGACACAGCTGATATAAAGGAAATATATGAATACTGAAATGATACCTCTTAAAGCCTTACTCTTTGGAGTTTTGACACTTACTTTGGTCGGTGAACTTCAAGCAAAAGAAAGCGCAGGAACTGCTTTAGAGGCGGCGAATTTAAAGAAGGCCTTGTATTGTATGGAAATACTTGAGAGTCGCCCTGATCTTGATCCATCGGATCGGATAGATATTTTGCGCAATGAATGTTACAGCGAAAACTTTATTGAGCATGCGCCGAATATAGCTGATGGGCGAGACGCGTTGTTGAGCTTGTTTGCAAGCCGTTATAAGAAGTACCCAGAACTTTCAATGACTATCAAGCGAACCGCTTCTGACGGTGATCTTGT